>JAQTYE010000120.1 GCA_028749255.1 Paracoccaceae bacterium | reverse complement strand
CCGACCGATCCACAACCCCGATCCGCTGGCCGCGTGCAATGCGGTGCGGCCGATGCGGTTGTCGCACAAAATGCCATAGCCCGGCTGACCATCCGCAACCTTCAGCGCCGCTTGCAGGCACAATTCTTTGAAGGCGCCGCCCTTGGCGGGCGTATAGCCATCCATCTGCTCCAGCTGACTCCGGTGATCGAAGGCAAAGACGCGCATCGTTGACCAATCGCCGCCCATCCGGCCCTGACGGTTGGTCGCCCAGTGGATCTGCTCTAACGCGGCGTCGTTGCGCAGATCGGCGCGGAGCACACCGCGCTCAAGAAAGAAGTCCATCTCTGCAAGGCTTGGATAAGCGGGGGTGCAGCCATGGCGGCTGACCGCGAAGGCGCCGCAGGCATTGGCATATTTCAGCGCAGTCGGCCAGTCGGCGCCGTCCAGCCACCCCTTCAGCAGCCCCGAGAAAAAGCCGTCACCCGCCCCCAGAACGTTGAAGACCTCGATCGGGAAGCCCGGGCCGGTTTGCCCGTCATCCAAACTGTCGGGGATCGCGCCCTCGAACGCCACCGCGCCTTTTGCGCCGCGCTTGCAGACCAACGTGGCACTGGAAACCTTACGCACCGCACGCAGCGCCGCAAGCGTATCGGTGGTTCCGCCTGCGATGTGGAATTCTTCTTCGGTGCCGACGATCAGGTCGAAAAGGTGTAACGTGCCCTGCAGCTTCGCCGTCACCTGCGCGCTTTCGACAAAGCGGCTTTCGCCATCGCCATGGCCTGCGACGCCCCACAGATTCGGGCGGTAATCAATATCAAGCGCGGTCTGCGCGCCATGCTTGCGCGCCAGATCCAGCGCCTTGAGCACGGCAGCCTCGGTGCGTGGGTGGCTCAGATGTGTGCCGGTGGCCAGCACCGCCCGCGCCTGCTGGATGAAGCTTTCCTCGATGTCCTCCTCGGACAGCGCCATGTCGGCGCAGTTCTCGCGATAGAAGATCAACGGAAAGCTGGTCTCGTCGCGAATGCCAAGCACGACAAGCGCGGTCAGCCGTTCCGGGTCGGTTGCGACCCCGCGCACATCAACGCCTTCGCGCACCAACTGTTCGCGAATGAAGCGGCCCATGTGTTCATTGCCGACCTTGGTAATGACCGCGGATTTCAGCCCCAGACGCGCGGTTCCACAGGCGATATTCGTCGGCGATCCGCCAATATATTTTGCGAATGACCCCATATCTTCGAGCCGTCCACCGATTTGCGCCCCGTACAGATCGACCGAACTGCGGCCAATCGTAATCACATCAAGCGTTTTGCTCATGTCAGCGCGTCTCCCCATCGCCATCGTCCCTTTCGCCCAGATCGCGGCTGTATCGGGCGGAATGGTCAATGTGAAACTATGGTTCTAAAAAAATGTCAATGCGGAATATTTATTCCAAAATGATGACTAGGCGCCCCCCCGGCCAAGGCGGCGATGCTCTGCCGCAGCGACGCTGAGGGCCATGACAAGCGTCATCACCGCCGTCGAGGTGCGAAACCCGGCATAGTCTGCTTCGCTCAGCAACAGCCGTGCCGCAGCCCCGGTGCACAGCGGCGACAGACGGGAATCGGTGATTGCGACAATCGGCACATTCTGCGCCCGCAATTGGTCTGCGGCTTCGACTGTCTGGGCAGTATAGGGCGCAAAACTGACAAGGACTGCGGCATCCCCTGCCCCCGCAAAGGCCAGCAGATCACTGTCGATACCGTTGACCGATCCGCAAATCTCGCTGCGGATACCCAGCTTGGCGAAGGCATAGCGCAGGTGAATCAACGGCGGAAAGGCGCGGCGGCGGGCCACCAGATAAACCGTGCTGGCCTGCGCCAATGTGGCCGCCGCCGCATCAAACTCGGCCAGGTCCATATCCCGCTGCAACCAGGCCAGCGATTCCTGCCCGGCCGCGATAAACCCGTTCAGAACGGCATGCGCGGGCAGTTGCTCTGCGTCCTGCCCAAGCGTCGCAAGGCGGCTGTCATAGGATTGATTGCGGTCGCGCAACCGTTCGCGGAACAGCAATTGCAGGTCGCTGAAACCTTCGAACCCGGTGGCTTTGGCGAACCGGATCAGGGTGGAAGGCTGCACACCCGCCCGATCCGCGATACTGGCCGTCGTGCCAAACGCGACCTCGTCGGGATGGGCGACCAGATAGCTGGCGGTCTGTGCAAGCCGTTTGGGCATCGCATCAAGATCAGCCGCGAGTCTGGTGCACAGTTCGTCATAGCTGGAAGGGCGGTCGGTTCTGGCAGTCATCGAATTTCTGTCCCGGCGTTATATCTTGCGGTCAGAGCCTATCCGCAGAGCAGATGGCTGACCAGTGCGCCGCGCGGCTATGGCCTACGCTGAATGCAATGTATATTTTCTTCTTGCATAAAATGGAACATACATTCTATCACTCTCGCGAATGAGGGGGATATCCGGGAGGGGGAATCGCCATGCGCGCTTGTGTCATTCGTGCCGCGAAGGATCTTTGCATCCAGTCGTGGGCGGAACCCGAATTGACGACCGGAGAGGTTCGACTGGACTTCGCCTGGGGCGGGATTTGCGGATCTGACCTGCATTATTTCCAACATGGCCGGGTGGCGAATTCGATCCTGCGCGAACCGATGATCCTGGGCCACGAATTCAGCGGCTATATCCGCGAGGTCGGTCCGGGGGTGGTGGGCCTGCGCCCGGGGATGGCCGTGGCGGTCAACCCGTCGCGCCCCTGTGGCCGCTGCGATCAATGCGTGGCCGGGCTGACCCACCTGTGCCGGAACATGCGTTTCATGGGCAGTGCCGCGCATTTTCCGCATACCCATGGCGGGTTCTGCGAACGTCCCGTGGTTCTGGCCGCGCAATGTATCCCCTTGCCTGAGGGCGTCGATCTGGCGCTTGCGGCGCTGAGCGAGCCCTATGCGGTCGCGTTGCATGCTGTGGCCCTTGCGCAGATCCCGGCGGGGGCTTCGGTGCTGGTGACCGGCGCGGGCACCATTGGCAGCCTTGTGGCCGTGGCCGCGCGGCAGGCCGGGGCGGGCCGCGTGATCGTGACCGACATCGCTGAGCCCGCCTTGCGCCGGGTGCACGATGTGACCGGCGCCGAGACGCATCTGGTTGGCGATGCCGAGGCAAGCCGCGCCGCGGAAACCGCCATTGGCGAGGTTGATGTGGTGCTGGAGGCGTCGGGCGTCGGCGCCGCACTGGATATGGCGATCCGGTGCATCCGCCCGCGCGGACGGATCGTTCAGGTCGGGTTCCTGCCCCCCGAAACAAAGCTGTCGCTTGCCGGGCTTTTGATCCGCGAGGCGACACTTATCGGGGCCTATCGCTTCCTTGGTGAATTCGACGAGGCCGTTCGGCAAATCACGACGGGTGTGGTGGATCTGGCACCCTTTGTCACCGCGCGGTTTGGCATGGATCAGGCCGAAGACGCCTTTGCAGCGGCGGCGGACCGGACGCGAAACGTCAAGGTCCTGCTGAGCTTTGAGGGCTAGGCGGATGACCTCACCCAGCATTTTGCATCTCAGCCCCGGGGCCTTCCACCGTGCGCATCAGGCGGTCTATGCCGATGCGTTGATCCGGGCCGGGCACCCCGAAGCGGGGATCCGCGATGTATGCCTGTTCCCGCCGTTGATCGGGCAGGCCCATGCCGCACAGGGCGGCGCCTATCACGTCTTGCTGCGCGACGGCACCACGCAAGACCTGCGCCGGATCACCGCGATCCGCGAGGTTCTGGACCGCCCCGACCCTGCAATGCTGTGCGATCCCGCCTTGCGACTGGTGACGATGACCCTGACCGAAAAGGGCTATTGCCATGTTCCGGGCACGCAGCGTCTTGACCGGGATGCGATGTCTTCGGATCTGGCCGACCCACTGCATCCGCAAACCGCCCTTGGCTGGCTGGCGCTGGCACTGGCGCGGCGCCGGGACGCGGGACTGCCGGGTATTACACTGGCAAGCTGCGATAATATCCCCGTCAACGGGCGTCTGCTGGAGGCCGTCTTGTCGGCCTATGTCGCCGAGGCCTGGCCGGATCTGGCGGGCTGGATGGCCGCCAATGTGACCTTCCCGGTGTCGATGGTGGATCGCATCGTGCCCCGTGTGGACCCGGCTGCGGCCCAGGCCATTGCCGATCTGGCCGGGGCACCCGATGCCCTTGGTGTGGTGGCCGAACCTTTTGGGCAATGGGTGATCGAGGATCGCTTCGCCCTGCCGATCCCGCCGCTTGACAAGGTGGGCGTGCAGATCGTCGCCGATGTCGCCCCCTATGAACGGATGAAACACCGGATCCTGAATGGCGCACAGACGGCGATTGCGCATCTGGGCGCGCTGTCGGGGTTTGCCACCAGCTATGATGCGGCCAGTGATCCGGTGATGGGGGTATGGCTCGCGCGGTTTTGCACAGCGCAGGCGCAGACGCTGGAGTGTCCGCCGGGAGAGGACCTGGACGCCTATGCGCGTGCCACGATGGCGCGGCTGCGCAACCCGCATATCCGTCACCCCCTGACCCAGATCGGCACCGACAGTTCATTCAAGCTGGGGCAGCGGATCGTCGAGGCGGCCGAGCACCATCTGGACGGACCGCAGGCCGGGCTTTACGCGCTGACCATCGCCGCCTGGATGCGCTATAACACCGGGCGCGATGCGGCGGGGCGGCCGATCCCGGTGGATGACCCGCTGGCCGCCGTTTTCAAAGAGATTGATCGTGCCGCACAGGGCGATCCATCGGCACTGGTGCAGGGCTATCTGCGCCTTGATCTGTTTGATTGCCCGCTGCGGCGGAACGCGCAGTTCCGCAACCGCCTTGTGTCCCTGTGCGCCATGCTCGACACCCGAACCCCGCGCGAGATCATCGAGGCGCAGCGCAACCGCTCGGATGCGGAGGAGGAACTATGCTAGGCATGATTAAGGGACGATCTGTGGAAGAATGGCTGGGCGTTTTGCTCATGACCCTCGTGCTGGTGCTGCTGAGCATGCAGGTGATTGGCCGCTACGCCCTGGGCTGGTCCTTCGCCTGGATCGAAGAGGTGTCGCGCTTTGCCTTCGTCTGGGCGGTCTATTTCGGTTTCGTGGTCGCGGCAGAGAAGGATCGCCACATCCGCGTTTCGGTTCAGATCGCGTTCCTGCCGCCGCGCGCGCAGAAGGTTCTGCTGACCTTCGCAGACCTGATCTGGCTGGGCTTCAACGGCATCGTGATGTGGTTCGGCACGATCTACATCGTCGATATGTTCGACTTCCCGATGGTGTCGCAGACCACAGGCATCAATATCGCCTGGGTCCAGATGATCGTTCCCGTGGGGTTCTTCCTGCTCAGCATCCGGGTCATTCAGGTGATGGTCCGGCGCTGGAAAAATGATGAGGGTGTCATCGACACCCGCATGGACGAGTGAGGCCACCATGAGCGCACCTATTGTTCTGACCCTTGCCTTTCTCGTCTTCCTGATCCTCGGGGTGCCGGTCGCGGTGTCGATCGGGCTGGCGGCGATTGCGGGGATGGTCGTTGCCGGGATCCCGCTGTCCTACGTCGTTCAGGCGGCCTATTCGGCGGTCAATGACTTCTTGATTATCGCCGTGCCGATGTTCGTGCTGGCGGGCGTTCTGATGGAAAAGGGCGGCCTGACGCAACGGCTGATCGCGTTTTCGCGGACACTCGTCGGCAAGGCCCCCGGCGGGCTGGCGAGTGTGACGATTGTCGCCTGCACGTTCTTCGCCGCGATCTCGGGTTCGGGGCCTGCAACGGCGGCGGCCATCGGCTCCATCATGATCCCGACGATGATCAAAGAAGGCTACCACAAATCCTTTGCCGCCGCGATCACGTCCAATGCGGGGGGCATCGGTGTCGTCATCCCGCCCTCGATCCCGATGATCATCTACGGCATCACCGCCGAAGTCTCGATCACCGGCCTGTTCATCGCAGGCGTCATCCCCGGCCTGATGCTCGCCATCGCCCTGACCAGCGTCTCGCGCTATATCTCGGCCAAGCGCGGTTATGCGATTGCCAATCCCGAAGGCCGCAGCCTGAAACGGATCGGAGCCGCCGCCTGGGAAGCCCGCTGGGCCTTGCTTGCCCCGATCATCATTCTGGGCGGCATTTATACCGGCATTTTCACGGTGACCGAAGCCTCGATTGTCGCCGTGCTCTACGCGCTGTTCGTCGGCATCTTCATCTATCGCTCGATCACGCTGCCGGGGTTCATCGACTCGATGTCCTATGCCGTGCGGCTGACGGGGGTGGTGCTGTTCGTGCTGGTCAGCGGCCGTCTGCTGGGGCGGGTTCTGACGATCTTTCAGGTGCCGCAGGACTTTTCCAGCTTCATGATCGCGACCTTCGACAACCCGGTGGTGCTGGTGCTGCTGATCATCGCGCTGCTGATCTTTGTCGGCATGTGGATGGAGACGTTGACCCAACTGATCATCCTGACCCCGCTGCTGCTGCCGGTTGCCGTCAGCGCCGGGATCGACCCGATTCAGTTTGGCATCATGTTCGTCATCGCCTGCGAGATCGGCTATTCGACGCCGCCCTTGGGTGTGAACCTGTTCGTCGCCAGCGAGATCAGCAATGAAAGCGTCGAACGCGTCAGCAAGGCCGCGCTGCCGCTGATCGCCGCAGAAATCGTCGTGCTGCTGCTGGTGACCTTCATTCCACAATTGTCGCTGTTCCTGCCCCGGCTGATGGGCCTGGCGCACTGACCGCGACCCAACGTTTCCAGAGGAGGAAAACATGCTGAAAAATACAATCGTTGCGACCGCTTTGTGTCTGGCGATGGCGCCTGCCGCCTTCGCGCAAGACTACACCATTCGGTTGTCGCATGGCGACAACGAGAACAACCCGACCCACCTGACGGCCGTGAAGTTTCAGGAGCTGGTGAAAGAATACACCGACGGCAAGGCCGAGGTTCAGATCTTCCCGAGCAATTCGCTGGGCACCGAGTCCGAGGTCGCGCAGGCTCTGCGGATGGGCTCCATCGAGGCGGAAATCCTGTATACGGGCAATCTGGTGCCGCTTGCGCCCTCGGCTGGTGTGCTGATGCTGCCCTACGCCTATACCTCGACCGAGCAGGCGCACAAGGCAATGGACGCCTTGATCGACCCGCTCAATGAACGCCTGACCAAAGAGGCGGGCGTGCGCGCGCTGGGTCTGATGGAAAAAGGGTTCCGCGTTCTGACGACCAACAAGCCGGTGACCACGCTGGACGATCTGAAAGGTCTGAAAATCCGCGTCTCGCCCAATGACATCGCGATCAAGACGTTTCAGGCGTGGGGGATCGAACCCCTGCCGATGGACTGGGCCGAGGTCTTCCCCGCCCTGCAGCAGCGCGTGATCGACGGTCAGGAAAACCCCTATACCACGGCGATTTCGTCGCGCTTCTTTGAAGTGCAAAGCGACATCACCGAAATCCACTACATGATGTGGACGGGTCCGCTGCTGATCAGTGAACGCGCGTTCCAAAAATACCCCGAGGACATCCAGCAAGCGCTGCTGCGGGCAGGCCGCGAGGCGGTGGACTACGGCCGTCAGGTCTCGGGCGAGTTGACGGAACAGGCGAAAACCGAGCTGACCGAAAAAGGCATGACCCTGCACGGGGCACCCACCGACGAAGAAAAATGGGAAGCCGCCGCACAGGCGCTGTGGCCCCAGTTCTATGCCCAGATTGGGGGCGAAGACTGGGCCAATCAGGCGATCGAGATCATCAAGGCCGCTGGCAAGTAACCCTTTCGAAGCGGAACAGACCGGCTTGTCAGCCGGTCTGTTCGACCCCGGCGCAGGCGATCACACGCAGGCCACGACGGCCCTACCCCAGATCCGCCAAAGAGGCGATGAAGCTGGAAAACAACTCGCCCTGAGAACTGACGCGCAGCTTGGCATAGATATTGCGCCGATGAATGCGCACCGTGCCCGGCGAAATGCCCAGCGCCGCCCCCGTCGCCTCGGCGGAATGCCCCTTCAACACATATTCGACGATTTCCGCCTCGCGCGGGGTCAGCAGGTTGCGGCCAAACCCCTGAAAGGCCTGCTCGATCAATTGCGGCAGGCGCGGCGGCGTGCTGGGTGGACGATCCGAGAATTGTGTGCCCAGATCCGCCCAATGCCGCCGGGCCGCAGCCGCGACGAAGGGAAACATCTCTTCCAGATCGCGGAAGTCACGGGCGGAAAACACCTTGCTGGCCCGCATCGCCGATATCACGACGCTCACGTTTTCATCAATTCCGACGATAAAGCCCACTTCTTCGGCAAGACCCGTCTGCACATAGTAATTGCGAAAATATTCGCCCTGATAAAAACGATCCGGCGCCAGATCGCGCAACCGCACCACGCGCGAGTCAGTGGGCGCCGCCGAATGCTGATACAGCGGGTCCAGAAGATAGGGCCCCTCTTGATAGTCATCAACCATCACGCGCCGCTTGGCATCTGGGAAATCATCATACAAATCAAGGGGCCGCCTGTCTCTGGAATAGGCAAAGACCACCGTGAATTCAAAAGGCACGACGCGGCGCATCGCCCCGGTCAGCACCCGCGCGAACTCTGCCTGTCCAAGCGCGTCCATCACCTCTGCACTGGCTGCAAACCAATCCGACATCTGAATTTTCTTCGTCATCTATGCCCTTTGGGATATATACAGCAATTCGGCATTTACTTACCGTTTTCTAAAGATACGGCATAGGTCCGTCAGGGCAACAGGAAACAGGACTGGCATGAAATCCGACATTGTCAGCTCAAGGGGCAGCATGACTGAACAGCACGCAACCGCACGGGGCGCATCGTCCAACACTGTAAGATCGACAGATGCCGTGGCCGAATTCGTCAATACCAGCAAGCGCTTCGGCTCGGTTCTGGCGGCGGACCGGATCAACCTGCGCATCCGGCGCGGCGAGTTTCTGTCGTTCCTTGGGCCTTCGGGGTGCGGCAAGACCACCGCGCTGCGCATGCTGGCGGGGTTCGAAAGCCCCAGCGACGGCGAAGTGATGATTGACGGTCACGCCATGGGCAACATGCCCGCGCACCGTCGCCCGGTGAATATGGTGTTTCAGCATTACGCGCTGTTTCCGCATATGACAGTGGCGCAGAATGTCGGCTACGGCTTGCGGCAGGTGCGCCCGCGCATGGCGAAACCTGAAATTGCCGCCAAGGTCGCCAAGGCGCTGGCCACGGTGCGGCTGGATGATTTTGGCCCGCGCCGGATCTGGGAAATGTCGGGCGGGCAGCAACAGCGCGTGGCCCTCGCCCGTGCCATCGTGAACGAGCCCAAGATCTTGCTGCTGGACGAACCGATGGCGGCGCTGGATGCCAAGCTGCGCGGCGAAATGCAGCGCGAACTGCTGGATCTGCAGCGCAGTCTGGGCATCACCTTCGTTCTGGTCACCCACGATCAGGAAGAGGCGCTGAGCATGTCTGACCGGATCTGCATCATGGGCAAGGGCCGCATCGCGCAGGTCGGCACGCCGCAAGACCTGTATGATCGCCCCGCCAACCGCTATGTCGCCGATTTCGTCGGCAAGGCCAATATCCTGACCGGCACCTTGCTGGCGCAGCACGGCGGGCTTGCGCAGGTGGCGCTGGCCGATGGCACCCAGGTTCTGGTGCGCGCGGAATCCTCCGCCGTGCCCGGCCCGGTCGATCTGGCCGTGCGCCCCGAGGTTCTGAACCTTGCGCCCCCCGACGCGCCGCTGCCCGAAGGCCGCGTGGCGCTGGCCGCACGGATTACGCATCGCACCTTTCTGGGCGATCACACCGAATACCTGCTGCACGCCGACGCGATCGGCACGCTGCAGGTCAATGCCTCGCGACAGGCCGAAAGAGCCATGGGCGGGTATGATGTGGGCACCAACGTCCATGTCCACTGGGCCACGGGCTCGGGTCTTGTGCTGGCCGCGCAAGACTGAGCCCTTTCCACCATGTCCAATCAGGGAAGATTGCAATGACCGACAATAACCAGCCGATCTCGCGCAAGAAATTCATCGAGGAACTGCGCCGCTATGAAAAGGGCTCTGTCTCGCGGCGCCATTTTCTGGGGGTGACGGGGCTTGGCACGGCGATGGCCGTGATGGGCGGCGTCCTTCCGGGGCTGATGCCCGGACGCGCCCGCGCCCAGGACCTTGGCAATCGCGCCGTTCTGGCCACCTGGCCGAACTATCACGACCCGGCCAACTTTGATCTGTTCGCCGAAGAGACCGGCGTTTACACGCAGGTCAATGTCTTTGGCTCGAACGAGGAAATGCTGGCGAAAATTCAGGCCGGCGGTTCGGGCTGGGACGTGTTCGTGCCCACCAACTATGCGATTTCGACCTATGTCGATGCCGATCTGATCGAGCCGCTCGACCTGTCGAAACTGCCCAACTATGACGCGGCCGCGTTCGATCCGCGGTTCTCGGAGGCGGGCACCATTGGCGGCAAGGTTTACGCCGTGCCGAAGAACTGGGGCACCACCGGCATCGCCTTCAACTCCGACAAGACCGGCGGCGTTGTGAACAGCTGGAAGGCCTTTTTCGACGGCGCCCGCGATCAGTGGACCGGCCGCGTGATGGTGCACGACTATCAGCTGACCACCATCGGCAATGCGCTGGTCTACTTTGGCCACAGCTTCAATTCGATCGACCCGGCGCATCTGGCTGATGCCGAAAAGCTGCTGATCGACGTGAAACCGCATCTGTTCGCGATTTCGTCCGACTATCAGCCCGCGATGCGCAACGGCGATGCCTGGCTGACGATGTGCTGGACCGGCGACGGCAAGCAGATGAACGCGGACATGCCCGAAATCGGCTTTGCCCTTGGCAAAGAAGGCGGCGAGATCTGGTCGGATTACTACGCGATCCCGAAGGATACCCCGCACCGCGAGGCGGCCTATGCGCTGATCAACTTTCTGCTCAAGCCCGAGGTCGCGGCGCGCGACGCGCTGGCACATGGCTATCCGGTGGCGGATGCGCGGGTGAACGCGCTGCTGCCCGAGGCCCTGCTGAATGACCCGATCCTGTATCCGGCCGCTGAAAGCCTGAACGCGCTGGAATTCGGTGCGGCCGTCACGCTGACCGATCCCAACCGCGCCGAGCTGATGGCCCGGTTCAAATCGGCCTGAGGAAAGGAAAAGACGATGGCCATGACGCAAAACAAGGCGCGCGCGCTGCTGCTGACACCTGCGGGGCTTTGGTATGCTGCGCTTTTGCTGCTGCCATTGGCCGTCGTCCTGATCTTTTCCTTCGGGGATCGCTCTGCCGTGGGCGGCTACGCCCCCGGTTTTTCGCTTGATCAATACGCCAACCTGCCGGCGCGTTTTGCCGCCTTTCGCAACACGCTGACGCTGGCGCCGGTGGGCACCATCGCCGCGCTGCTGATCGCCTATCCGTTGGCCTATTTCCTGGCGCTCAAGGCCGATCCGCGGTGGAAAACCCTGCTGTTGGTGCTGGTGATCGTGCCGTTCTGGACCTCGATCCTGATCCGGTCTTACGCCTGGATCTTTCTGTTGGGCGGCAAGGGCATTCCGGCCCTGCTGGCCGCGATCGGGATTGATGACGTGCGGCTGATCAACACGCCCTTCGCGGTGCTGGTGGGCATCGTCTACGGCTATCTGCCGCTGA
>JAQTYE010000119.1 GCA_028749255.1 Paracoccaceae bacterium | reverse complement strand
ACCCCCAAAAGCGTCGCAGCCTTCGCGCGCAGTCGCGCCTCGATACTGACCGGATCGCTGTCTTCAAGAATGTCGTGACGCGCCATCCGCGTTGCGCCCCCCGCCACAAGGCTGACCTCGGCCGCGCTGTCGGCAAGCCGCTCATCGGCCACCACGTTTACCCGGTCGCGCAGCGCGCAAAGATCGGCGCGCGCGCAGATCGCGTCACTGTAGACATCAAGCGCTGCGGTATCCACCCCGGCCAGCATCATCGCTGCGGTCAGACGATAGCTGAATTTTGCCTGAAGCCCAGTTGCAGGCTCGGGCTGATTGCACACGGCAAGCCAACGCGGGTGCGTGCGGATCGTCACGCTATCGACCGTCGCGGCATCAAGCCCCCCGGCGCGTAGTTCCCGCACCGCCTCGAGCATGGCATGCAACCCATGGCAACAGGCGTGAAACTTGTAGGAAATCCGGGGGAAGGCCCAATCGCGCCCGAGCCCGTCAAAGGCATGCGGCTCGGCAATCCCGGCATGGGTCGGGCCGAAACCCTGCGGACCCTCGATCGCCTTCAGGGCCGAGCACGCCCCCGCCCGTGCAAGAAGCGCAGAGGTGACGCCGACCTCGGCGGCAAAACCCGCGTTGAGCGGCTTCCCCATCGTGCCGAACTGGCTTTTCAGCCCCGCCGCGCGGGTCGCGGTCAGGCAAAAAGCCTGGGTCATCTGCCCGGCATCGAGCCCCAGCATTCGTCCCGCCGCGGCGGTCGCGCCGAAGGCCCCCGAGGTGCCGGTCTGATGAAACCCCGCCTCGTAATGCGGCCGCCCGAGCCAAGCGCCAATCCGGCAGGCCGTCTCGAGCCCGACTGCAAGTGCCTCAAGGAAACGCATGCCTTCGGCCCGCGTGCTTTGGGCAAGTGCGAGGGCGGCAGGGATGACCGCAACGCTCGGGTGCCCGATATGGCCGAAATGCGTGTCGTCGTAATCAAGCGCGTGGCTTGTCGCGCCATTGGCCAAGGCCGCGGCGGCCGGTGGCGCCTGCCCACCGCCAAAGAGGGTTGCAGACCCTGCCCCGCCACACGTCTCCAGCGCGACGGCGCGCGCAGCGCGCGCCACCGGCTCATCCGTCCCGGCGATGCCGACCGTGGCCCAGTCAAAGAGCGAGAAACGGACAAAACGCGCCATCCGGGCGTCGATATCGGGCTGGCACGTCGCAAAGGCGCCAAGGATTTGCGCAATGGTCATGCTCGTTCTCCTCGCCCGTCCATCAGCCACACAGAGCCGCCCGCGCCGCCCGGTATTCCCGTTCGAGCCGCGCAACGACCGCCGCAGTCGGCTCGACCGCGTGCGATTGATCGACCGCATGCCCTGCACTCCAGACCTGCGACCAGGCCTTGGGCTTGTCGGGATCGGTGCGCTGACCCATGCGCCGGGGCTGAGCCTGACGCGCCTCTTCGACTTCGACGCCTGCGGCCTCGATGCTCGGCAGCAGATAATTGGCGTGCGTGCCTGAAAACAACGGCGTGTAGAGGATCTGCTCGGAGGTGGCCGCGACGATCATCTCCTTGTGGGCCTGCGGGGCGATCGCTTCTTCGGTGGCGATGAAGACGGTGCCCGCATAAGCGAAATCACAGTCGAGTACCTGCGCGGCCAGCACCGCGCGACCGTTCGCAATCGCCCCGGACAGCGCGAGCGGACCGTCGTAGAAGGCGCGTACTTCCTCGATCAGCGCGAAGGGGCTGAGCGTTCCGGCATGCCCGCCCGCCCCGGCGCAAACGAGGATCAACCCATCGACCCCAGCTGCCAGCGCCCGGCGGGCATGGCGCGCCTTGACCACGTCATGCAGGACCACCCCGCCATAGCCGTGCACTGCCTCGACCACCTTGTCAGGCGCGGAAAGCGAGGTGATCACAAGCGGCACCCGGTGACGCACGAGGGTCGCCAGATCCTCGTCGAGGCGGACGTTGTAATCATTGACGATCAGGTTGACGCCATAGGGCGCGGGCGTGCCACCGGCGTGCCGGAACGCCTCGAGCCGGGTCTCGATTTCGGCCAACCAATCTTCGAGTTGCGCCGCCGGGCGGGCGTTCAGCGCCGGGAAGGTACCAATCACGCCAGCGCAGCACTGGGCGACCACCAGATCCACGCCCGAGGCGAGGAACATCGGCGCGCCGATCAGTGGCAGCCGCAGCCCCGCCATCAGCGCGGCAATCGGGTTTCGTTTGGCAATATCCATATCCATTTGCTCGGTCATCTCATCCTCGGTTTTCGGTTGGGCTCAGGTCACCGTTGTGGGGGTGGATCGGTGGGTAAAACACCCGCCGATCCCCGGGTCTCGGGCTGGTCGCTCCAGATCCGCGCCCTGCCACGGTTCAGGAACCGCGCGGCGCGCGCGGCGACCGGGGATCGCCCGCCTTCGCCGTCGATCTCTACTGGCTCCCCCTCGGCCACGAGAACGTTGCGCGCCCAGTCTATATCCTGCAGCTCAGCACCGAAGCCCGCACGGGCGGGCACGACCTGCCGCGGATGGATCAGCACCTTGCCACCAAAGCCAAGTTCGGCTGCATGCGCCGCATCCTCTGCCACGGACGCCGCGTCCTCGATGCTGACCGAGACACCGTCGAGCGGCGCCGGGCGCCCGGCCAGCCGCGCGGCCTGCACGATCTGGCTGCGCACCGGCAAGAGCGCGAGCCGACTGTGCGCGCAGCCCAGATCCTCGGCGAAATCGAGCGACCCAAAGGCGACCCGGTCAGCTGCGCGCACGATTTCCCCGACGTGCGACAGGCCCAATACCGTCTCGATCAACGCGATCACCACCTGCCCGGGGGCGAGGGCTGCGCGCAACGCCACGATCTGCTCAGGACTTTCGCTTTTGGGCAGGATCACGCCCTCGAAGCCCGCCACGCGAGCAAAGGCCACATCATCACGGTGCCAGATCGTGCCGACGCCATTGACCCGTGCCATGAGCTTGGTCGCACGTTCGGCGGGCAAAGCGCTGGCCGGGATGCGCCGCACCGCGGCTTTGCTGTCGGGCGCCACGGAATCCTCGAAGTCGATCACCACCACATCCGTCCCGGCATGGCAGGCCCGCGCGAACAGATCGGGGCGGTCGGCCGGGACAAAAAGCGGAAAGCTCGGGGGCGCGGGGAAGGCATTGCTCATCGCCATGAGAGACCCCAACCCGTGCGCACGCGCGCGCGGCATCCAATCTGGTGTGTCGGGGACTGCACGCGCATCGTCTCCTCCGGTCTCAGGCGCTTTGCGGGCCGTTGTTACGCAGGATCTCTTCCTCGGTGCGCTGCCAGAGTTCGAAAGCGATCGGATCACTGCGCTCCTCAAGGATGTGACCGACAAGCCCGATCGCCCGCGCCATCACGCCAAAGCCGCGCACGATCTGCCAAGGGAAGCCGAATTCGCAGCAGATCGCACCGATCGCCCCGGTCGCATTGATCGGCAGGGGCTTGCCGCGAGCGGCTTCGGCCTCGCGCTGGATCGCCTGCATCAGGGCGACATATTCGCCTGACATGCCGTTCTCAGCCGCGATCTGGAAGAGCCGCGGCGTGCGCGGGTCAACGGGCTTATGCAGGGGATGGCCGAGGCCCGGCAGAATTTCCTTGCGCGCGGCGAACTCGGCCACGACTTGGTGTGCGAGCGCATCGAGATCGGCGCCGGTGCCCAGTTTTTCTCGGGGAAGCGCCTCGTAAAGCGTCTTGGCCGCGCCTTCCATCGACCCCACGAACACGGTCCCAAGCCCGTTCAGACCGGCCGCCACCGCCGCCTGCAACGACTCGGGCGCGCCCATATAGGTCAGCCGCGCGACCATCGCCGAAGGGGTGATCCCGTGCTCGACCAAAGTCATGACAATGGCGTTGAAAACGCGGGATTCTTCCGGCGTGGGCTTGCGATGGGCGGTCAGCAGAAAGGCCAGATCGCCGAGATTCATCACGCCGAGGATCTCGCTCGGCAGGTCGAGGCCGCGCACGGTGATCCGGTCCGGTGTGCTCCAGCCGATTTCGGAAGTCAGGTGTTCCTTGCGTTTGGGCATTCTCTTTCCTTCAGGTCAGGATCTTGGCGCCGGTCGCGGCCTGCACCGCTTCGAAGCCATTTCCGGGGGTGAGTTCCACAAGGCGGAAGCCTTGCGGGACGACATCAAGCACAGCCAGATCGGTGTAGACGCGGCTGACGACCCCGAGGCCCGTCAACGGATAGGTGCAGCGTTCAAGCAGCTTGGGCGTGCCGTCGCGATTGACGTGCTTCATCATCACGAAAATCGTCGGCACGCCGACCACAAGGTCCATCGCCCCGCCCACCGCGGGAGGATAGGTCTCATCAAGCGTCGCCCAATTTGCCAGATCGCCATTTTCGGCCACCTGGTAGGCACCAAGCACCGCAATATCGATATGCCCGCCGCGCATCATCGCGAAACTATCGGTATGCTCGAAAAAGGCCGCGCCGGGCGCCAAGGTGATATAGCGCTTGCTCGCGTCGATGAGTTCGAGGTCTTCCTGACCCGGCGGAGGCGTCGGCCCGACACCCAGGATGCCGTTCTCGGAATGATAGATCACCTCGCGGCCCTCGGGCACATAGGCCGAGACATGGGTGGGCTTGCCGATCCCCAGATTGACATAGGACCCGTCGGGAATGTCCTGCGCCACCCGCGCGGCAAGCTGCGCATCGCTGAGCATGTTGAGTTGCGTCAGGTTCATGGGCGTATCCTGTATTCGACGACGCTTTGCACGAAGATGCCCGGGGTCACGACATGCTCGGGCTCGAGCGCCCCTTCGGACAACTGCCGCACCTCGGCGATGGAATGGCGCGCGGCCATCGCCATCACCGGGTTGAAGTTGCGCGCGGTCGCATGGAAGCTCAGGTTGCCCCATTTGTCCCCGTGGTCGGCCCGCACCAGCGCAAAATCGGCACATAGCGGTGCCTCGAAGACATAACCGCGCCCGTCAATGATGCGGGTTTCCTTGCCCTCAGCCAGTTTCGTGCCATAGGCCGTGGGGGTCAGAAACCCGCCCAGCCCCGCGCCCGCCGCGCGGATGCGCTCGGCCAGAGTGCCCTGCGGCACCACCTCAAGCGCGACCTCGCCCGCCTCGTAGCGCCGTTCGAACCAGATCGAGCCGGGCGTGCGCGGATAAGAGCAGATCACCTTCGCGACCCGTCCGGCCCGCAAAAGCCGCGCGATGCCGGTCTCGCCAGCACCTGCATTGTTCGATATCACCGTCAGCCCGGTTGCCCCCTGTTCGACCAGCGCGTCGATCAGTCCGAAGGGGATGCCCGAGGATCCGAACCCCCCGATCATCACCGACGCACCGTCGGTGATCGGGGCGACGGCCTTGGCCAGATCCGTCACAGTCTTGTCCATGCGTTTGACTCGCTTCTCGTTATGCTTTTGCGGCGCTACGCGCGCGGCCCAGCCCAAAATTGACCCCGAAAACCAGAAGCAGGATGACCGCGCCAATCAGGCTGGTCGTCATTTCTGGCAAAAGGATCAGGACACCCCCCACACCAAAGGCCGCGCGGCTGATCAGACCGACCTTGCCAACCTTGTAGATCCAGGCCTCGAAGGCCGAGGTGATCGCCCAGATCGCGATCAGGGTCAGCACCACGCGCTGGATGATCTGCAGCACCGTCCCGTCCATCACCAGCGCCGGATCGTTGACAAAGATGAAGGGCAACACGAAGAGCGGCATCCCGAGACGCATCGCGTAAAAGCCCGTCTGCATCGGCTTCGAACCGGCCACGTTCGCGGCGGTGATCGCGGCCAGCGCGACCGGCGGCGTGATGTAGGACAGCATTCCCCAGTAGAGGATGAAGAGGTGGCTCGCGATCGGGTTCAGCCCGGCCTGCACCAGCGCGGGCGCCAGCAGGATCGACAAGAAGATGTAGCAGGCCGTGACCGTCATCCCCATGCCCAGAACGAAGCTCGTCACGGCGCCCGCAATCAGCATCAGCGGCACGTTGCCATCCGCATAGAGCAAAAGCTCGCGCGAGAAGGCGCCCGCAACCCCGGTATAGGACAGCCCGCCCACGACAAGCCCGATCCCGGCCAGAACCGCGACAAGGTTCGAAACGTTCACGGCCACGTCGAGCAGCAGTTCCTTGGCACGTGCGAACGTCAACCGCGTCTCTTTGCGGAAGGCGGTCGCGACGATCATCACCACCGAAGCGTAATAGGGCGAGCGCGACTCCATTCGCAGCCCCATGAGCACGAAGATCAGCACCACGAGGCTGAGCAAATAGGGCCAGCCGGATTTCAACACCGGCCAGATCGGCGGCAATTCCTCGCGCGGAAGCCCCTTGAGACCCCGGCGTGCGGCATACATGTCCACTTGGAAGAGCAGCGCGATGTAGAACATCAGCGCGGGCAGGATCGCCGCAACCACGATGCTAGAATATTGCACGCCCAGGAACGAGGCCATGACGAAGGCCACCGTGCCCATCACCGGGGGCATCAGCGTGGCCCCGGTCGAGGCGCAGGCTTCGATCGCGGCGGCGTAATGCGCGGGGTATCCCACACGGCGCATCGTCGGGATCGAGAACGGCGCCACGGTCAGGATGTTCGAGATCACGCTGCCCGAAAGCGAGCCGAGAATTCCCGAGCCCATCACGGCCACCTTGGCCGGTCCGCCACGACGGTGACCAAGGAGCGCGGTCGCGACCTCGATAAAGAATTCGCTGCCCTTGGTCGCGGTCAGCACCGAACCGAAAATGACGAAGCCCACGACCAACTCGGCCACCACCTGCATCGGAATGCCGATCACGGATTCGACCCCAAGAATATGCGCGCGCGCAGTACTCACGGGCGAGAACTCGGTCCCCCAGAGAAAGCCAGGCATGTAATCGGCGTAAAGCGGATAGGCCCCAAACAGTAGTGCAGTGCAGAGCAGGATCGTTCCTCCCGCTCGGCGCACCCCTTCGAGCACGAGCACAAGCAGTACCGCCGCCATCGCATCGGCCAACGGCGGTGCGTCGTATTCCCAGCCCTTCTGGATGATGTCGAGCCCATGCGCGCCGAGCCAGCCAGTGCTGACCAGCGCGGCCACCACCAGGATGACGTTCAGCCAGGTGAAGCGTTGCGGCCGCATCCGGGTCGCGGGCAGCGTCAGGAAGGCGACCGCGAGGAAGATGCCAATGAGGTAATAAAGATAGGCGTTGCCCAGCGGCTGGAACCCGAAGAGGTTCAACAGGAACTGCTGGTTGATAGCCATCAGCACGCCAAGCGCGCCCAGAACCATGACGACGGCCCGGGTCACCGCGTGGCGGTTCGGGGTTGCGGTCGCAGCGGGTGTCTGATTCGTCGCAGGGGTGCCCGCTGCGTTGTCGGAATCCATGATCTTTTCCTGACCTGGTTAGACGGACCCCCGGCGCGCAGAGCGCCGGGGACACTTGCAGGGTGCCCGACTCAGTTCAGGCCAGCCACGACCTCGGCGCGGCGCGCCATCCAGGCGGCGGCGAAGTCTTCGTCCGAAAGGCCCTCGTTCGCCGGCTTGAATGCGTCCCAAGCGGCAAGGAGCGCATCCATGCGGGCGATCCGTTTCTCGTTCCAGGCGTCGTCCTCGGCGGTCCAGATGCCCTTTTCTTTGAGGTAGCGGATCGCGCCCTCGTGGAACGGCACGTCGATCGCAGGTTTGCCCGACCTCTCCAGCGTCCAGCGCCCCATCGTCGCAGTGCCGCCCTTGTAAATGTCAAAAGTCTCGTCGAGGGCCTTGATGAAGGCATACACCTCGTCGGCGGATTTATCGGGGGTCGTGGTGATCACCGGATAGCGATATGCCGCCATCTTGGCGATTTCGCCTTCCTTGAGGCCCGCCGCCACGTCCTCTTCCGAGGGGCTCATGATCGGCAGCACCTTGAGCAGACCTTCCCAGCCCGCCGCATTGTCGGGTTCAAGCGGCGCGTAGTGGATGCCGCGCGGGCTCTCGGCGAGTTCGTAAAGCTGGCTCGTGGTGGGCGTGGTGCAGGTCGCATCCGATTCATTGCGCGTCATCGACGACATCGCCGCCGCATAGGTCGGGAAGGTGACGACCTCGACATCATCAAGCGTGAGCCCGCCAAAGGCGAGAATCGCCTCGCATTTCACGTTGACCGAAGGGTTGCCCGCGACGAAAGCGATGCGCTTGCCGCGCGCATCGGCCACGGTGTCGATCCCCGCATCCCCAGCCGCGATCAGTGTAATCCCCGCCGGACGCCCGGCGACCGCACGTAGCGCACGCGGGCCCCAGTCCTTGGTTGCGAAATCATAGGCGCCTTCCGAGACAAAGAAGGCCTCCGTCGCGAGATAGGCGTAATCGGCGCGGCCCTGGAGCAGCGGCTGAAGTCGGCCGATACCGCTGCCCGAGGGCTGCAACCGCACGCGGGTGCCGAACTTCTTGCCGAAAGCATCGGCAATGGCTGAGGCCTCGGCATAGCCCGCCGAGCCCACGTCATAGGACGTCCATACCATCGTCTGCGGCAGATCCTGCGCCGACGCCGCCAGCGTGTTCAAGGCCATCAGGCCGCACGCGGCGGCCATGCATTTCAAAGTGGTCTTCATGTAATCCTCCCTGTGAAGTGAGAGCAGGTCGTGGGGTCGATCCTCCTTCGCCCCCTTCGAACCGGGCAGCCGTTAGGCCCGCGCCGATACGAAAACCTTTCTCGCTTGGTCGAAGACTGCCGGACTGGAAAACATGTTTCAAATGCATTATACATATATCAGAGATACCAAAGAGGCATGAATGGACTTTCGGCAATTGCGCAATTTCGTTCAGGTGGTCGAGTTGAGCAGCATCACCGCCGCTGCTGAACGGCTCAACATCGCGCAGCCCGCGCTCAGCCGTCAGGTCAAGGCGCTTGAGGATGAGTTGAACGTCGCGCTGCTACGCCGCCATGGGCGCGGGGTGATGCCCACCGAAGAGGGGCTGTGGCTTGCGCGGCGCGCCCGGGCCGTGCTTGAGGATGTCGAGGATATCGCCGACGAGATTTCGGGCAGCCGTGCGCGGTTGTCGGGGACGATCACGCTTGGCCTCCCACCCACCGTGTCCGAGATCCTCGCGACCCATCTGATCGAGCGCACGATGGAGGTCTATCCAGACGTGAAACTGCGCATCATCTCGGGGTTCAGCGGTCATGTGCAGGACTGGCTGTTGCGTGGACGGATCGACCTCGGGGTCGCCTACGAGGGCCAGAAGTCCCCCTCGATCAAGGCGCAACCCATTATCATCGAAAAGCTTTTTCTTATTCAATCGGCCAAGACCGAGGGGGCACACGATGGCGTTCCGGTCCCCTCGCGCGAAGCGCTGTCGGCGCCCTTGATCCTGCCCAATCCTGAGCACGGCCTACGTGGGCGCGTGGAATCGATTGCGCATGACGAGCGGATCGACCTCAATGTCGTGCTCGAGATAGATATCCTGCCGACGATGCTCGCCTTCGTCGAGCGCGGACTGGGCAGCACGATCCTGCCGCTGGTGAGCGTGATCCCTCAGGTCCGCGAGGGCCGCCTGATTGCACGGCCGATCGTGCGCCGGACGATTGATCGGAGGCTCGCGCTGATGACGCCGCTCAACCGCCCCGGTTCGCGGCTGATCAGCAGCTTCGCGGATTTCCTGACCGCCGAAGTGCATGCCATGGTTGCCTCCGGGCAATGGCCGGGAACGACCCTGTAACGGCATACCATGCCGCAATGGCATGACGGACTGCCTCGTTATCCGCCCAGGAACATGAAATGCTCCTAGATGACCCCGCACAGAATCCCCGCCGCGAGTCCCACAAGCCACAGCACCAGGATCGACAGGCAATAGGGTCCGTTCCAGAGCGGCCCGATGACATTGCTGCTGCGCCCGATGATCGCCGATCCGATGACCAGCGTGGTGATGAAAGGCGAGAGCCCGATGACCGCAGTCCACCCCCCGGTGATGGCCAGCGCGATGGCAGTCGTACTCAGCCCCGGCACGGAAAGCTGCGCGGCAATCGCTCCGAAGACCGAAGCCGTGATGATCGGATTGATCCCGATCAGCGCAAGCCCGAAGGTCGACAGACACAGCCCCAGCACGAGCATGACAGGCCCGAGCCCCAATACCGAGATTGCGCCGCGCAGCTCCTCGGTCGGGATCAGCACCAAAAGCACCACCGGCAAGAAGCCCGCTGAGGCGAAGACCCCGACCTCGGCCCCAAGGTCCGAAAGTCGTCCCCAGGTCGCGCGTGCGGCCTCGGCGACGCCGACCCGCGCCCCGCCCATCGCCCGGTGCCCCGCCCAGGCTGACCACGCCAGCGCGTAGCAGGGCACGGCCAGGATCAGCGCCTGCTGGAAGCTGAGCGGGGTGAACGCGTGGGTCAGAAAGACGCTCGCACCAAGTGTCAAGACGTGTCCGACCAGCAGCGCAGCCCCGCGCCAGCTGCCGGAGGGCGGGCTTGGGCGCGTGAAGTTCATCCGGCGAAACCGCCGCCCCTCCCAACGATCAAAGCCCCAGCCGATGGCGACAAAGACGAAGGACATGACGAAGCCGATGGGCCCGAAGTCTGTATAGGTCACCCCGGGCAGTGTGATCAGGATCGCATTGGTGGCAAAGCCGAAGGGCGACCAGAGCGAGATCAGCGAAAAACCTCGGATCACTGCAAGGGTCATGCGCCGCAACCGCATCTCGCGCGCATCGGGCGGCAGTTGCGTGGCGGCGTCCGAACCCATCGAGCGTTTGGTGAGGTCGAGCAGCAGTGCAAGCCCGCCGAAGTTGATCAGCACGCCGAAGAGATGCCCACCGAACGTCAGCGCAAGATAGCGCCGCGATGCAGGCTGGTTGGTGACGAAAAGCCCCGCCGCGCGTACCTCGGGCGCGATGGCTGCGGCCGAGCGCAGCATGCCGAGCATCGCAATGAGCGCCGAGAGAAACAGCATCCGGTCGAGCGCGCGCCAGATCACCTCGGGGGGCACCCCGCGCCCAAGCGCGAGCGCGAAGACCGCAACTGCCAGCAAGATCGGAACCCAGGTCCCGATCCGAAACTGCCGCCAGGCAAGCCCGAGGAAGACGACCAGCGCCGCGGTGGCAAGAACCGTCAGCCCGCGCGCCTCGACGAAGACGAGGACGAGAGCAACCACCATGACGAAGGCCATGCAGACCCTGCGCATCCGCACCGCAAGCGGCGCACCATCCCCCGACCCGCAACCGGGGGGAGCCTCCCCCCCGGTGATCAACATCCGCGAAATCGCGGCGGTCTTTTTTCGGCGAAGGCCGCGCGCCCCTCGGCGGCGTCCGCGCTGTCGAGCAGAATCGGCTGCAACGCCTGTTCATATTCAAGCGCAGCGGCGAGATCGCGTGAAAACCAGTCGAGCACAAATTGCCGTGGCAGTGTCGGGCCTTGCGCCTCCTCAAGCGCCAACCGACCGGCCAGATGCGCGGCGTCACCGGCCTCGGCCAGCTCATCCACCATCCCCATGGCAAGCGCCTCGGGTGCGTTCACCACGCGGTTGGTCAGGATCAGCCGCCGCGCCCGCGCCGGGCCAATCCGCGCGGGCAAAGTGCTGAAAAGCCCCATGTCCGGCATCAGCGCGATCTTGGTGAAGCTCGCGACGAAGCGCGCCTCGCGCGAGGCGACGATCACCGGGCAGGCCATGGCGAGTGCAAAACCGCCCCC
>JAQTYE010000118.1 GCA_028749255.1 Paracoccaceae bacterium | reverse complement strand
GCCCTGACCTCCGCTCACCGGCAGGGTCTGCACGAACACGTCGGGGTTAACGCCTGCGGGCATCCGTTCCAGCCCGACCACGGCGATCGGCACCACAAACAGGCTCATCATCATCAGATAGCCGGGAAAGGCCCAGCTGGCGGTGGTCAGGTGGCGTTCTTCCACATTTTCGACGACCAGCACCTGAAACATCCGCGGCAGGGTCAACACCGCAGCGGCGGACACAAACACTAGCCCGGCAAAACGGCCCGGGCGCAAATCCCATTGTGCGATGGGCGAGACGTCGATCTTGGCCAGCATATCCGCAGGTCCACCCGCCAGCCCCCAGACCACGAACACGCCCACCGCCACCAGCGCGACCAGCTTCACCACCGCCTCCAGCGCGATGGCCATGACGACGCCATGATGGCGTTCATTGGCGTCCAGATTGCGGGTGCCGAACAGGATGGTGAACAGTGCCAGACCGCCCGCGATCCACAATGCCGTGGCGCCCTGATCGGGCAGCGCCCAGCCCTCGGGGGTGTCGGCGGCAAACACCCCGAAGCTGAGCGTGACCGATTGCAATTGCAGCGCGATATAGGGCGTGGACGACGCGACCGACATCAGCGTGACGATCACGCCCAGCAGGTTGGATTTGCCATAACGGCTTGAAATCAGATCGGCAATCGAGGTGACCCGCTGCGCGCGCCCGATCCGCACCAACTTGCGCAGCACCCACCACCAGCCGACGAAAACCAGCGTCGGGCCAAGATAGATCGTGACGAATTCGAGCCCCGAGCGTGCCGCATAGCCGACCGCGCCGTAAAACGTCCAGGCCGTGCAATAGATCGACAACGACAGCGTATAGACCCAGGGGCTGTGCAAGAACCGCAGCCGATTGCGGTAGGCCCGGCGTTCGGCGACGAAGGCCACCGAGAACAACATGATCACATAGGCCAGACAGACCGCGACCAGCACGTTGAAGGGCATCAGTTGTCCCCTTCGTCATCACCTGGGAACGGGTCCTGCCGTTCGGGCGCACCTTCGGCCTTTTCCTCTTCTTCCAGCGCGGGTTCCAACCCCCGCGCCAGCCCATAGGCCGCCACCACCAGCCCGGCCCAGACCGCAAACAGATACAGCCCCCCCCGCCCGGTCGCGGGCACCGGATCGTCCGCCGGGCCCCACAGCCCGGGCAGCAAGATCAGCACCGCGCCCAAAAGCGGCAAGATCCGCGCCGCATCCATCATGCGCCTGCGCCGATAGGACCGGCGGGCCAGAAACAACGGCTGGCCGGATTTCGGCATCAGGCGCTCCGCACCGATTGCGCGCGGGCGATGATCGCCTCAAGGCTGGCCAGAACATCGCCATTGGCAAAGGGCTTGGCCAGAAAGGCGCTGGCCCCGGCGCGCTCGGCGGCCTCGCGGTCACGGCCCTGGCCGCGCGCGGTCAGCATCAGCACGGGCAAATCCACGAAGCGCGGTTTCGCCCGCAGTTCGGCCAAAATCTCGAGCCCCGAACACCCCGGCAGCATCAAATCCAGAATGACCGCATCGGGCGTCTCGGCCGCGATCCGCCCCAGTGCCGCAGAACCGTTCGTCTCCAGTGAAACCACCCACCCTGCACGCGTCAGGATGAACCGGATCGCTTCGGCGATATGCGGTTCATCCTCGATCAGAAGCACATGTTTTTCCGACATCGGCGCTTCCTCCTCTCCCCGCTGCAACTATTGCGACCCTTTGG
The DNA here is from genome assembly GCA_028749255.1 of Paracoccaceae bacterium. Classification (GTDB taxonomy): domain Bacteria; phylum Pseudomonadota; class Alphaproteobacteria; order Rhodobacterales; family Rhodobacteraceae; genus Rhodobacter. The sequence goes on along the minus strand of JAQTYE010000118.1, from coordinate 10,004 downwards.
GGAACTGTCAAACGCTGGCGTCAGCCTTCGGACAGGATCGACGGTTCACGCCGCCCCACACAGTCACCGCGCGAGCAGATCCGGCACGATGACCCCACCGGGCGTTCGCCGGGGCCACGCTCGGGCGGCGGGGGCAAGATCAGCATCATCGCCTCCATCAGAACCGGGCCGTCGAACCCGGCGGGCTGACGGGGCGCGCAAAACGCGTAGGTCAGAAACCGCTGCGGCAGGCGGCCCGCCATATCGACCACGGTGCGCACGGGCTGCATCGGGCGGGTCAGCGCTTCGTAGAGCGGCCACAGCGGACAGGCCGCCCCGAACCGCGGCATCGTGAACCCCGGGGCCGCGCGCCGGAAGGTCAGCGTGCCCGAGCCGTCGCAGATCACCAGCCCGGCAGGCGGTGCGCCCTCGATCCCGGAGGGCAGCGTCGCCAGGCGGCGAAACACCGACCCCATCGGCGCCCCAAAGCGCTGCGCCAGCCGCGCGGGGTCGCAGCCAAGCTCCCTCAGCGCATCGGCAAAGGGCGCCAGTGGCAGCGCGCGCACGTCATCACTGGCGCGCGCGATATGCGCCAACGCAAGTTTGCGCGCCGCCCCCGAGGCCAGTTCCGCGACGCCGTCGATCAAGGCTTCGGGCGCGGGCGGGTCGGCCTGCTCCAGTTCGGGCAAATGCCAGCCGCGCATCGACAGCCAGGCCTCGACCTGTTCCAGCGGCGAACTGAGCCCGGTTTCCGCCTCTTCCAATTCGTCCAGATAGCCCACCAGCGCCTCGGCCGTATCCGACAGGCGCAGGCTTTCGTCCTGGATTGTGCGCAGAAACCGCGCGCGCCATTCCGGCTCGATATCCTCGGTCTCGACCAGAATCGCCGCAGTGGAGCGCAAAGAGGTCACCGCCGACAGCACCTCGTGCAGGGACGCCAGCAGAAACGGATCCTGCGCCATCCGCTCGGAATAGCTTTCGACCACGCGTTCCAGCGCGGCCACCCGGGCCTGACGCCCCGCCAGAACCGCAGCCCAGCCCGGGAAACGCCCCACGAATTCCTCGATCCGCTCCAGTTCGGGCAGGCCCGCGGGCTGGGCGCCCCCCTCGGTTTCGGCGCTGACCAAGGCTTCGCGCAGACCGTCGAACAGCACGCCTTCGGCGCCTTCGGACAGGGCCACCGGATCGACCCCCAGAACCTGCGCCAATTGGTCCAGCAAACTGTCACCCACCCGGCGGCGGTTGTGCTCGATCAGGTTCAGATAGGCGGGCGAAATCCCGGCGGTGCGGGCCAGATCGGCCTGTTTCATCCGCAGCGCAGTGCGTCGTTCGCGAATACGGGTGCCGGTCAGGGCAGAACGGGCCATTGGGTCCTCGGCATTGGGTCAGGCCAGATTTACCGCCAATTCCCCGGATTACAAAACGATTTACAGCCCCGGGTGGGTGCTGTGATCCGAAAGGGGCGGCCAAGACAGATGCCTGACCGCCCCCAAACCGTTCGCCTGCACGCCGCGCGGGATCAGCAGTCCGGCGCCACCATCGGTGCCGCGCTCAGATCGCCGACACCCGCCTCACATTGGCCGACGTCCTTCTCCAATTGGGTGCAACCCGCCAGAACCGCCAGCGCCAGCACCGCCGCAAGGCCCACAAGCCCACGGGATTTTTCACGCATCATCAGCATCGCAGTCTCCTCTATCCGCGCCATGAATGAACTATACGGTTCACTTTAATTTCACACTCTGATTTAAATCAAGCAAGAATGCTCGGCCTTAATCGAAACTGCGGAAATGCGCGCCATAGGTCAGCGCGCGGTTGGAACATGCGTCCATTGCGAATTGCACCCAAAATTCGCTTTTAGCGCCTGCCGCTACCTTGTCACGGCCGAATTTGGCGCGCCCCGCAGTGATTGCGGGCCCCATGTCCGGGGTCAGATCCTTGAGCCGTTTGACCCAGAATTGCGCCGCCTCGTCGAAATAGCTGCCGATCGGCGCGCCCGAGGGCACGATCACCTGCGCGACCGTCAGGCAATAGCCCGCCTCGATTTCCTGCGATGCGGTGCCAAACAGATAGCCGGGCGGCGCGGCGAACTGGCTTTTCCATGTCTGCCAGAACAGAACCAGCAACAACAGCGCCAACACGCAGCCACCGCCCCAGACGAACCAGGGCGAGAATTCGTCATCAACCTCTCGCAACGTGCCCATGCGGCCTCCCATTTAGCGGGATCACAGCACGACAAGGTTAGCGAATCGCAAAAAAGACGCGGCGCGCCCCCGCAAAGGGACGCGCCGACTGATTTTCCGACCAGATCGCGCTTATTGCAGCGCCTTGTCGGTGATCGCATGGGTCCAGGCGCCGACCGGCTCGGCCGAAATCACCGGATCAGACCCGCCCGCCAGCAGGGTTTTCACCGTGCGGTCGAAATCGGCCGGGTCCAGCGTGCCATTCGACCCGGCGGTCAGTTTGGCCACTTCGCCCATCATCCGTTTCTGGTGCAGTTCGGTCTGCGCGCCGGTTTCGTCGTTTTCCAGAACGATCATCGCGGCTTCATCCGGGTTTGCCTCGGCGTATTTCCAACCCTTCATCGAGGCGCGGACGAATTTCACCATCTTATCCTCGAACGCCGGATCGCCGAGCTTGTCTTCCATGACGTAAAGCCCGTCTTCCAGGGTCGCGACGCCCTCGTCTTCATATTTGAAGGTCACCAGATCTTCGGGGGTCAGCCCGGCGTCAATCACCTGCCAATATTCGTTATAGGTCATGGTCGAGATGCAGGCTGCCTGTTTTTGCAGCAGCGGATCGACATTGAAGCCCTGTTTCAACACCTCGACCCCATCGGCGCCGCCGGTGGTCGGGATCCCCAGATGCGCCATCCAGCTCAGGAACGGGTATTCATTGCCGCCAAACCACACGCCCAGCGTCTTGCCCTTGAAATCCTCGGGGCCGGTGATGCCGGTTTCCTTCAGGCAGGTCAGCATCATGCCCGAGGATTTGAACGGCTGCGCGATGTTGACCAGCGCCAGCCCCTTTTCGCGCGCAGCCAGCGCCGAAGGCAGCCAGTCCACGGTCACATCGGCACCGCCGCCCGCCATCACCTGGGTCGGCGAAATATCGGGACCGCCCGGCAGAATCGTCACATCCAGGCCTTCTTCGTCGTAAAAGCCCTTTTCCTTGGCCACATAATAGCCCGCGAACTGGGCCTGCGTGACCCATTTCAGCTGCAGCGTGACATCCTCGGCCGAGGCTGCACCCGCCGTCAGCGCGGCCAGTGCCGCCCCCAACATCAATTTCTTCATTGCCGTCTCCACTGTTGATCCCCGGATTTTCCCGGGTGTTGTAAACTCATTTCGCACGTTGCGAAGGGTGCCAGAAGGTCACCGCTTTTTCGAGCAATGCCATACCGCCAAAGAACCCCGACCCGGCCAGCGCCGCCACCGTAATCTCGGCCCAGACCAGCGGCAGGTCCAGTTGCCCTACGGCAGTCGAGATCCGAAAGCCCATGCCGCGCGTCGGACTGCCGAAAAATTCAGCAACAATCGCACCGATCAGCGCCAGCGTGGTGGCGATCTTCAGCCCGTTGAACAGAAATGGCATCGCGGCCGGCAACCGCAGCTTCATCAGCGCCTGCCCGTAGCTGGCCGAATAGGTCGCCATCAGATCACGCTGCAACGCGTCCGTGGCGGCCAGCCCGGCGACCATGTTCACCAAGACCGGGAAGAACACCATCACCACGACCACCGCCGCCTTTGATTGCCAATCGAAGCCGAACCACATCACCAAAATCGGCGCGATGCCGACAATCGGCAAGGCGGCCACGAAATTGCCCACGGGCAGCAGACCGCGTTGCAAAAACGGCGAGCGGTCGATCAGCACCGCGACGACAATCGCCGCCCCGCAACCGATGACATAGCCCGACAACGCCCCTTTCAGGATCGTCTGAATGAAGTCGCCCCACAGCAGATCGGTGCTTTGCGCAAACCGCGCGGCGATCATCGACGGCGGCGGCAGGATCACCGGGCTGACGTTCAGCCCGCGCACCAACCCCTCCCACAGCACCAGCAACGTCGCGCCAAACAGCACCGGCACCAGCAGCTTCGCCCATCCTGCATTGGGATGATGACGCGCGATGTAATGGTTCACGCCCCAGCTGACCAACCAGACCGCAATTGCCCCGACCGTCCAGATCATCGTGCCATCCCCATGCGTTTGAGGGTCGCCCGCTCGATCAGGCCCACCACCATCACCAGCGAGGCCGCAAGGGCCGCCGCAGTCAACAGCGCCGACCAGATCTGGATCGTCTGGCCGTAATAACTGCCCGACAACAGCCGCGCCCCCAGGCCCGAACTGGCCCCCGCGGGCAACTCGGCCACAATCGCGCCGACCAGCGCCGCCGCAATGCCCACCTTCAGGCTGGCAAAAAGATAGGGCATCGACGAGGGCAGACGCAATTTCCAGAACGTCGCGGCGCGGCTGGCATTATAGGTGCTCAGCAGATCCAGTTGCTGGCCTTCGGGCGCCCGCAGACCTTTGACCATGCCGACCAGCACCGGGAAGAAGCTCAGATACGCCGCGATAATCGCCTTTGGCAGCAGCCCCTTGATGCCAAGGCTTGCCAGAACCACGATCACCATCGGCGCAATCGCCTGGATCGGAATCGTCTGGCTGGCAATCGCCCAGGGCATCACCGACATATCCATCGCACGCGAATGCACGATGCCGACGGACAGCAAGATCCCCGCCACGGTGCCCAGCACAAACCCCGCCAGCGTCGCCGACAGCGTGATCCAGCCATGATACACAAGGCTGCGTTTCGAGGTGATCGCCTGACCGGTCAGCCCCTGCCACAACCCCTGCGCCACCTGATGCGGCGCGGGCAGGACCGGGCGATCTTGCACCATGGTTTCGGTCAACACCTGCGTCGCGGTGACTTCCGTCCCGGCCCGCGCCGCCTGATCGTAAATCCACTGGCTGTTGAGCCAGACCGCCGCGCCATACCAAAGCACCACGATCGCAGCCAGAACCGTCAAAATAGGAGCCACCGATTTCATGGGCGCCCCCCGGTCAGAATTTTGCCGCGGCAGAGATCATTCTTCATACGCATGCCCCGCACGCAGACCTTCGCGCACCCGATGCGCAATCGCCAGAAACTCGGGGCTGTCGCGGATCTCCAACGGGCGTTCGCGCGGCAGGGTGCTGTCGATCACGTCCGTAATCCGCCCCGGGCGCGGCGACATCACCACGATCTTGGTGGACAGATAGACCGCCTCGGGGATCGAATGGGTGACGAACCCGATGGTCTTTTCGGTCCGCGCCCAAAGTTTCAAAAGCTCTTCGTTCAGCTTGTCGCGCACGATTTCATCAAGCGCGCCGAACGGTTCGTCCATCAGCAAAATGTCGGCGTCAAAGGCCAGCGCCCGCGCGATGCTGGCGCGCTGCTGCATGCCGCCCGACAGCTGCCAGGGGAACTTTTTGCCGAACCCCTCCAGATCCACCAAGGACAGCACTTTTCGAACGCGTTCGTCCTGCTCGGCCTTGGCATAGCCCATGATTTCCAGCGGAAGTTTCACATTTCCCGCAATCGTGCGCCACGGGTACAGGCCCGCCGCCTGAAACACATAGCCATAGCTGCGTTCCTGGCGGGCATTTTCCGGCGTCATCGAGTTGACCGTCAGCACCCCGCTGGTGGGCTGCTCCAACGCCGCGATACAACGCAAAAACGTGGTTTTGCCACAGCCGGAAGGCCCGATGAAGGACACAAACTCGCCCCGATCAATCGTCAGGTTCACATCTTTGAGCGCATGAACCGGACCGTCATTTGTTTCAAAGGTCAGGTTCAGGTCTTTGGCTTCGATCACTGGCGCTTTCATTGTGTCTTTCTTGTCATGGCGTTACGGACCGTTCTTCAAGTGCGGCGTCAGACGCCGGAGGCCGGAATACCTGCCCGCACCACCGGACGCGGCGCGGTCAACTCCTTCCAGGTGGACAACGCGCGGTTTACCGCCGCCCCCGGCGCGCGGGCAACAAATTCACCATGGCCTTCGCGGGTTTGCACCACGCCTTCGGCCACCGCAACCTGCCCACGCGTCAGCGTATAGCGCGGCAGACCCGTCACAGCTTTGCCTTCGAACACGTTGTAATCAATCGCAGATTGCTGCGACCCCGCAGTGATCGTCTTGCTGAGTGTCGGATCCCAGACCACGATATCCGCATCGGCCCCCACCAGAATCGCCCCTTTCTTGGGATACATATTCATGATTTTCGCGATGTTGGTCGAGGTGACAGCAACGAATTCGTTCATCGTGATCCGCCCGGTGTTCACGCCCGCGCTCCACAGCATCGGCATCCGGTCCTCAAGGCCCCCGGTGCCATTCGGGATCTTGGTGAAATCGCCGACGCCATAGCGTTTCTGATCGGTGGTAAAGGCGCAGTGATCGGTCGCCACGCACGACAGCGTGCCGCCCGACAAACCGGCCCACAGGCTGTCCTGATGCATCTTGTTGCGGAACGGCGGGCTCATCACACGCCGCGCGGCATGGTCCCAATCCGCGTTGAAATATTCGCTTTCATCCAGCGTCAGGTGCTGAATCAACGGTTCGCCATAGACCCGTTTGCCGTTCATCTTCGCGCGCCGAATGGCCTCGTGCGCCTCTTCGCAGGAGGTATGCACGACATACAGCGGCACGCCCGCCATATCGGCAATCATGATCGCCCGGTTGGTGGCCTCGCCTTCAACCTGAGAGGGGCGCGAATAGGCATGTGCCTCGGGGCCCGTATTGCCCTCAGCCAGCAGTTTCGCCGACATTTCCGCGACAATATCGCCGTTCTCGGCATGCACCATCGGCAGCGCCCCAAGTTCAGCACAGCGCTTGAACGACGCGAACAATTCGTCATCATTGACCATCAGGCTGCCCTTGTAGGCCATGAAATGCTTGAACGAATTGATCCCGCGTTCGGTCACGGCCTGCATCTCGTCAAACACCTGTTCGCCCCACCAGGTCACCGCCATGTGGAAGGAATAGTCGCAATTCGCGCGGGTCGATTTGTTGTCCCACATCTTGAGCGCATCCAGCAGTCCCTGCCCGGGTGCCGGCAGCGCAAAGTCGATCACCATCGTGGTGCCACCCGCCAGCGCCGCGCGCGTGCCGCTTTCGAAATCGTCGCTGGAATAAGTGCCCATGAACGGCATTTCCAGATGGGTATGCGGGTCGATCCCGCCCGGCATCACATAACAGCCGGTGGCATCCAGAACCGTATCGCCCTTCAACCCCTGCCCGATCTCGATGATCTGCCCGCCCTCGATCAGCACATCCGCCTTATAGGTCAGATCGGCCGTGACGATGGTTCCGTTCTTGATGACTGTGGTCATATCGCTCTCCCGGAAAGCTGCTGCTTTCAACTTGGTTCAAATATCCCGCGGGGTCCGGGGGCGCGCAGCCCCCGGCGCTCTCAACTGACGATTTCGGCGGTTTCCAGCACGGCGTGGAACAGCACATCGGTGCCGGCCGCCGCCCATTCGGGGGAAATATCCTCGGCCTCGTTATGGCTTAAGCCCCCCACGCAGGGGCACATCACCATCGTCGTGGGGGCCACCTTGGCCGCCCAGCAGGCATCATGCCCCGCGCCCGAGATCAGATCCATATGCGAATAACCAAGCCGTTCAGCGGCTTGCCGGACGTTCTTCACCAACTCCGGGGCAAAGGTCACCGGGTCGAAATGCCCCACCGGCTCAACCGCGCAGCCCACGCCAAGCTCGGCACAAATCTCGGCGCCACGCGCTTCGATTTCGGCGCGCATCGCATCCAGTTTCGTCTGATCAGGGGTGCGGATATCCACGGTGAACACCACCGTCCCGGGCAGCACATTGCGCGAATTGGGGCTGAATTTCACCTGCCCGACACCGCCCACGGCGCCGGGTTGGTTTTTCATCGCAACCTCTTGCACCATTTCGAAAATCCGGCTCATCGCCAGGCCTGCGTTGACGCGCATGTTCATCGGCGTCGAGCCGGTATGCGCCTCGCGTCCGGTCAGGGTGAATTCCAGCCACCACAGCCCCTGACAATGGGTGACAACACCAATCGTCTTGTTCTCGGCCTCCAGGATCGGGCCCTGTTCGATGTGCAGCTCGTAATAGGCGTGCATCTTGCGCGCGCCCACCTCTTCATCCCCCTTCCAGCCAATCCGGGCCAGTTCTTCGCCGTAGCTCAAACCTTCCAGATCCTTGCGAGCGTAGGCGTAATCCAGACTATGCTGCCCCGCGAACACCCCCGACGCCAGCATCGCAGGTGCAAACCGGGCGCCCTCTTCATTGGCCCAGTTGGTGACGACAATCGGATGTTTCGTCTTGATCCCCAGATCATTCATCGAGCGGACACATTCAAGCGCACCCAGAACCCCCAGAACGCCATCGTATTTGCCGCCGGTCGGCTGCGTGTCCAAATGGCTGCCGACATAGACCGGCAGCGCGTCGGGGTCGGTGCCTTCGCGGCGCATGAACATCGTGCCCATCGCATCGACGCCCATCGTCAGCCCGGCCGCTTCGCACCACTTCTGGAACAGCGCGCGGCCCTCGGCGTCTTCGTCGGTCAGCGTCTGGCGATTGCAGCCCCCCGCGATGCCGGGGCCGATCTTCGCCATTTCCATCAGACTATCCCACAGGCGTGCGGAATTAATACGGAGGTTTTCCCCGGGTGCGGACATCGTTCATACTCCCTGTCGGCGGCGGGGCCTTTGCCCTCTTGCGACGAATCTTTTTCTGACCGTATGGTCAGGTTCAGGGAGCCACGTTCTGACCAAACGGTCAACGAAAATCCCGGCTCGGAGGGCTGTGTGACCGAAAATTCCGCGATCAACCGCACAAAAATTAAGCGCCGTTCCGCGAACCGCCGCGCGACCGAGGCCACGATTCTGGCCGCTGCCGAAAGCGTCTTTGCCGAGGCCGGATTCGGCGGTGCGACGATGCAGCTGATCGCGGATATGGCGGGATTGCCCAAGGCCAACCTGCACTATTATTTCGCCACCAAAGAGGCGCTGTATCGCGCCGTTGTGCAGCGGATTTTCCAGATCTGGCTGGAGGCCGCCGACGCGATGGACGGCGCCCCCGGCCCGACCGAGGGGATCGGCGCCTATATCGACGCGAAAATGGAAATCTCGCGCCGCCATCCCAATGGCTCCAAGGTCTGGGCCAGCGAGGTGATGCATGGCGCGCCGGTGATCCAGGACTATCTGGAAACCACATTGCGCGACTGGACTGCGGGCCGCGTCGCCGTCATCAACCGCTGGATCGCCGAGGGCAAGATGGCGCCGGTCAACCCCGACCACCTGCTGTATATCCTGTGGGCCAGCACCCAGCATTACGCCGATTTCGGCCACCAGATCGAAACCCTGAACGGCGGCCCGCTGACCGAGGCCGATTGGGAGACCGCGAAGGCGAGTGTGAAAGAGGTCGTTTTGCGGGGGATCGGGGCGATATAATTTGATTACCTCCTCCTGCCACCCGCCCGGCGCAGTGGCTTGTTCAGGCCGTCTTGCACGGCAAATAGGGACACCACAGCGTTGATTGCGTTCAAGCGCTGCGCTATAGGCCCCCAAATTGGGAGGAATTAGTGTGACCGAGACCCCGCGCCCGCAGACCCGGATCCAACGACGCAACACAGAGGCAATTCTGGAGGCTGCGCTGGACGTGTTCTCGGCCCAGGGGTTTCGCGGCGCAACGCTCGACCAGATCGCCGAGGTTGCGGGGCTGAGCAAACCGAACCTGCTGTATTATTTCCCCTCGAAAGAGGCGATTCATGCCGAGCTGATCGCCGGGCTTCTGAAGGTCTGGCTCGATCCGTTGCGGGCGCTGGACGCGGGCGGCGATCCGGTGGCCGAGATTCTGGGCTATGTCCGCCGCAAGCTGGAACTGAGCCGCGATTTCCCCCGCGAAAGCCGGCTGTTCGCCAACGAAATCCTGCAGGGCGCCCCGCGGATGCGTGCCGCGATCGAGGGCGAACTGGCCGATCTGGTCGCGCAAAAGGCGCAGGTGCTGC
>JAQTYE010000117.1 GCA_028749255.1 Paracoccaceae bacterium | reverse complement strand
TGGTGAAGGCCACCATCGGCCACCCGCGGAACGGGATCCGGGTTCCGGTGCGCATCACCGCCATGCCGCGCAGATAGGCGTCGCGCGGATCGTTCGCCCAATCGGCCGTCGCCTGCAGCGCCCGCTGGATCGCGGTGGGCGCGGACCGTGCGCTCAGCGCCTCGGCCATCGTCAGGCCGCGCCACTTCGGCTCGGTCGTCAGGATGATCCGGCCCTCGCTGTCGGTTACCGCAACCGCATCCGAAATTCCCGCCCACGAGCGTTCAAACTTCGCCAGCTCGGCCTCGACGACGATCACGCCGATCACCTTGCCCTCGGCCACCAGCGCGCGGGAATAGTTGAACCCGGTCCCGCCGGTCTCGCGCGTGGTCGCGGTAAAGATCGTCTCGCGCGAACGTTGCGCTTCGACGAAGAACGGCGCGGTCGCATAGGACGTGCCCAGCAGGTTGCGGTTGGTCGCCGCCACCGTGCGCCCGCTCACGTCCAGCAACCGGATCGAGGCCGCCGCGATATCTTCGCGGGCCGAAATCAAGGTCGCCGATGTTTTCGAAAAATCGCCGGATTCCAGCGCACTGGTCAGCGCCGGATCGCGCGCCAACAGCAACGGCACAACACTGGTGCGCTGCAATTCGCTGATGATATTGCCGGTATAGAGCGCCAGGCGCAGCTCGGTTCGCACGCGGGTGGTCTCGGCGAAGCGGTCGGTCAGCCAGGCGTTGGTGATCCAGACCACAGCCACAGCCAGCACCAGAATGCCGCCCACTGCAAGGCGCGCAAACCACGATCCCCGGCGTTTCGGCTCGGGTGGGTTCAGCAATTCAGGGATACGCAAGGTCACGGCCATGGCACGAATTTAGGCCATGCGCCCCGGCGCAACAAGCGGCGTTGCTCAGGCCTGCGCCATGACCCCGGTCAACGCGCGGAAAAGCGCCGCCCCGTCGGCACCGCCCTGCGCCGCTTCGATCGCGCGCTCGGGGTGGGGCATCATGCCCAGAACCCGGCGGTTTTCGCTCAGCACGCCCGCGATATCGGCCATCGAGCCATTCGGATTACCGGCATAACGGAAGGCCACACGATCCTCGGCTTCGATCCGGGCCAGACCTTCGGCGTCGATGGTGAAATTGCCGTCATGGTGCGCAATCGGAAACACAACCTCGGCGCCCTTGGCATAAGCGCTGGTGAACGCGCTGTCGGTGCTCGCCACGCGCAGCGCCTGCGGCTTGCACACGAACTTCAGCCCGGCATTGCGCATCAGCGCACCCGGCAGCAGGCCCATTTCGGTCAACACCTGAAAGCCGTTGCAAATGCCCAGAACATACCCGCCCTTGCCCGCGAAATCCGCCACGGCCTGCCCGATCGGCGAGCGCGAGGCAATCGCCCCGCAACGCAGGTAATCGCCATAGGAAAACCCGCCCGGCACGCCGATCACATCGACGCCCGCAGGCAGCGCGGTTTCCTTGTGCCAGACCCGCACCACCTCGGCCCCGGCTTTTTCAAAAGCCACGGCAAGATCGCGGTCACAGTTCGATCCGGGGAAGGTGATGACGGCGGCTTTCATCGCGCGGGGCTCCTGCTTTCAACAAAGTCCAAATATCCCGGGGGTCCGGGGGCGGCGCCCCCGGGCACACCCTCAGGCGATCTCGATCGTGTATTTCTCGATCACCGTATTGGCGAGCAGCTTTTCGCACATCTGGCGCACCTCGACCTCGGCCGCAGCTTTGTCGGTCGCAGCCAGATCCAGCTCGATCACCTTGCCTTGGCGCACGCCCTCGACGCCGCCGAACCCCAGATGGCCAAGCGCGTGGCGCACCGCCTCGCCCTGCGGATCCAGGACACCGTCTTTCAGCATGACATGAACACGGGCTTTCATCGCGGGCTCCTTCAGTTGATCAGCGTGGGCTTGATGGTGGTGGTGTTGGTCGGCAAAACGCCCAGACGCCGCGCCACTTCGGTATAGGCGTCGGTCAGGCTGCCCAGATCGCGACGGAACACGTCCTTGTCGAGCTTCTGGCCGGTCTTCACATCCCACAGGCGGCAGCTGTCGGGACTGATTTCATCGGCCACGATCAGACGCATGAAATCGCCATCCCAGATCCGGCCGATTTCGATTTTGAAATCCACCAGCTTGATGCCGACGCCATAGAAGATGCCCGACAGGAAATCGTTGACCCGCAGCGCCAGTGCCACGATGTCATCCAGATCCTGCTGATTGGCCCAGCCAAAGGCGATGATATATTCCTCGGGCACCAGCGGGTCGCCCAGAGCATCGTTTTTATAGCTGTATTCGACGATCGGACGCGGCAGCGCGGTGCCTTCTTCCAGCCCCAGACGCTTGGAGATCGAACCTGCGGCGAAATTGCGCACGATGACTTCCAGCGGCACGATTTCGACCTGACGGATCAGCTGCTCGCGCATGTTGATACGGCGGATGAAGTGGTTCGGCACGCCGACATTGGTCAGCCCGGTCATGAAAAACTCGGACAGCCGATTGTTCAGCACGCCCTTGCCCTCGATGGTGGCTTTTTTCTGCGCATTGAAGGCGGTCGCGTCGTCCTTGAAATACTGCACCAAAGTGCCCGGCTCCGGGCCTTCGTACAGAATCTTGGCTTTACCTTCGTAGATTTTCTTGCGCCGGGGTGCCATGGCTGCTCCGTTCGATGCGGCCCGCAGCTGCGGCAATCTGCAGCGGCAGGCGGAGGGCGGGCGCGTGGCCCTTTTCGCCCCTATAGGCCAAGGCTGCGCGCCCCGCAAGCCATAGGGCAAAGCCCTGTCCAGTTAAAACTTCGTGAATGCGGGCTTGCGGCGCGGCCCGCGCTCCGCCATATGAGTTATAAGAGCAACCTTTGAGGGGGGGGACGAAGTATGACCACGTTTGACGAGCGCGAGCACGCCTTCGAAAACAAATTCGCCCATGAGGCGACGCTGCAGTTCAAGGCCGAGGCACGCTGCAACAAGCTTCTGGCGCAATGGGCTGCGGGCCTGTTGGGCAAGACCGGCCCGGAGGCAGATGCCTACACCCAAGATCTGATCGTCGCCGATTTCGAAGAAGCCGGTGCAGATGATGTGGCGCGCAAGCTGATCGCCGATCTTGCAGGAAAAATCGACGAGGCCGCGATCCGCGCGAAAATGGCCGAGTGCCTGGCCGAAGCCAAGCGTCAGCTCGCCGCAAGCTGAGCCGGACCACGGGCGGGCCCGGAATCGGGCCGCCTGCCGATATGTTGGCCCTTGGGGGCCTTGCCCCGCTGTGCGCCGCACGGCGGGGTTTTGTTTACTCTGGCCGCAAAGCCCCCGGAAATCCCAGCACCCGTTAAGCCGATATGAACCGCTTTGCGCCTAGACCGGATTCGGGTCTGGGGAAAGGGACGGGAATGTCGGAGCAGCTCAAGGATCATGCCACGCAGCGCGCGCCGAGGCGCGGCCTGGCCGTGGCAGCGCTGCGCGCCCGCACGGACGTCGAGGCGGCGGGGGCCTGGGGGTGGACGCGCGCGCTGTGGCGACAGGCGCTCGGGCTGGCGCTGGTGGCGGGTTTTGCACTGCTGCTGCGCGACCGGCTGACCGCGCTTGATCCGGCGGCGATCTGGGCCGGGGTTGGCAGTGTCAGCGCGTTGCAATGGACGGGCGCCGGGCTGGCCACACTCGCCTCTTTCGCGGCGCTGGCGCAATATGACGCGCTGATGCACCGGGCCCTCGCCACCGGCCAAGATCCGGCGCAGGCGCGCCGCGCGGGCTGGGTTGCCATCGCCATTTCCCAGACCGTGGGATTCGGTTTGGTCTCGGGCGCGCTGGTGCGCTGGCGCATGTTACCAGGCAGCACATTGCTGCAGGCCAGCCGCCTGACGGCCACCGTCGCCGCCACGTTTCTGGCGGCCTGGGCGGTGCTGAGTGCCGTCGTGCTGTTGATCGCGCCGTTTCATCTGCCCGGCTTGCCGCTGATCGCGGTGCGGGGGGGGGCGACGCTGGCGCTGCTAGGCGGTGGCACGGTGGCAGTACTGGCACTGTGGCTACCGGGGGTGCAGCTTGGGCGTTGGCACCTGCGGCTGCCTTCGGTGCCGGTGATGGGGCGGATCCTGTGGCTGGCCACTGCAGATACCGCCTGCGCCGCGCTGGCGCTGTGGCTGCTGATGCCCGCAGATACCGGCGTGCCCTTCGCGACACTTTATCCGGCCTTTCTGATCGCGCTTGGCGCAGGGTTCGTGTCGGGGACCCCCGGCGGTGTCGGCCCATTCGAACTGACATTGGTGATGTTGCTGCCCGCAGCGCATTCGGCGCCGCTGCTGGGGGCGGTCCTGGCCTGGCGCGTGGCCTATTACGGCGTGCCCGCAGTCCTTGCGATGGCGGTGCTGACCTTTGGCAAAGGCGGGGCGCAGGGACAGGCGGGCCATCGCCTGGCCGCGCCCAGCCCCATCCTCAGCCCGCGTCTGGCCGCCTTGACCGCAGCCGACCGTCAAGCCGAACTTGGCCTGTTGCGTCAGGGCGAACACGGTGTGCTGTTCAGCCCCGACCACCGCGGCGGCTGGATGATCGGGCGCACACCACAGGCCTTGGTCGCCCTGATCAACCCGTTCGGCGCTGTGAACACCCCTGCCCTGCTCAATGATCTGCGCGCCGCCGCACGCGCGGAAGGCCGGATTTCTTGCCTGTATAAAATCACCCCCCGTACCGCAGTGGTGGCACGGCGCGCGGGCTGGGCGGTGGCGCCCGTGGCAATGGACTGCCGCCTTGACCCGCAATGTTTCGATCCAATCTCCCCTGCCCACGCGGGGCTGCGCCGCAAACTGCGCAAGGCGGCCAAGGCCGGGCTCGTCTGCACCCCCGCCCGCCAACCACTGCCGCTGCAAGAGATGACGCAAATCGCCAGCACATGGGCAACGTCTCGCGGGGGCGAACGTGGCTTTTCCATGGGCCGCTTCACCCCTGACTACCTGATCCATCAAGAGGTGATTCTGGCGCATCTGAACGGACGGCTGGTGGGCTTTGCCAGCTTTCACACCAGTGCGCAGGAATGGGTTTTGGACTTGATGCGCCCGGCGCCCGATGCTCCTGACGGCACGATGCAGGCGCTGATAGCCGTCGTACTGGATCTGGCGCGCACGTCTGGCCTCAGGCGGCTGTCGCTGGCCGCGCTACCGCCCGAGGCCGGTCAGATCGACGGCCCAGCCGCGTTGATCTGGCGTCGGGCCGAAACGTGGGCAAGCTGTGCCGGGCTGCGGCAGTTCAAGATGGGCTTTGGCCCCACACTCAGCCCCCTGTATATCGCCGCGCCCAGCCGCGCGGCCCTGGCACTGGCCACCGCCGACATCGCCCGCACGATCCACCGCCCCGCCCCCCTGCCAGGCACGCTCGGCACCCCGCGACATGCATCACACTCAACATCTTCTTGAACAGAACGAATTTGCCAAAATGGCGCGGGCATGTCAGGAGGGGGCCACCGCCCGGCCCCCGTCTGCGCCGCGTCACGATGCATCTTGAAAGGCCCAAGCCCATGACCAACGTCCTCCAGCGCCTTCTGCAATCCCGCGAGTGGCTTCTGGCCGATGGCGCGACCGGCACCAACCTGTTCAACATCGGCCTCAGCTCGGGCGAGCCGCCGGAACTGTGGAACGCCGATCACCCCGCCAAGATCAAGACACTCTACGCCAGTGCCGTCAACGCAGGCTCGGACCTGTTCCTGACCAACACCTTCGGCGGCAATGCCAGCCGCCTGAAATTGCATAACGCCCAAGGTCGGGTGCGCGAGTTGAACCGCCTGGCCGCCGAAATCGGCCGCGACGTGGCCGATGCCGCCGGGCGTCCGGTGGCGGTCTGCGGGTCTATCGGGCCGACGGGGGACATTTTCGCGCCGATGGGCACGCTGACCCATGACCTCGCTGTCGAAATGTTCCACGAACAGGCCGAAGGCCTGAAAGAGGGCGGCGCCGACGTGCTGTGGGTCGAAACCATTTCGGCCCCGGAAGAATTCAAAGCCGCCGCCGAAGCCGCGCGCCTTGCGGGCATGGACTGGTGCGGCACCATGAGCTTTGACACCGCCGGGCGCACGATGATGGGCGTGACCTCGGCACAGCTGGCCGCGCTGGTCGAAAAACTGCCGAACCCGCCACTGGCCTTCGGTGCCAATTGCGGCGTCGGCGCTTCGGATCTGATGCGCACAATCCTGGGATTTGTCGCTGCGGGGACCGAACGCCCGATCATCGCCAAGGGCAATGCGGGCATTCCGAAATATCACGACGGCCACATCCATTACGACGGCACGCCGGAGCTGATGGGCGATTACGCCTGTCTCGCCCGCGATGCGGGTGCCACGATCATTGGCGGCTGCTGCGGCACCATGCCCGAACATTTGAAAGCGATGCGCGCGGCGCTGGAAACCCGCCCGCGTGGGCCGCGCCCCAGCCTCGAAGAAATTTCCGCCAAACTTGGTGGCTTTTCCTCAGCCTCGGACGGCACAGGCGACGATGACGGCGCCCCCACCCGGGAACGCCGCGGCCGCCGTCGCGGCTGACCCGGTTTCAGAATTTCGAGTATTTATGCCAAGAAGAAGACAGCTGATTTCTTCTTGGCCCAAATACTCATACCCACATCGCCAGAGGCGTAGAATGTCGGACTTCTCAGAACAGCTCCAGCTGATCGCCCAGACGGGGTGGCACGCTGAAGGCCGCGCAGTCGAGCGGGCCGAGGCTGCGCTGAAATCCCAAGCGGCGGCAGGCAACGGCATAACGTTGCGCCAGCAGCTCGGCCTCGACGCCCTCGCCGGTCATCCGGGTCTTGAAGCGTGGATCGTTGAGCGCGCCCCCCCGCAGCGCGGCGATGGCGCCCAGCACGCGGTCGGCGCGGGCGGGGAAGTGACGCTCCAGCCAATCGGCAAACAGCGGCGCCACCTCATGCGGCAGGCGCAGAACCAGCATGCTGGCCGCCCGGGCACCAGCTCGACGCGCCTCGGTCAGGATCGCCTCGAGCGCATGATCGGTCAGCCCCGGGATCATCGGCGCGGCCATCACCCGCACAGGAATTCCCGCACGGCTGAGTTCGCGGATCATGCGGATACGGGTGGCGGGCGTGGGCGCGCGCGGCTCCATCTTGCGGGCCAGATCCTCATCAAGCGTGGTGACGCTGATACCGACATGCAGCAGATTGCGCGCGGCCAGATCCGCCAGCAGATCGAGATCGCGCAGCACCCCCGCCCCCCGGGTGACCAGCGTCACCGGATGGTTATGCGCATTCAACACCTGCAACAGGCGCCGGGTGATGCCCATCTTTGCCTCCAGCGGTTGATAGGGGTCGGTGTTGGTGCCCATCGCGATCGGCGCCACGGTGTAGCCACGCCGCGCCAGTTCGCGTTCCAGCACCTCGGGCGCTTCGGGACGGGCCACCAGCCGGGTTTCAAAATCCAAGCCTGCCGAAAGGCCCAGATAGCCATGGCTGGGCCGTGCGAAACAATAGATGCAACCATGTTCGCAGCCGCGATAGGCATTGATCGACCGATCAAACGGCACATCGGGCGCGGTATTACGGGTTATCACGCTGCGGGGCCGTTCGATGCTGACCTCCGTGCGCAGAAGCTGTTCTTCTTCGGGAATGTCCCAGCCGTCCGGCTCGACCAGCCGGGCATAGGGCTCGAAACGGCCCACAGGATTATGCGCCGCTCCTCGCGCTTTCAGGCGCTGGCGCGGGTCGCTGGGGGGCAGGTCGAGGGGCAAAAGACTCATGCAACAGATTTAGAACATAACAGGAACATTTGCCAAGAGATTCGCCACGACGATCCTGCCCTCTTCGGGCGACAGGTCGGGGACAGAACGGCGCATGTCGCAAATTGCCAAGTATCGCGGGGGCTTTCCCCGCATCACATTCTCAAGACCGCCATCAGGAGACCGCGCTATGGCCGATGAAGACGATATCATCCTCGCTGAACTGGATGACGAGGAGCTGGTGCTCCAGATGCATGACGATCTGTACGACGGCATGCGCGAAGAGATTGAAGAATCGGTCAACATCCTGATCGAACGTGGCTGGACACCTTATGACGTCCTGACCAAGGCGCTGGTTGCGGGAATGACCGTGGTCGGCAACGACTTCCGTGATGGCATCCTGTTCGTCCCCGAAGTTCTTTTGGCCGCCAATGCGATGAAGGGTGGTATGGCTATCCTCAAGCCGCTTTTGGCGGAAACCGGCGCGCCGCGGATGGGCAAGATGGTGATCGGCACCGTCAAAGGCGACATCCATGACATCGGCAAGAACCTTGTCGCGATGATGATGGAAGGCGCGGGCTTCGAGATCGTCGATCTGGGCATCAACAACCCGGTCGAAAACTATCTGGATACCGCCGAGCGTGAAGGTGCCGATATCATCGGCATGTCGGCGCTGCTGACCACCACAATGCCCTACATGAAGGTCGTGATCGACACGCTGAAAGAAAAAGGCCTGCGCGACAAATATCTGGTGCTGGTCGGCGGCGCACCGCTGAACGAGGAATTCGGCAAGGCAATCGGTGCCGATGCCTATTGCCGCGATGCGGCCGTGGCTGTGGAAACCGCCAAGCAGATGCTGTCCCGCAAACATAACCAGATGGGCGCCTAAGCCCGCGTTTGTGATGACAAAAAGGCCCCGAAGTCGGCTTCGGGGCCTTTTCCTTTGCGCCCCCCCGCCCCATATTGAGGGTAGACGGAGGAAGCGATGCCCCTGACCCATTTTCTGATCCTGATCTGTGCTGTGCTGCTTGCGGGCGGCGTTACGCTGTGGCTTGCGGCATCGGCGGGCGTGCCCTTGACTGCGCTAGCGGTCTGCGCACTGCTGGCGGCGGGGGTGATGCGGCTTTTGGCACGCGTCGAATGATTTCGGACACGCAATTAAGCCATCAAGGCCTTGCACCCGCAGGTCAAGGGCGCGTGTTATTGATCGCCTGCGGGGCACTGGCCCGGGAAATTCTGGCCCTGAAGGCGGCGAATGGCTGGAACCATCTGGACCTGACCTGCCTGCCCGCCAATCTTCACCTTTACCCCGAGAAAATAACCCCGGCGGTCGAAGCTGCGGTGCGCAAGCACCGTGCCGATTACGCGACAATCTTTGTGGTCTATGCAGATTGTGGAACCGGCGGGCAATTGTTGGAAAAGTGCAAGGAACTGGGCGTCGAAATGGTTCCGGGGCCGCATTGTTATTCGTTTTTTGAAGGCAATGACACTTTCGCCGCCCATGCCGACAGCGAAATCACCGCCTTCTACCTGACCGATTTTCTGGTCCGTCAGTTCGACGCCTTCGTCTGGCGCCCGATGGGATTTGACCGCTACCCAGAACTGGTGCAGGTGATGTTTGGAAATTATGAAAAGCTGGTCTATCTGGCACAGACCAACGATCCCGCGCTGGATGCCAAGGCCTGCGACGCGGCGGCAAGGCTGGGCCTGACTTACGAGCGGCGCGCGACCGGCTATGGCGATCTGACGGCGGAACTGGCCAAGCTCTGAACGCCGCGCCCCCGGCTAGGCTGGAGGCCTCCGGCCGGAGTAGTTGGGCCAAGAAGAACAGCCGCCTCTTCTTGGATCAAATACTCAAAACCCGGCCTCAGGCCTCGAGTTCGGCATCCCAGTACAGGAAATCCATCCAGCTGTCGTGCAGATGCCCTGGCGGGAAGCGGCGCCCGACGGCGTGCATTTCCGCAGGCGTTGGCTGAGCGGCCGGGCGTTTCAGACGCATGCCGCTGGCTTTCAATGATTTATTGGCTTTTTTCAGATTGCAGGGCGCACAAGCGGCCACCACGTTTTCCCAGCTGGTCACGCCACCACGCGAGCGCGGGATCACATGATCAAAGGTCAGATCGCTCCGTGCTCCGCAATACTGGCAGCAAAATTCGTCCCGCAAGAAAAGATTGAAGCGCGTGAAGGCCACGCGCTTCTGAGGTTTGACAAATTCTTTCAGCACCACGACCGAGGGGATCCGTATCGCTTCGCGCTGCGACCGCACCACCTCGTCATATTCCGCGAGGATGCTGACCCGGTCCAGGCAGACCGCCTTGATCGCCTCTTGCCAAGGCCACAGCGACAGCGGGTAGTAGCTGAGGGGTCTAAAGTCCGCGTTCAAAACCAACGCCGGGAAGCGTTTGAGCACTGAAGGCTCACGCACGAATTGCGTTCGAAAGTCCGACCTATCGCCTTGGTCCAGCATGAGTGACTCCGTCCTCGCCCTGTCGCCAATCGGTGGCCCAGAGCGGGGAACCCGCCCCTGCCTATAGCTAAACTATATATGGCGTTTCGCGTCTGGCAAGCCCCGCCATCTGCGATTTTCTGCCCTGCGGCATGGCTAGCAAACTCATGCGACGAGGATGTGACGAAATTTCAGGCAGTTCAGCCCGGCAGACGCTCCTTCAGGAAGGCCAGCGCCATCGACAAACCGTCGGGCGCGATACCGTGGCCGGTGCCCTGCATCACATGACCGTAAGTTTCAAACCCGGCGGCAACCAGCGCATTGCCTGCCAGTTGCATGTCGGCAAAGGGCACGACCGGGTCTGCATCGCCATGGATCAGCAACACCGGCGGCTTCGAGACCGCCTCGGCCGCCAGCGCGTCCGGGCGCAAAAGGCGGCCCGAGAACGCCACGATCGCGGCCAGGGGCTCGGCCCGGCGCGGTGCCACTTCCAATGCCATCATCGTGCCTTGAGAAAACCCGATAATCGCCAGTTGCGAAGGGGTTAGCCCTTGTTCTTCAAGTGTCTTGTCAAGGAATGCATTCAGATCAGCGGCCGCCAAGGACAACCCTTCGGCAGCAGCCTCTTCGCTGGATCCGTCGAGCCACGGGATCGGGAACCACTGCCGCCCGAACGGGTTGCCGGAACAGGGTTCGGGCGCATCGGGGGCCAGAAAAAGCGTGTCGGGCAGATGCGGGCCCAGCGGATCGGCCAGTCCCAGAAGATCGGCCCCATCCGCGCCATAGCCGTGCAAAAACACCACCGCCGATTTGACCGTGCCCGATTTCGGCGCCCGGCGCCCCACTTGCAGCTCGCGCGTCATGGCGCCACCCCTTCTCTGAGTTTGCACGCGGCGTAATAGGCCCAAAGCCCGCGCGCCGCAACAGCGCGCCAAGGCGACCAGGCTGCGGCCAGCGCGGTGAATTCCTTGCGTTTCGGACGCTCTGGCAGATCGAACAGGATCCGCGCGCCCTCGGCCAGTGCCAGATCATCGACCGCGAACACATCCGCCCGCCCAAGCGCAAACATCAGATACATCTCGACCGTCCAGCGCCCGATCCCGGGCAGCGGCAATAGCTGCGCCACAACCTCCTCGTCGGACAGATGGCGGAGCGCATCGAAATCAATCCCCGCACGGGCAAGCGCCTGAACGTACTTCACTTTCTGACGCGACAACCCGCAGGCACGCAGGTCATCCTCGGCCGCCACCGACAGCGCCTCGGCCCCGCCGAAACCGGCACCGACCAGTTTGCCCCGGATCGAATTGGCCGCCGCGACCGAAACCTGCTGGCCCAGAATCGCATCGCGCAGTGCCTCGAACCCGTCGGCGCGACGGCGCAGCGGCCAGGGGCCGGTCAGTTCCTGCACGCGGGCAAAGCGGGGCTCAGCCCGGGCCAGCCATGCGGTGCCCTCGGCGATGTCTTCGTCGGTGAGAATGATGCGTCCAACCATGGCGCTACCCTGCCCGATCAACGCCGCGCTTGCCAGCCCCGTTCTGGCCGGATACGCCATGGGCATGAAAGATACGAGCCAGTTCCTCCCCGCCCCGAGCCCCGCCAAATGGCGCAATGTGATCGTGCTGGTCCTCGCACAGGCGGTGCTGGGCGCGCAGATGTCGATGATCTTTACCGTCG
>JAQTYE010000116.1 GCA_028749255.1 Paracoccaceae bacterium | reverse complement strand
GGGGACGTGATCCGCGGTTGCGTGTTTGGGTGGACTTGGGGCGTGATCGTGGGCACCTATTCCTCGGTCTATGTGGCCAAGAACATCGTGCTGTTCAGCGGTCTTGACCGGAATAAGAAATCCGAAGACCCGTCAGCCAAATTCTTTACCGAAGGGGGCAGCAATGCCGATAACTGAGGCAGACTTCGGATCGTCGCTGCCGATTGACGGCTACGGCCCGGGGTTCTTTCGGGTTGCGGGCGTGGTCTATCGCGGTGGCGTGGTGGTCGAGGCTGACAGCGTCGCGCCTTGGGGCGGTTACGCCGACCGCGCGCCGCTTCTGGCGCAGGCGGGCAAGGTCGATGTGCTGTTTGTCGGCACCGGCCCAGAAATCGCCTTTTTGCCGCGCGATCTGGTGGCGGAACTGGGCGCGGTGGGGCTGATGGCCGAACCGATGGCCAGCCCGTCCGCCGCGCGCAGCTATAACGTGCTTCTGTCCGAAGGCCGCCGCGTCGCCTGCGCGCTGCTGCCGATGCCCGGAGAGGCGCCCGAATAACCCGGGCCGCCGCCCCCCGATAAAGGTAAGCCCAAGCCCTATGCCCCAAGCCGCCCCGATGCTGCGCGTTGAAAACCTGGCCGTGACCCGCGGCGGTTTGCCGGTGCTCGAAGGGCTTGGTTTCACGCTGGAGGCGGGTCAGGCACTGGTGCTGCGTGGCCCGAACGGGATCGGCAAGACGACGCTTCTGCGCACCCTGGCGGGGTTGCAGCCGGCGCTGGCGGGCACGATTTCAATGCCGCCTGAAACCATGGCCTATGCCGCCCATGCCGATGGGCTGAAATCGACCCTCACCGT
The DNA here is from genome assembly GCA_028749255.1 of Paracoccaceae bacterium. Classification (GTDB taxonomy): domain Bacteria; phylum Pseudomonadota; class Alphaproteobacteria; order Rhodobacterales; family Rhodobacteraceae; genus Rhodobacter. The sequence continues at coordinate 10,982 of JAQTYE010000116.1, read as the reverse complement.
GACTGAGAACCTGTCATTCTGGGCCGCGGTCTATGGCACCGGCGCGATTGATGCGGCGTTGGATCGGATGAACCTGCGCCAACTGGCCGACCGCCCGGCCCATAGCCTGTCGGCCGGGCAAAAACGCCGCCTCGGTCTGGCGCGGCTTTTGGTCACCGGGCGTCCGGTCTGGGTGCTGGATGAGCCGACCGTTTCACTTGATGCGGCCTCTGTCGCGCTGTTCGCGGGCGCGGTGCGCGCGCATCTGGCCCAGGGGGGGGCGGCGCTGATGGCCACGCATATCGACCTTGGGCTGAGCGAGGCCACCGTTCTGGACCTTGCCCCTTTCAAGGCCCGCCCCCCCGAATTGGGCGGCATCGCGGGCAGCTTCGATGAGGCCTTCGCATGAGCGCGGCCTGTGCTTTTGATCTCGCGGGGACGCCTCCGGCGGGAGTATTTTTCCAAGGAGAATGGGCTTCTTCTTGGCCCAAATACTCCCCGCGGAGCGTCCGCGGCCGGGACCTTCACGGAGGCCGGGGATGATCGCGCTCCTGACACGGGATTTGCGGCTGGCGATCCGCGCGGGCGGGGGCTTCGGGCTGGGGCTTGCGTTCTTTCTGATCGTGGTCACGCTGGTGCCCTTTGGCGTCGGCCCCGAGGGCGGCGTGCTGGCGCGGATCGCGCCGGGGATCTTGTGGCTGGGCGCGCTTCTGGCCTGTCTGTTGTCGCTCGACCGGATTTTCGCGCTGGATTTCGAGGATGGCTCGCTCGATCTGCTGGCCACCGCGCCGATCCCGCTGGAAGGCGTGGTCAGCGTCAAGGCCGTGGCGCATTGGATCACCACGGGCCTGCCGCTGGTGTTGGCCGCGCCGGTGTTTGGTGTGCTGCTGCATTTGCCGCAGGCCGCGTATTTCTGGCTGGTGGTGTCGCTGGCGCTTGGCACGCCGGCGCTGTCGGTGTTGGGCACCTTTGGGGCGGCGCTGACAGTGGGGTTGAAGCGGGGCGGGCTGTTGCTGTCGCTGCTGGTTCTGCCGCTTTATGTTCCGACGCTGATTTTCGGCGCGGAACTGGTGCGGCGCGGCGCAAATGGCATGGATACGCAGGTGCCGTTGCTGATGCTGGCGGGAATTACGGCGGCCTGCATCGCTGTCGTGCCCTTTGCCTCGGCCGCGGCGATCCGCGTCAATCTGCGCTAGGTATCCCCCGCGCTTACGTGATAGTGATTTGAGCGCGAACGAACAGGAAAGTAGCAAGACCGCATGTCGATCTGGGAATATGCCAATCCGAAGAAATTCATGCAGACCTCGTCCTGGGCCTTGCCCTTTGTGACGGTGGGGGCTGTGGCTTGTCTGGCCGTGGGGCTGTTTTGGGGGTTCTTCCTGACGCCCGAGGCCACGAATTTCGGCTCTACCGTCAAGGTGATCTACGTCCATGTGCCCTCGGCGATGATGGCGATCAATATCTGGGTGATGATGTTGGTGACCTCGTTGATCTGGCTGATCCGGCGCCACCATGTGTCGGCGCTGGCGGCCAAGGCGGCGGCGCCGATCGGCATGGTGATGACGCTGATCGCGCTGATCACCGGCGCGATCTGGGGCCAGCCGATGTGGGGGACGTGGTGGGAATGGGATCCGCGGTTGACCTCGTTTCTGATCCTGTTTCTGTTCTACCTGGGCTATATGGCGCTCTGGGAGGCGATTGATGACCCTGATACCGCCGCCGATCTGACGGGTGTTCTGTGTCTGGTGGGCTCGGTCTTTGCGCTGCTCAGCCGCTATGCGGTGAATTTCTGGAATCAGGGTCTGCATCAGGGGGCGACCCTGTCGCTGGACAAGAAAGAGAATATCTCGGACGTCTATTGGTTCCCGCTTTTGTTGTGCATCGCGGGGTTTGTCTTGCTGTTCGTCACGCTGCTGTTGTTGCGCACCCGAACTGAAATCCGGCAGCGCCGGTTGCAGGCCCTGGAACAGCGGGAGCGGATGGCATGATGCCCGAACTTGGAAAATACACCGTCACGGTGATGGGGTCCTATATCGCCACGATTGCGCTGCTGGCGGCGCTGGTGGCCCTGACGCTGTGGAAGGGCGCGCGCGTCAAACGCGCGCTTTCCGCGCAAGAAGAACGGATGAAGAAGAATGGCTAAGCCCTTGATGTTTCTGCCGCTGATCGTGGTGGCCGGGTTTGTGGGCGCGTCCTTCTGGGCGATGCAGCGCGAAAATCCCGATCAGATGCCGACCGCGCTGGCGGGCAAACCTGCACCGAAGGTGCAGCTGGAGCCGCTGGGACAAGCCGAAGGGTTCACCGGCGCCGATCTGCGCGATGGCAAGATCAAACTGGTGAACTTCTGGGCCTCGTGGTGTGCGCCCTGCCGGGTCGAGCACCCCAATCTGATGGCGCTGGCCAGCGATGGCGTGGAAATTCTGGGTGTGAACTGGAAAGACAAGCCTGCGCAAGGGCTGGGATTTCTGGCCGAAATGGGCGACCCCTTTGCCAAAATCGGTGCCGATCCGAAGAACAAGATGGGACTGGACTGGGGCGTCGCGGGCGTGCCGGAAACCTTCGTTCTGGATGGTGAGGGAACGGTTCTGTTCCGCGTTTCGGGGCCGATCACCCAGCGTGTGATCGACGAACAGCTGTCCGAAGTTCTGGCGGGCGAGGGCGAGTAAGCCCGCGCCGTCGGGGCTCAGGGCAGCCGAGGCAGGCGGGTCTGGTGCCGATCCATCTGCGCCCAGTCGGGCCAGAGCCCGAAGTGGTCGAGCGCCACAATCGCCAGCACCACCGCCACGGCCACCGCCGCGATCTTGACCTGCAAGATCGAGGGCGGGCGGCGCGCCCATTTCGCCATTCTGAGCAGCCAGTTCGGGTTCACGCCTCAGGTTCCAGAAAGCGGACCTTGCCGATAAAGGGCAGGTTGCGGTTACGTTGTGCGAAATCAATGCCATAGCCTACGACGAACTCGTCGGGGATCTCGAACCCGGTCCAGGTCGCGCGCACATCGACCTCGCGCCGCGCAGGTTTGTCCAAAAGCGCGCAACATTCCAGGCGCCGCGGTTTGCGTGCCCCCAACAGCCCCATCATATGTTTCAGTGTGTGGCCGGTATCGACGATATCCTCGACCACCAGAACATCGCGCCCCTCGATGCCCGCGCGCAGATCCTTGAGGAGCCGCACCTCGCGCGATGGGGTCGTAGCATCGCCATAACTGGATGCCTCAAGAAAATCGACCTCGACCGGCAGGCTAATCTCGCGCACCAGATCGGCGATGAAGACGAAGGACCCACGCAGCAGGCCTACCACCACCAGCTTGTCGGTATCGGCGAAATGCGACTCGATTTCATGCGCCAGGGCCTCGACCCGGGCGGCGATGCGCTTGGCCGAAATCAACTGGTCGATCACATAGCGGCGTTCTGGCATCGCCGGGCTCCTTTGCGGGCGCAGGGCCTTGAAACTCCCCCCCGGTTTATCGCAACAAGGGGCGGAAGGAAACGGGGGTCTGGATGCCGACACATTCGGAAAAGCGGGTGATGCCCTATATGGCGGCGCAGATGTATGCGCTGGTGGCCGATGTGCCGCGCTACCCGGAGTTCTTGCCATGGAATTCGGCTGCACGGGTGCGCTCGCGCCGCCCCGGGGCCGAGCCCGGCTCCGAGGTGCTGGAGGCCGATCTGGTGATTTCGTTCAAGGTGTTTCGCGAGCGCTTCGGCTCGCGCGTCGTGCTGTGGCCGGACCGCAAGCGCATCGACACCGAATATCTGGACGGCCCGTTCAAATATCTGCGCAGTTGGTGGCAATTCGCCGACCGCGCGGATGGCGGCTGCGACGTGGAGTTCTTTGTCGATTTCGAATTCCGCAACGCAATCTTGCAAAAGGTCATCGGCGTGGTGTTTGACGAGGCGATGCGCCGGATCGTGCGCGCGTTCGAGGATCGTGCAGCGGCGCTTTACGGGCAGGGCTGAGGCGGGCGGTTCAGGCCCGCAACGCCCCCGCCAGCAGCACCAGCGCGTGATCGCGCGCGGCGCGACGCACCTCGGCTCGGCCGAGCGCGCCGAATTCCACCGTCTCGACGTGCGTTTCGCAGCCCTGTTGCGCAAGGCCGAAACAAACCCGGCCTTCGGGTTTGAATTCGGACCCGCCGGGGCCTGCGATGCCGGTGATCGATACGGCGAGCGTGGCCCGTGAATGGCGCAGCGCGCCCTCGGCCATTTCGCGCGCAACGGGTTCGGACACCGCGCCATAGGCGGCGAGAGTGGCCTCGGATACGCCCAGCATGTCGTGTTTGGCGGCGTTGGAATAGGTGACAAAGCCGCGATCCACCACCGCCGAAGACCCCGCCACATCGGTCAGCGCCGCCGCCACCATGCCGCCGGTGCAGCTTTCGGCGGTGGCGATGCGGGCGCCCTGCGTGCGTGCGGCGTCAAGGATGCGGGCCGCGACGCTCACATCAGCACCGCATGATACAGCCCGGCCAGAACCAGCGTGCACAGCCCCGCAAACAGCCCGGCCCACAGATCATCCAGCATCACCCCCGCCGGGTCATGGCGCCGATCTGCGCGGCCCACCAGCCAGGGTTTGGTGATGTCGAACAGCCGGAACAGCACGAAGGCCGCCACCGGGCCTGGCCAGACCATCGACATGTCGCGCATCCAGAACCCCGCTGCCGGGAACAGCAGCGCCAGCCATTGCCCCGCAACCTCGTCGATCACGATTTCCGAGGGGTCATCGCCGGGCCGGTCCCTGAGTTCGGCGGCGACCGTGTAGAACCCCAGCGCGGTGACGGCGAGGGTTGCCACAACCAGCGGCCAGAAGCCCAGATACCGCTCGATCCCCCAGCCAAGGGCCAGCGCCGCGGCCGAGCCCCAGGTGCCCGGTGCCGGGCGCAGCAGGCCCACGAAGAAAAACGTGTTGATCGCGCGCAGCATGGGTCAGACTCCAATCAGGGTTGCGGTGGCCAGTGCCGCGATGCCCTCTTCGCGGCCGGTGAATCCCAACCGTTCCGAGGTGGTGGCCTTGACCGAAATCCGGTCCGCGGGCAGATCCATGATCCGCGCCAGTTCCTGTGCCATTTCAAGAGCATGCGGGCCGATCTTGGGGCGTTCGCAGACCAGAGTCACATCGACATTCGAAATCCGATAGCCGCGTTCGGTCGCCAGTTTCACCGCATGATCCAGGAAGATCCAGCTGGCCGCGCCCTTCCATTGCGGGTCCGACGGCGGGAAGTGCCGCCCGATATCGCCCGCAGCCAGCGCGCCATAGATCGCGTCGGTCAGCGCATGCATCCCCACATCCGCATCAGAATGGCCCAGCAAGCCCTTGGAATGCGGCACTTTTACCCCGCACAGCACAACATGATCGCCATCGCAGAAGGCGTGAACATCATAGCCATTGCCCAGCCGTACATCCATGGATGCCTCCTTTCGGGTCCGCAAGATCGCCTCGGCACGGGCGAAATCCTGCGGGTAGGTCAGTTTCAGATTGTCCTCGCTGCCGGGGACAATGTCCACCGTCAGACCGGCGGTGCGGGCCACTTCGACGTCATCGGCCGCACCGCCCGGGTGGGTACGATGCGCTGCCAGAATCGCGTCAAAGTGAAAGCCCTGCGGGGTTTGCGCGCGCCACAGCCCGGTGCGGTCCTGTGTGCCGCTGACGCGCCCCTCCGCGCCGACCCACAGCGCATCCGTGACCGGCAGCGCCGGGGCGGCCGCGGGCGCATGATCCAGCGCCGTCAGCACCCGTTCGACCAGATCACGCGGCACCAGAGGGCGCGCACCGTCATGGATCAAAACCCTGGACACATCGCTGCCCTCAAGGGTTTCAAGCGCGTTTTTCACCGATTGATCGCGGCTGTCACCGCCCGCGACCAGCGTGACCGATCCGCCAAACAGGGCCAGTCCCCGCGTCATGTCATCAGGATGCAGCACCACAATCACCCTGCCAAAGCCCGCCAGCGCCGCCACCGTTTGTGCCAGAACCGGCTGACCGGCCAGATCGCGCCATTGCTTGGGCAGGCCTGCGCCTGCACGGGTGCCGCGCCCGGCGGCCACAATAATTACCGCAACTGTCATGCTGCCTCCACAGTTTTGCGCCAATGGCTTGAGATCAAGGCTTATGGGATGCTGCGAAATGACGCAATCGGCGCTTTTCCGACGGGCTGTGCGGCATATTTCCGCGCCCACTGGATTAAAAATTAGGCGATTGCTGATTTTTGCCGCCTTTTGCCTGCCCCGGAATTGTGATTCCCGTAACGAGCCGCTACCTGAGGGAAGACTTGTTCGACAGGGGACCCCGTGACCATCACGCTTGATACACTTGACCTTACGCCCCCGGTGCTGCTGGCGCCGATGGCGGGGATTACCGATCTGCCGTTCCGGCGGATGGTTGCACGCTTTGGCGCGGGCCTTGTCGTGTCGGAAATGGTGGCCTCGGGCGAGATGCTGACGGCGAAGCCTTCGGTGCGGGCCAAGGCGCGGATCGAACTGGGGCTGGATCTGCCCAGCTCGGTGCAGTTGGCTGGGCGCGAGGCGCAGCCGATGGCGGAGGCTGCGAAAATCGTGGCCGACATGGGCGCGCGGATCATTGACATCAATATGGGCTGCCCGGCGAAAAAAGTGACCGGCGGGGCCTCGGGGGCGGCGTTGATGCGCGACCCCGATCATGCGCTGCGGCTGATCGAGGCGGTGGCGGGGGCGGTCGATCTGCCGGTGACGCTGAAAATGCGGCTTGGCTGGGACGACGACAATCGCAACGCCGCCGAAATCGCGCGGCGTGCGGCGGCAGCGGGCGTGCGGATGGTGGTGATTCATGGCCGCACCCGGATGCAGTTCTATCAGGGGCAGGCCGATTGGGCCGCGATTGCCGAAGTGGTGGGCGCGGTCGATGTGCCGGTGGTGGCCAATGGCGATATCGTCGATGCGGCCAGCGCGACGCAGGCGCTGCGCGACAGTGGCGCCGCCGGTGTGATGGTTGGGCGTGGCGCCCAGGGCGCCCCTTGGCGGCTGGCGCAGATTGCCCATGCGCTGTATGGATCTCCGGCCCCGAAACTGCCCTATGGGAATGATCTTTCTGATTTTATTTCAGAGCATTACGAAGCGATCCTGAGCTTTTACGGGCGTGACGTCGGCCTGCGTTTGGCGCGCAAGCATCTGGGCTGGTATGCTGATGAGTGCGGCGCGCCGCTGCGGGCCGAAATGATGACCGCGCAAACCCCCGAGGCGGCGCTGGCGCTGATCCGCGCAAGCTTTGGCGAAAGGATTGCCGCATGAACCTGCCGCCGCCCGGAATCATCTGGAACTCGTTGCCGACGCCGGCGCTGCTGATCAATGCGGTGGATCGCGTCGAAGAGGTCAATCCCGCGGCCGAGCTGTTCCTGAACCTCTCGGCCAAGTCTTTGAAAGGTCAGTCGATCCTGGAGAGACTGGCAATTTCGGCACCGTTGGAGGAAATCTTCGAACGGGTCCGCAAGAACCGCTCGGCGCTGTTCGTCAATGATGTCGATGTGACCACAGGAGAGCGCGCCCCGGTGCAGTGCAACCTGCAGGCCGCACCCGTCGGCGATGACCCGGATCGGGTGTTGCTGTTGATTTCCCCGCGCGAGATTGCCGACCGGCTGGGCCGTGCGAGCATGGTGAAATCGGCCGCGCGGTCGGCGATCGGCATGGCCGAAATGCTGGCCCATGAAATCAAGAACCCGCTGGCGGGCATTGCCGGTGCGGCGCAGCTGCTGAGCATGAACCTGAGCGGTGACGATCTGGAGCTGACCGATCTGATCGTCGATGAAACCCGACGCATCGTGAAGCTGCTGGAGCAGGTCGAGCAATTCGGAAATGTCCGCCCGCCTGAAAAAAAGCCGGTCAATATCCATGACGTGCTGGACCGCGCGCGGAAATCCGCCGCGGTGGGCTTTGGCCTGCATATGACGATCATCGAGGATTATGACCCCTCGTTGCCGCCAACGCTGGGCGATGCCGATCAGTTGACGCAGGTGTTCCTGAACCTGCTGAAAAACGCCGCCGAGGCCGCCAAGGGCGAAGGCACGATCCGGCTGCACACCTTTTACGATCTGTCGCTGCGGTTGCGACGCGCAGATGGCAAGGGGCAGGCGCTGCCCCTGCAGATCGAAGTGATCGACGACGGCCCGGGTATCCCGCCCGATATCGCCAGTTCGATCTTTGAACCCTTCGTGTCGGGGCGTGAAAACGGCACGGGTCTGGGCCTCGCGCTGGTGTCCAAGATCATCTCTGACCATGACGGCTGGGTCAGCCTCGATTCTGTGCCCGGCCGCACGATTTTTCGCATTTCCCTGCCTGTCGCCCCGAAGGAGACATGACCGATGGACGGCACCGTTCTTGTAGCAGATGACGACCGCACGATCCGCACCGTGCTGACCCAGGCGCTGACGCGCGCGGGGTGCAAAGTGCATGCGACCGCTTCGTTGATGACGCTGATGCGTTGGGTCGAAGAGGGCAAGGGGGATCTGGTGATCTCTGACGTGATGATGCCCGATGGAAACGGGCTTGAGGCGCTGCCGCGGATCGCGCAGGAGCGCCCGGGCCTGCCCGTGATTGTGATCTCGGCGCAAAATACCATCATGACCGCGATTCAGGCGGCCGAGGCTGACGCCTATGATTACCTGCCCAAGCCCTTTGATCTGCCCGATTTGATGAAGCGCGCCGCCCGCGCGCTGGAGCAAAAACGCAAGGCGCAGGTCGTGACCAAGGCAATCGAGGCCCCGCGCACCGAGGGCGGCGATCTGCCGCTGGTCGGGCGCACGGCGGCGATGCAGGCGCTGTATCGGTTGGTCGCGCGGGTGATGAATGCCGATCTTCCGGTGTTGATTTCGGGCGAGTCCGGCACTGGAAAATCGCTGATCGCGCGGGCGATTCACGATTTTTCCGACCGCCGCACCTTGCCCTTCGTGGTGGCGCAGGCCGGTGACCTGCAAGGGGCCGACGGGCCTTCGGCGCTGTTGGCGCGGGCCAAGGGCGGCAGTCTGGTGTTTGACGAGGTTGGCGATTACGACGACGAAACCCAGGGTCGGATCGTGCGGATGCTCGACGCGCTGCCCGATCCCGCACCGCGGATCATGGCGACGACGCAGGTCGATCTGTCGGCGCTGATGGAGGCCGGGCGCTTCCGTCAGGATCTGTTCTATCGGCTCGGCGGTGTGACGTTGGCGGTGCCGGGACTGCGGGAGCGGGTCGAGGATATTCCCTTGCTAGCCGAACATTTCCTGACCCGCGCCGAGCGTGACGGGCTGGGCACGCGGCGGTTTTCGTCCGAGGCGATGGGGTTGGTGCGCGCCTATGCCTGGCCGGGCAATGTGCGGCAGCTGGAAAACACCATCCGTCGGCTGGTGGTGACCTCGTCCGAAGAGGAAATCACCCGCGCCGAGGTCGAATTCGTGCTGGGCAATCAACCCGCGATCGAGCCGTTGCGGCAGGGCGGCGAGGGTGAGAAACTTTCGACCTCGATCGCGCGCCATCTGCGGCGCTACTTCGATCTGCATGGCGGAAACCTGCCCGCGCCCGGACTTTATGACCGGATTTTGCGCGAAATGGAGGCCCCGTTGATCGAAATCGCGCTGGATGCGACGGGGGGAAACCAAGCCAGATGTGCGGATCTGCTTGGTATCAACCGCAATACCTTGCGTAAGAAGATCACCGATCTGGATATTCAGGTGACACGGCGCCGCAAACTGATGTAAACCCGCAACAGGGGCTTGTGACAAATCTGCCGGTGCGGATTCGGTGCGAGCCCATGAGACCGGGGGGGCCAGTTTGCGCAGCGTTGCACATCGCACAGCTTGGGATCAGCTGGTTCGGCTGCGCCGTCAGCGGCGGTTTCAGAATGCGGTCACGCTGGGGTTGACGGTTCTGGGGCCGGTGCTGGCTGTGGCGACCTTTGTCGTGCTGGGCCCGATGGGGCAGGGCGCCGACAGCACCGGGTTGCGGCTGATCCTGTTGGCCGATTTCATCTATTTCCTGCTGCTGGCCGGGCTGATCGTGATGCGATTGGTGCAGATGCTGGCGGCGCGACGGGCGCAGGCGTCTGGGTCGCGGCTGACTTTGCGACTGACCGGGGTGTTTGCCGGGATCGCGTTGGTGCCGACGGTTCTGGTCGCGCTGTTTGCGGGCCTGACCGTCAACATCGGGCTTGAGGGCTGGTTCTCGGACCGGGTGCGCGAGGTGGTTGGCACGTCGCTGACCGCCGCCGAGGCCTATCAAGATGAACACCGCCGCGATCTGATCGCCGATGCCGAGGCGCTGGCGGGGTTTTTGAACCTGCGTCGGCAGGCCGCGACCTTCATGTCCGATGGGGATTTGCGCGAATTGCTGGTGGCGGGTCAGGCCGGGGTGCAGCGCGGGTTGAAAGAGGCCTATGTCATTGATGGCACGGGTGAAATAGTGGCGCGCGGTGAGCGTAGCTATCTGTTTGACTACGAAAAACCCAGCCCCGAAAAGATTGTCGAAGCACAAAAAGGCGCCACTGCCCTGATTGAGGATTGGGACAACAGCGAGTTTCGCGCGCTGATTCAGCTGGACGCCTTTGTTGATCGTTACTTGTATATTTCGCGCACGGTGGACGGCAAGATCCTGTCGTTGCTGGATGACACCCGCCAGACTGTCAGCCTGTATCAGCAGCTGGAAACCTCGCGCGGGCGGGTGCTGTTCGAATTCGGGCTGGTCTATGTCGGCTTTGCGCTGATCCTGATTCTGGCGGCGGTCTGGATCGGGTTGTGGTTCGCTGAACGGCTGAGCCGCCCGATCGGGCGGCTGGCGGCAGCGGCGGAACGGGTCGGGGCGGGCGATCTGGATGCGCGGGTGATCGAGGCAGAGGGCGATGATGAAATTGCCACGCTCGGGGCCAGTTTCAACCGGATGACCCGGCAACTGAAGGGACAGCGCGAAGCCCTGGTCGAAAGCCACCGCGAAACCGAAGAGCGGCGACGGCTGTTTGATTCCGTGCTGTCTTCGGTCACCTCGGGGGTTGTGGGGCTGGATGCGGCG
>JAQTYE010000115.1 GCA_028749255.1 Paracoccaceae bacterium | reverse complement strand
CCCGGGATATTTTGACCAAGGTGAGGGGAGATGCCGCTATCCCTGCCGGTAGATCCAGACCGGATGCGGCGCCGCACGTTGGGCCGAGTGGACACGATCTTCACCGATACGGACAAAGCCACAGGTTTCCAGCAGATGCGCCGAGGCCGGGTTGTCGGTAAAGACCTTGGCGCCCAGTCCTGCAAGGCCGAAGTGGCGGCGCACGGCGGGGCAGAAGGCGGTGATCGCCTCGCGCATCAGGCCCTGCCCCGCGCAGTCGGGCGCGAGGAAATAGTAGATGTCGGGCAGATCACCGGCGCCCAGCCCGATGGTGCCGATCATCCGCCCGCCCTGCCGGATCGCCAGCCGCAGGGGGCGGGTGCCCGCCCAGCGGTTTTGCCCCATCATCGCGCACGCAGCGTCGTGGCTGTAATCGGGCGGGAAGATGAACAGCATCCGCCCGATGTCCGGCGTGGTGACCAACGCGCGAAAGGTTTCGGCATCCTCCTGCGTCAGCGGATCAAGCCGCAGGCGCGGGGTGTCGATCACCAGCGGGTTGACCGCAGCCCAGGCCGCGCGCGTCAGCACCATATCGAGATGCGTCACCTCGGCATCAAGCGCGCGCACATGCACCTTGCTCTGCCCGGTCAGCATAAAGCCGAGCTTGCCCAGCACATTGGCGGAGGCCACATTGCCCGCAAGATAGCCCGAAACCAGATCGCCTGCCTGCGGGTCGGCGAAATGCGCGGCAAGAACCGCCCGCCCGGCTTCGGTCGCCACACCCAGCCCCTGCGCCCCGGGCACCAGCCAATAGCCGAAATGCGGATCCAGCGCGATCACCCCGGCAAAGACGCCGCCCTGCGTGATCGCCCACCGGCGCCCCGGCGGCTGCATCGGTAGAAACCCGTCGAAATCCGCGGGGTTGTAGGGATGGGGCACAGCGGCCAGCCAGCGCGTGATGGCCAAATCGTTCAGCGCGGCCACACAGGCCGCGCGATCCACCACCGCCAGCGGCCGCAGCACCAGCCGCGCCGTTTCCAGAAAAGCGCGGCCGGTCATTGGGTTACGACATCTTCTTGAGATAAGTCCAGGTCGGCACACGGGCGCCACGCGCCACCGACCAGCTTTCGGCATCGCCCAGATATTCGAAGCCCGCATTGGTCAGAACCCGGGCCGAACCCTGATTGTCCTGAAACACCTCGGCCAGCAGAGTGCGCGATTTATGCGGGTTGGCCGCGACCAAGGCCGCCACCGCCTCGGAGGCGAAGCCCGTATTCCAGAACCCCGGCCCGACCCAAAACCCGACCTCGGATTGATCCGGCTCGATCCGGGTCAGAGAAACGACGCCCAGCACCTCGGCCAGACCGTGATCCGACCCATCCAGCGCCCAGACATCCTCGACGCTGGTGTCGGACATCGCCCGCGTGACATAGGCCTCGGCCGCGCCCGGGGGCAGCGGATGGGGGATCGCGCGGGTGCCAATCGCCACCCGCTTGTCGCCGGTATAGAGGGCGATCAGCCCGGCATCGGATTTGCGCAGCGGGCGCAGGATGAACCGTTCTGCCGCGATGACGGGCTGGGTGGTGATGAGTTCCTGAAACATGGCGCTCCTCCTCGAAACGCTGGCCTTCTGGCCATACCGATAAAATAGGGCAGGTTGATGACTGCTTTAACCCTATCCCCTTGAAAATTCGTTGCCTTGGCGCCAGCCCGCCTCCCCGCGGGTCCGAAAAACAGAAAGGGGGGACCGGCGGTGTCGCCGATCCCCCCAATTTTTACGGGTCTGGTCCGGCTTACTCGGCCGCTTCCGCGACCGGAAGAACCGAAATGAAGGTGCGCCCCTTGAGGCCCTTCTTGAAGGTCACCTTGCCATCGACAACGGCAAAGATGGTGTGGTCACGACCCATCATGACGCCTTCGCCCGGGTACCAGGTGGTGCCGCGCTGACGCACGATGATGTGGCCGGGGGCCGCAGCCTGACCGCCAAACAGTTTCACGCCAAGACGACGACCAGCCGAGTCGCGGCCGTTGCGCGAAGAGCCGCCTGCTTTTTTGTGTGCCATGGGGGATTACTCCTGAGCTGCGGTGGCGTTATGGGCCACGCGACGCGCCGAGGCGGTGCCAACGGCTTCTTTGACGCCCGAAGCGGCAGCGCCCGAGGCGAGAACCTCGGTCACGCGCACCAGCGTCAGCTTTTGACGGTGGCCACGGGTCCGCTGCGACGAATGTTTCCGGCGACGCTTGTGATAGGTGATGACCTTGTCGGCCTTGATGTTGTCGATGACTTCAGCCACGACAGCAGCGCCTTCAACCAGCGGCGCGCCAACGGTGAGCGTTTCGCCGCCAACCATCAGAATTTCATTGAACTGGACTTTGTCGCCAGCAACAGCAGCAATCAGTTCAACGCGCAGCACATCGCCCGCCTGAACCTTGTATTGCTTGCCGCCCGTCTTGAGGACCGCGAACATGCGTCTTTCCTTCGTGTCAGCCGCGCCCTGTGGCCCCATCTGGGTTACCGGGTTTCCCCGCCTCGGGCAGCGCGCCCCGTGCGGGGCGAGATTTCAAAAAAATAACCGGCCGGAAGACAGACTCCCCGCCAAGTTCGCGGCTTATCGGGGATTGACGCTGCACTGTCAAGCATCTTGCGGGCTGCGACCCTGCCGCATCTTGCACTTGCAGGATGGTGTGCCTTGATTTCTCGCAAGCCCGGCACCTGCCCGGCCTGATATGGAGCTTTGATGTTGGAGATTGTCTGCACGCGGTGAGCCGGGATGACCCCGGACACCTTTGCCCCACCGCAGAGGCGGCAGGGGCGCATGTGTCGATTCCATATCAAGAGCTTCTCCATGAATATCTCGAAATACGAACAGCGCGTGCTGCACGCGCTGGCGCAAGGCGGACGGATTCGCCATTTCCGACACGAGAGCAAGATCACCGAGGTGATCTGTGTCACCCGCGACGGGATGATCCTGAGTGATTGCACCCTGCCGTTGTTTCGCAGGCTGCGCGCTCGCGGGTTTATCGAAAGCCGCGCGGGCGCGCCCTATACGATCTCGTATCGAGGGCGGATGGCGGTGCGGGCGCAACCCGACAACCGCTAAGATCCCGCACGCACCGGGGCGCCGTTCAGGCGCCCCACCGTGCCAACGCCTCGGTCGGCGTGATCCGGTTCAGCGTCGATCCTGCCCCAATCCCCCCCGGCGTAGCCGAGAGCTTCGGTGCAGGCGCAGGCTGCACCATGCCCTCGTGGCGCAGATGGGTGCCCCGCGCAACGTTATGCGGGTGCGCGGCGGCCTCGGCCATGCTCAGTACCGGGGTCGCGCAGGCGTCGGTGCCGTCGAAAATCGCAGCCCAGTCGTCGCGGGTTTTTTCGGCGAACCGCGCGGTCAGGGCCGCGCGCAATGCAGGCCCGTTGGCAGGGTCGGCACGGTCCGGCAAATCACCCGGCGCAAACCCCATCAGCCGTTGGAATTCGGCCCAGAATTTCGGCTCCAGCGGGCCGATTGCCATATGGCCCCCGCAAGCGCAGGCATAGGTGCCATACCACGGCACCCCGCCGTCGATCATATTGCTGCCGCGCGGCCCCGGCCACAGGCCCTGCTCGGCCATGCCCTGGATCATCCCCATCAGATGCGCCACACCATCAGTGATCGCCGCATCGACCACCTGCCCCTGCCCGGTGGCGCGCGCATGAAACAGCGCCGCCATCATGCCAAAGGCCAAATACATCGAACCGCCGCCGAAATCGCCGACCAGATTGAGCGGGATCACCGGCGTTTCGGGCGTGCCGATACTCCCCAACGCCCCCGACAACGCGATGAAATTGATGTCATGCCCGGCGGTATGCGCCCAAGGCCCGGTCTGCCCCCAGCCGGTCATCCGCCCGTAAACCAACGCCGGGTGTTCCGGGAAATCGGCAGGGCCCAGGCCAAGCCGCTCCATCACGCCCGGGCGCATCCCTTCGATCAGCGCATCGGCACGGCCCACCAGCGCGCGCAGCACCGCCACATCAGCGGGCGCCTTCAGATCAAGCTCCAGCACATCGCGGCCCCGGTCCAGCGGATCATTCGCCATCCCCAGAACATGGTTTTCCGCGCCCCCCGATCCGGGCCGCGCGATGCGGATCACTTGCGCCCCCATGTCGGCGAACAACTGTGCGGTAAACGGCGTGGGGCCAAGGCCCGAAATCTCGACGATGCGCAACCCGCTCAGCGGGCCGCCCTGCGGCTTTTGCATGAAATCCTCCGATCGCCGGGGGTTTTGCACCCCCGGGCCCCCGCAGGATATTTGGACCAAGGCGAAAGGGTAAAGGCAGCGCGAAAGTTACGCAGCGTCACACCAGGTCAAGGCGGCAGCTCAGCCCGCGGCCTTTTCTTCCAGCGCCAGCCATTCTTCCTCGGCTTTGGCCAGGCTGCCTTGCCGTTCGATCAGCATCGCGCTGGCTTTCTGGAACTTCACCGGCTCGCGGGTGAACAGGCCCGGATCGGCCAGCAATTCGGTCAGCTTGCCGATCTCGAATTCCAGCTTCTCGATCACACCGGGCAACGCCTCAAGCCGGTGCTTTTCGGTGAAGCTCAGGCCAGCCTTTTTCGGCGCGTCTTTCGGCGCTTCGGGGGCAGGATCGGATTTCTTCGCCGCAGGCTTGTCCGCGGGTTTTGCGGCTTCGGCCGCGCTCAGCGCGCGCTGGGTCTGATAATCAGTCCAGCCGCCCGCATAAACGGTGGCACGCCCATCGCCTTCCATTGCGATGGTCGTTGTCGCCACCCGGTCGATGAAATCGCGGTCGTGGCTGACCAGCAGCACGGTGCCGTCATATTCGCCCAGGATATCTTGCAGCAGATCCAGCGTCTCGACATCCAGATCGTTGGTCGGTTCGTCCAGAATCAGCAGGTTCGAGGGCCGCGCCATGATCCGCGCCAGCAACAGCCGCGCGCGTTCGCCGCCCGACAGCGAACCGATCGGCGCACGCGCCTGGGATTCGTCAAACAGGAAATCCTTGAGATAGGCGACCACATGCTTCGGCACGCCGCGCACCATCACCTGATCGGAGCGCCCCGAAACGCGCATGTCGGGGTCGTTCACCAGCCCGTCCCACAGCGTCATGTTGAAATCGAGCGTGGCGCGGGCCTGATCAAAGACCGCCATTTCCAGATTGGTGCCGAGCTTGACCGTGCCCGCATCGGGCGCAATCTCGCCCGTCAGCATTTTCAGCAAGGTGGTTTTGCCCACCCCGTTGGGTCCGACAAAAGCCACCCGGTCACCGCGCAGCACGCGCAGATCGAAATCCGACACGATGGTCTTGTCGCCAAAGCGTTTTTCCAGCCCCGTGGCCTCGATCACCCGCTTGCCCGAGGTGGTGCCGCTGTCCAGCTCCATCGCGGCCGTGCCCTGACGACGGATCTGGCCCGCGCGTTCGGCACGCAGATCGGCCAGCGCGCGCACCCGGCCCTGGTTGCGTTTGCGGCGCGCGGAAATCCCTTCGACGGCCCATTTCGCCTCGGCCTTGATCTTGCGGTCCAGCTTGTGGCGGGCCTCGTCCTCTTCGGCCCAGACCTGTTCGCGCCAGTCCTCGAATCCCTCGAAACCACGCTCCAGGCGCCGCACCTGCCCGCGGTCGATCCAGAGCGTCGCGCGCGTCAGATGGCGCAGAAACGCACGGTCGTGCGAAATCAGAACATAAGCGGTGCGGGTGTCGCGCAGCTCTTCCTCAAGCCAGCCGATGGCCTGAATGTCCAGATGGTTGGTCGGTTCGTCCAGCAGCATCAGCTCGGGCGCCTCGGCCAGCAGTTTTGCCAGTGCCGCACGCCGCCGTTCGCCGCCCGAGGCCGTCGCCACCGGGGCATCGGGGCGGAATTTCAGCCCCTCGGCCACCATTTCGACACGGTATTTTTCATCTTCGGCCAGCATGGAGGCGGCGAAATCGCCCAGCGTTTCAAAGGCCGACAGATCGGGTTCCTGTTCCATATAGCCCACGCGCGTGCCGCTGGGCACGATGCGGGTGCCGCGGTCGGGTTCGACCAGCCCCGCCATCACCTTCATCAAGGTCGATTTGCCAGATCCGTTGCGCCCGACCAATGCCACCCGGTCGCCCGGTTGAACATTCAGATCGAGCCCGTCGAAGACAGGAGTTCCACCAAAGGTGAGCGAAATGCCGGAAAGCTGAAGAAGGGGTGCGCGTGCCATACCCACCCGCTAGCGGGGCCGCGCGCAAAGGTCAACGGGGCGCACGGGGCTCAGCCCGCGACGCGTGCCCAAATCTCTCGGATTTGCTCTGGCAGGGTCATCGGATCGAACGGCTTCAAGATGACGTCCGCGGCACCCAAGACCCGCAGACGGTCAAAATCAACGCGCGACGCCTTGGCGGTCAGAAAGACAATCGGCACCGTGGCATAGCCGTCGATCTGACGCAGGCGCGCATAGGTTTCCTCGCCATCCATGCCCGACATCATCACATCCAGCAGCACCATATCAGGGCGCAAAGACGCCGCCTGTTCCAAGACAGCCGGTCCACTTTCAAATTGCGCAACCTCAAATCCACCGACAAGTTCCAGCGACATTCGGGCGATTTGCCTGATGTCCGGATCATCTTCGACGTGCATAATACTATGGAGTTCTTTCATGCCGACATTTGGCCGGAAAAACACACAGAACGCAATTTCTAAAATCGGGTTTTGCACCATTCCGGGCCGCTATTTTTCCCGACCGCGTTTTTTCAGGACCGGAGATGGCCGCCCCGGGCAGACCCATTAACCTTTCCTTAGCCACGCCATAAATTCGCCCCATTCCTCGGCGATCATATCCTATAGGTTGAGTTGAGAACGTACGGTCTCACGGTGACAGTATGCCGGCAAAACGCTTTGTGTTTACCGATTGTGGAGATGGATGATGACTCTTTTAGTGGTTGATGATGACCCGATCATCCTGCGCCTGATGGAGGGCGTGCTTGCGTCGTTGGGCTACAGCGACGTGCATTTCGCGCTGAACGCTGATGAGGCCATGCAGTTGGTCAACCGCAAGGACCTGTCGTTTTCGACCATCTATCTCGACATTCTGATGCCCGGCATGAACGGGATCGAGCTGTGCCGTCAGATCCGCACGATCTCGCGTTACCGCCGCGTGCCGATCACGATGCTGACCTCGGTGACCGAAAAGGCCTCGATCGACGCGTCTTTTGTCGCTGGGGCAACCGATTACATCAACAAACCGATCGACGTGGTCGAACTTGGCGCACGGTTGCGGGTGTCGCAGATGCTCTATACCGAGCAAAAGCTTGCGGAAGAGACCCGCAATCTTGCCAATGTCCTGCGTTCTGAACTGGATGCCTCTGCCAGCAGCGGGGTTCCGGCCTTTGATCTGTCCGACCCGATCACGATCTACGAAGTGCCGCGGGTGATCAACGCGCTGGCGATGGAAAACTATCTGCACCGGCTGAGCCGCGGCCGTCGGTTCATGCTGGGCGCCATCGGCTTTCAGATCCGCAAGGTCGAAACCCTCTATGCCCGCTCCACCCCGTCCGGGTTTCAAGAGATCCTGACCGACGTCGCCGAGGCAATCTTCGAAAACCTGCGCGCGCATGACGCGATGATTTCGTATTACGGCAACGGCAGCTTCGTCGCGATTGTGCCACGGGTCAGCCGCATCGCCCGCGAAGACCTGGAAATCGCACTGAGCGCGACCCTGGCCGAGTTTGGCCTGACGGTCGAGGGCGGCCTGCCGATGAATGTAGTGCTGTCGGTGGGCGACCTGGTTCAAAGTTCGATGTTCGAAACCGACCCGAAAAAACTGGTCGCCCGGGCGATCGACCGCGCCTGCGCAGCACATCCCGCGCGCTACGGGGCCGATCTGATGAATTCATCCTTCGGCTAAGGCCGGACGCAGGCGCGCGCAGGGGGGTCATATGAGCGACATGAACATGCAAAGGGCAATGCCCGCAGCCTTGGCGCAGGCCCTGGCCGACGTCAAAGCGCAGTTCGTCGCGCGGCTGGTCCCCTCCATCCTGGAAATCGAGGCGCTGCAAACAGAGATCCGCGATCCGCTCAAGGCCCCGGCCGCGTTGCAGCGACTGTCATTCATTGTCCATAAATTGCACGGGCTGGCCACAACGGTTGGTTTTGCCGACCTTGGCACTCATGCGGCGGCGCTTGATCTCAGATTGCGCCGCATCCTGTCGGAACCGGACACCTCGGGGCTGCAAACCGGCCTGGCCGAAGCGCTTGAGACGTTGATGGATATGATGGAAGACGCGGTCCTCGACTAAGCCATGCGGCGCGTGCCTTCGACACGGCGCCTCTGCAACAAAGCCCGAAATATCCCCGCCGGAGGCCCCTCTCCACGCGCGCGCGGCCAAGGTTTCTATCTGAACGCGGTTCTGAGTGGCCTGCGTATGCATCCCGCGCATGCACGCCTCGACTGCCCCCCACGATACGACATGCCCGCACGCCGCGCGGTATCTTATTGGGGGTGTGCCCCATCGCATGCCACCCGCGCGGGTTCATCTGCTATCTGTCACAATCAGGATGGCTAGACAAACGCCCTCGGGCGCCGCATCGGCGCACGCAACCAACACCCATACCCCGTCACGGGTTGTGCGGGGGCGGGGCCGTCGCTCAGGCGTCGGCCAGCGGCAGGGCCACACGGAAGGTGGTGCCCATGTCGGTGACGGTCGAGAAGCTGATCGTTCCGCCGAGTTTGATCACAAGCGTCTTCACGATGCTCAGCCCCAGCCCGGACCCGCTGACCTGCGAACGATTCGGAACCGGCGATTTCGCGAATCGCTCGAACAGCTTGTCGCGCAGGTCTTCGGGAATGCCCGGGCCATGATCGCGGACATAGATCGCCGCCTCTGTCCCTTCACGACAGGCCCAAAGTTCGACAGTGCCCCCGCTATCGGTGACCTTTGCGGCGTTCGACAACAGATTCGACAACACCTGCGACACCCGCCGCGGATCCGACATCACCATCAGATCCGCTTCGGTCCCGGCATCGGCAAACGTGACGGCCAGATGCGCGCCATAGCCACTGTGCGCCTCCAGCGTGGCCTGCACCAGCGCGCTCAGGTCGAGCGGCTCGGGACAGATCTGGAAGCCAGCTTGGTTGATCTCTTCCATTTCCAGAATGTCGCGGATCAGCCCCAGCATACGCTCGCTGTTCGCGGCGGCAATCGTTACCAGCGAATTGGCCTGATCCGACAGGGCGCCGGTCGCCCCGCCCTTCAACAGTTCCAGCGCGCCCTTGATACTGGTCAGCGGTGTGCGCAGCTCATGTGTGATGACCGACAGCAATTCCTTGCGCGCCCGTTCGGCGTCGGTCTGCTCCGAGATATCACGCACGATCAGCAGCACGCGCGGCGCCCCCCCCCCCGCGGCCGTAATCGCATAGCCCTGCGCATTGCAGGTCCGGCCCGTAACCACGGATTGCAGGGAGAACGAACCTTTTCCTTCGGTCAAAACGCTGTCGAACAGCGTCGCGATCATGTCCCGGTCAGATCCATAGCCGGTCTCGGCCAGCGTCTTTTTCCCCAGCGCCGCTTTGGACCACCCCTGTGCACGCAGCGCAAAGGCATTCATGTAGCACAGTTTGTGCGTGGCGGGGTCGATGATCACCACCGCCTCTGAAATCTGGTCGAACATCGCGGCGATGAACGGGTTGCAGCCGTTGCACTGGGCCGTCTGATCGGCCTCGGGCACGTCCGGCGCACCGCCGAATTGTGGCGTTTTCATCGTATATGATCGTGTTTGCGGCAGCACCTGGGCGGGCTCCACCGCTAAGGACCGCACCACGTATCGCGACGCCATCGCAATCATAGATCCGCTCCCGAATGCTGCACATAGTGTCAAAAACGACGACATATCCATCGGAATCAAAGCCTCAACACCAAAAGCATCAACCGGTCTCATCGGCCGGGTCATTTCCCCGCCTCAGCTTGCCAGCATCATACCGTTACGTCCACTAACCACTTTATGGTTAAAAATTCGTACCTGAATACGGTCAAACTTGGCCAAAATTGTGAAAAGCCCCTATTCCCTCGAAATCCGACCCGATCGGGCCGGATTACCGCGCGCTCAAACCTCTGGCGCGGCGGGTAGCGCGAATGTCAGTGTGGCCCCTTCGCCCAGGGTACTTTCCGCCTTGATCCAACCGTTTTGCAGCCGGACCAGATCCTTGCAAATCGCCAGCCCCAGTCCGACGCCGCTATTCTTGCGGGTGGTGCCTGTGCCCATCTCGGCCTGCGCGAAGCGATCAAAAATGATCGGCAGGCGATCCGGCGCGATGCCGATGCCGGTATCCTTGACGCGAAACACAACCAGATCGCCCTGACGTTCGTTTTCAATCGTGATGCGCCCTTTTTCGGTAAACTTGAGCGCATTGCCCAGAAGATTGGTCAAGATCTGCCGGAACCGGATTTCATCGGCCAGAACCGGCAGGTCGGTCACCTGCACCCGCAGTTCCAGTGCTTTTTCGGCGGCCAGCGCCTGCATCTGATCAACCACAGAGGTGACCACCCGCAGGCTGTCCACCCGCGTCAGGTCAAGGCGGATCGTGTTGGCCTCGATCCGTGCCAGATCGAGCATGTCATCAATCAGCGACTGCAACTGAATCCCGGCGCACCGAATCCGCTCTGCAAAGTCTTTGATTTGCTGTTGATAGACGTCAAACCGCTGGCGGGCTTCGGCGGGATCTCCCGCCTCCAGTGCCTTTTGCAGCGCGATATAGGACGGCAGCTTGACCGCATTCGCAATGAAACTGTTGAAGCCCAGAACCGAGGTCAGCGGCGTGCGCAATTCATGGCTGATCACATTCAGGAACTGGGTCTTGGCCTCGTCGGCCTTCTCGGCCTCGCGCAGCGCGGCATAAAACAGCGTCACATCTTCGGCAGTTCCGATATAGCCCCGGAATTTGCCATCTTTGGTAAAGACCGGCTTGCCGTTTGTGCGGATCCAGCTTTCCTTGTCACCGTGAAATTTATAGTTGTAGATCACGTCCGAGAAGGGCTCGTGCGCCTGCATCTTGTCATGCAGGCTGACGCCGCCCCCAGAGTCGCCCGAAATCATGGCATCAGGTGACAACTGACCGATGAACTCTGCCGGATCGCGCCCGATCACCCGTGCGAACCCTTCCGACAAATAGGTCAGACACATGGCTTCGTCTTGTTCCCAGAACCATTCCGAGCTGATGTCCGCGACATCCCGGAACCGGCTTTCCGCAGCGTCGCGTTCGGCCAAAGCGGCACGCAACTCGGCGTTGGAGGCCTCCAACTGGTACTGATGCAGGCGCAGATCGGTGATTTCGATGCGGAACATCACCAGCCCGCCCTCAGAGGTTCTGCGGGTGTAATATTTGAACCACAGCCCCCCATCGTAGCGCGCTTCCAGCTCCGAAGTTTCGTTGCGCAGGGTTTCATAGGCCAGTTCGGTGTCGTGGGTTACAACGCCGCCGATGCGGATCTCCTCCGCGATAGCCATCCGCCGCCGCACCAGTTCCGCCAGTTCGCGCCCGGGCTCCAGATCGCGGCGCTGGCCGGGCAATTTTATTCCCGAGACGGTGTTGAACATGACCAGCCGATCATCCTTGTCGAACAGCCAGAACCCGACGGGCAAGGCGTCGATCGCATCGCGCAGCCGCTGCTCGGCGACCTTGGCGCGTTTGCGGCTCATCAGCGGTTCGGTGATGTCGCTCAGCACCGCCACACGCCCGCCTTGGGGGGTTTCCTGTTCGATGATCTGCACCCAGTGG
This sequence comes from Paracoccaceae bacterium, assembly GCA_028749255.1. Taxonomy (GTDB): domain Bacteria; phylum Pseudomonadota; class Alphaproteobacteria; order Rhodobacterales; family Rhodobacteraceae; genus Rhodobacter. The sequence goes on along the minus strand of JAQTYE010000115.1, from coordinate 135 downwards.
CCGTTGCTCATCTCGACCGCGAACTGCGCGCCTTTGTCGTCGCCGCGCGACAGATGAAACTTCATCCAATCGTCTTCACGGCCCACCGCATCCGGGAACAACCCATGTTTCAGCGCCGCACGCCGGATGCTTTCC
>JAQTYE010000114.1:7243-11881 GCA_028749255.1 Paracoccaceae bacterium | reverse complement strand
CAGACGTGTGCTCTTCCGATCTACCAGATCGGCCCCGCGCCGGTGGGCGCCAGTCAGAAGATTTTCGCCGCTGGCATGCTGGAATGGCGCCGCAGCCACCGCAGCGACGGCGAGTTGATCGCTGGCGCTCAGGCGCGGATTGACCGGTCGATGGATGTGGCGATTGCCAAGGAAACCGAGCATCTGAATTCGGGCTTGCCGTTTCTGGCCACTGTCGGATCGACCGCGCCGTTCGTCGGCCTGTTCGGCACCGTCTGGGGGATCAAGGTCGCCTTCGAGGAAATCGCGATTTCGCAGAACACCTCGCTGGCCGTCGTGGCGCCCGGGATCTCCGAGGCGCTCGTGGCCACGGCACTGGGCCTGCTGGCGGCAATCCCTGCGGTCGTGTTCTACAACAAGTTGTCGGCAGACAGTGACCGTATCGCCTCGGGCTATGAGGCGTTCGCCGACGAATTCGCTACCATCCTGTCGCGCCAGCTGGACGCCTGAGCGATGGGCGCGGGGGTCATGAAAAAGGGCGGGGGCGGCGGGCGCCGTCGCCGGGGCAGTCGGGGCAAATCCCATGCGATGAGCGAAATCAACGTCACGCCGATGGTCGATGTGATGCTGGTGCTGCTGATCATCTTTATGGTGGCCGCGCCGATGATGACCGTGGGCGTGCCGCTGGAACTGCCGAAAACCGCCGCCAAGGCGGTGCCGACCGAACAGGAAGAGCCGCTGACGATTTCGCTGCAACTCGACGGCACGGTGTCGATGATGAACACCCCCGTGCCCGAGGGTGAACTGGTCGATCGTCTGCGCGCGGTGGCGCAGGAACGTGACAGCGACAAGGTGTTTTTGCGGGCGGATGGCGGCATTGAATATGCGCGTGTGGTGCAGGTGATGGGGGCGCTCAACGCCGGGGGGTTTGGCAATATCGTGCTGATCACCGACGTGGGCGGGCCGCAGCTGACCGGCGCGCAGGCCGGAAACTGAGACCGGAAAGTAGGCGCGGATGCGCGGGAACAGGGCAGATAAACTTGGCACGGCGATTTCGGCGGCGCTCCATCTGGGGGTGATCGCCTGGGTCGTGCTGGGCGGCGAGTGGTTCAAACCCAAGCCGTCCGGCCCTGTTGTCATGTCCGAGGTTTCGGTGATGTCCGAGTCCGAGTTCCAGGCAATGGTGGCGGCCGCGCCGAAGGCGTCGGACACCCCGGTGACCGAGGCGCCCGCGCAGCCGGCCACCCCGACCGAGGCCACGCCCACGCCTGACCCGGCCCCCGAGGCCGAGGTCGTGCCTGAGCCCGCGCCCGAAGCCCTGCCCGAACCCACGCCGACGCCCGAAGCCGCGCCTGATCTGACAGATCTGGCCCCGCCGGAACCCGCACAGGTGACCGAAGTTCCGCCGACGATGATGCCGCCGGTCGAGGTGCCGCAAGACACGCTCTCGCCCGATTTCTCGCCGCGTCCGCGTCCGAAACCCGCGCCGCGTGTCGCGCCCAAGGCCGCCGAAGCGCCCGCGCCGGATGCCAAGGTGTCGGATATGGCCGAGGCCGAGACGCGTCCCGAAGAGGCGGCAAAACCCGAAGAGGTGCTGGAGCAGCCCAAGCAAGAGGCCGCGCCCCCCGAGGCCACGACCGAAATCGTGACCGAGGCGACCGAGACCGAAGAAAAACCGCAGACGTCGGCGCCGTTGTCCACGCCGCGTCCGCGCTCTAAACCTGCCAAACCTGCGCCCGCACAGACCAAAACGGCGGCGGCGGACAAGCCCGCAGCGGCGAAACCTGCGGCGGCCAAGCCCGCCACGGATGCGGTGAATGACGCGCTGGCCGAAGCTATGGCAAACGATGCGCAGGGCACGGGCGGCACCGGGCGCGCGGCTTCGGGTCCGCCGGTGACGTCGGGCGAAAAAGAGGCGCTGATCGTCGATGTGAAGGCGTGCTGGAACGTCGGCGCGCTCAGCTCCGAAGCGCTGCGCACCAGCGTGACGGTGGCGGTCGATATGAACCCCGACGGCAAGCCAGACATCAAGACGATCCGCATGGTCGGCTATGACGGCGGCTCCGAGACGTCGGCGAAACAGGCCTACGAGGCCGGGCGGCGCGCGATCGTGCGCTGCGGGTCCGATGGGTTCCCGCTGCCGCCCGAGAAATACGACCACTGGCGGCAGATCGAAATCGTCTTCAACCCCGAAAAGATGCGGATGAAATGAGCGTACTCGGCACAGTTCGGCAGGTTTTCGCGGATACTCCGGCGGTTGTGATGCGCCGTGGCCTCCAAACGCGTTACAAGGACACAAAGCCCAATCGAGGGAATTCAGGAATGTTGCGTATTGCACTGGCCGCTGTGGCGGCGTTGATGATCGGTCCCGGCGTGGCGCTGGCCCAGCAGGGGCCGCTGCGCATCGAGATCACCGATGGCGTGATCGAACCGCTACCCTTCGCGCTGCCGCAGTTCGTGGCGGAAACCGGCGATGCCGGGCAGATGGCCGCCGATATCACGGCGGTGATTTCCAGCGACCTGACCGGAACCGGGCTGTTCCGCGAAATTCCGCAAAGCGCGCATATCCAACGCTTTTCGGCCTTTGAAACTCCGGTCAGTTATGCCGACTGGCAGGCGATCAACGCGCAGGCGCTGATTGTCGGCGGCGTGTCGATGGCGGGTGGCAAGGTGGTGGTGAAATTCCGTCTGTTCGACATCTATTCGGGTCAGCAACTGGGCGAGGGGCAGCAATTGGCCGCGTCCAGCGGCAGCTGGCGGCGGTTGGCGCATAAGGTCGCTGACGTGATTTACAGCCGGATCACCGGCGAAAGCGGCTATTTCGACAGCCGGGTGGTCTTCGTGTCGGAAACCGGGCCCAAGAATGCGCGTCTGAAACGGCTGGCGGTGATGGATTACGACGGTGCCAATGTGCAGTATCTGACCGACAGCAGTACGATTGTGCTGGCACCGCGGTTTTCGCCCACGGGCGACCGGGTGCTGTATACCACGTTTGAAACCGGCTTCCCGCGGATCAAGATGCTCAATGTCGGCAATGTCAGCGCGCAGTTGCTGCCGGAAATCCCGGGCACGATGACCTTTGCGCCGCGGTTTTCGCCCGATGGCACCAGCATTGTCTATTCGATGGAGCAGGGCGGCAACACCGACCTGTGGAAAATGGGTGTGAATGGCAGCGGTGCCGCACGGTTGACCAACAGCCCGGCGATTGAAACCGCGCCGAGCTATAGCCCCGATGGGTCGCGGATCGTGTTTGAAAGCGACCGTTCGGGCACGCAGCAGCTGTATATCATGCCGGCGGGTGGCGGCGAACCGACGCGGATTTCCTTTGGCGAGGGGCGTTATGGCACCCCGGTCTGGTCGCCGCGCGGTGATCTGATCGCCTTTACCAAACAACATGCCGGGCGGTTCCACATTGGCGTGATGCGCACCGATGGCTCTGAAGAGCGGCTGCTGACCGCGTCCTTCCTGGACGAAGGCCCGACCTGGTCGCCCAACGGCCGGGTGATCATGTTCTCGCGCGAAAGTTCGGGCGCGGGCGGCAGTTCGCAACTTTATTCGGTCGATATTTCCGGACGCAATCTGAAGGCGGTCAGCAGCGGGGGCGCGGCCTCCGATCCGGCCTGGTCGCCGCTTTTGCCCTGAGACGATTCACAAGCAGTAACGAAGCTGATAAACTGGGCCAAATGGCCAACAAAAGGCGGTAACACATGACTTTCGCACCCAAGGCAATGATCTTGCTGGCAGTCCTCGGCCTCGCGGCCTGTAACAACCCCGACAAATACGGCGCGGGCAGCGGCGTTGTGGACCCGGGTGGCGCCTATGGCGACGGCGGCATCTCGCAGGGCTCGATCAGCGATCCGAACTCGCCTGCGTATTTCGCGGCCACCGTCGGTGACAAGATCCTGTTCGCGGTTGACCAATCGACGCTGAGCCCCGAAGCCCGCACCACGCTGGCCGGTCAGGCGCAGTGGCTGGCGGCCCATCCGCAATATTCGGCGATCATCGAAGGCCACGCCGACGAACAAGGCACCCGTGAATATAACCTTGCGTTGGGTGCGCGTCGGGCCAATTCGGCGCAGGAATACCTGATTTCCCAAGGTGTTGCGGGCACCCGCCTGCGCACCGTGTCCTACGGCAAGGAACGCCCGCTGGCGGTCTGCTCGACCGAGGATTGCTATGCCCAGAACCGCCGCGCAGTGACGGTGATCTCGCTCGGCGCGGGTAGCTGAGCATGAAACGGGCGCTGGTGCTGAGCCTCGCGCTGGCGTTTGCCGGGCCTGCCTTCGGGCAGGACGCGCAGACGCTGGCCGATATCCGGGTCGAGCTGGGTGACCTGAGCGCCCAGCTGCAGGGCCTGCGGCAGGAACTGGTGGCATCGGGTGCCAAGGGCATTCAGGCTGCGGGCGGTGCCTCGGCGCTGGAGCGGATGGACGCGATGGAAGCGGCGTTGAGCCAGTTGACCTCGCGCACCGAAGCGCTGGAAAACCGCGTCAATCAGGTGGTGGCCGATGGCACCAACCGGGTTGGCGATCTGGAATTCCGGCTGTGCGAAGTGACGCCCGATTGCGATATCTCGGCGATCGGGCAGACCACGCCCCTGGGCGGGGCTGCGGTCGCGGCCAATCCGGTAACGGCGCCTGCGCCCAATGCGACGCCCGC
>JAQTYE010000114.1:0-7233 GCA_028749255.1 Paracoccaceae bacterium | reverse complement strand
CGGGGGCATCGCTGGCGATGAACGAGCAGAGCGATTTTGACCGGGCCAAGGGGGTGCTCGGTCAGGGTGACTTTCGCGGCGCCGCTGACCTCTTTGCGACCTTTGCCGAAACCTATCCGGGGGGTCCGCTGACCGGAGAGGCGATGTATCTGCGCGGCGAGGCGCTGCAAAGCGCGGGCGATGTGCCCGGCGCCGCGCGTGCCTGGCTGGCGGCGTTTTCGGCGGATCCCGCCGGGACGCGGGCCGCCGACAGCCTGCTGGGGCTGGGGCGGTCGCTGGGCGCGTTGGGGCAGACGGTCGAGGCTTGCGCCACACTGGCCGAGGTGCCCAACCGCTTCCCCGGGGTGCCCGCCGCGACGCAGGCACAAACCGCGATGCAAGGCCTGGGCTGTCAGTGACTTCGGCGCTGACGCAACTGGTCGAGACGGCTTTTGACCCCGATGCGCCCCCGCGTGTCGGGGTTGCCGTTTCGGGTGGCGGCGATTCGATGGCGTTATTGACGGCGCTGGCTGGCCGATACGACGTCGCGGCGGTGACGGTTGACCACGGTCTGCGCCCCGAAGCGACGGAAGAGGCGGCTTTTGTCGCGCGCTATTGCGCACAGATCGGCGTGCCCCACAGCATCCTGCGCTGGGAAGGGCCGGATGCAACCGGCAATCTGATGGATCAGGCGCGCCGTGCGCGGCTGCGACTGATCGGCGCATGGGCGCGGGGGCAGGGGCTGGCCCATGTCGCACTGGGCCACACCGCCGACGATCAGGCCGAGACCTTTTTGATGCGGCTTGCCCGCGAGGCCGGGTTGGAAGGGCTGGCCGGGATGCGCCCCCGGTTCGAGGCCGAGGGTGTGGTCTGGCACCGCCCGTTCTTGCGTGCGAGCCGCGCCGATTTGCGGGCCTATCTGACCGGGCTGGGTGTGGCCTGGGTCGATGACCCGTCGAATGCCAATGACCGTTTTGATCGTGTCAAGGCCCGCAAGGCCCTGGCAAGTCTGGCACCACTGGGCCTGAATGCTGCGATCCTCAGCGCGACGGTTGACCATCTGGCCGTGGCCGAGCGTGCGTTGCGCGCCACGCTGGGGGCCTGGGCCGAGGCGCATGTGACCACGCCCATGGGCGATGTGGTCATTGATCCGCAGGGGTTTGCGGCGCTGGAACCCGAATTGCAGCGCCGTTTGATGAATGCGGCGCTGCGCTGGGTGTCGGGTGCCGATTATCCACCGCGCGCGGCCAAGCTGGGGCCGTGGTTGGCGGCGCCGCGGACGGCCACCTTGCACGGCTGCAAGATTACCCTGCGGTCGTCTGAGATTCGCATTACCCGCGAGGTCCGGGCCGTGGCCGGGCTGCGCGTGACCCCGGATCAGATCTGGGACCGCTGGCGACTGGACGGGCCCGCCACGCCGGGGGCGCAGATCGCCGCTTTGGGCGCCGAGGGGGTGCGGTGCTGCCCGGGGTGGCGCGACACGGGCCTGCCGCGCGCGTCGCTTTTGGCCACACCGGCGGTCTGGCAGGGCGAAACCTTGGTTGCGGCGCCCCTCGCCGGGCTCGAAAACGGCTGGAAAGCGCAGATTGCCTGCGGCAGTTTTCTTTCAATGCTATTCAGGCGTTGAACCTGCCTCAGTAATCCCTATTTTCTCCTGCAAAGGTTTCGGGTCCGCCCGAGACCCGCATAATTTTGGAGGTCCCCCTTGGGCAATGCGCGCAATCTCGCCTTTTGGGCTGTGCTGTTCCTGCTGATCCTGGCTTTGTTCAACCTGTTTGGGGATGGGCAATCCTCGATGAGCTCGTCGCAGGTCGCCTATTCCGACTTCATGGCACAGGTCGAGAAAGGCGATGTCAAAAGCGTGCAGCTGGATGGCGAAGACGTGCGCTATCAGATCACCGATGGCTCGACCTTCGCCACGGTCAAACCTGCCGCTGACGAAATCGCCGAACGCCTGATTGCCAAAGGCATTCAGGTCAAGGTGACCAAACAGGAACAGTCTGGCTTCATGTCACTGCTGGGCGTGTGGCTGCCGTTCCTGGTGCTGATCGGTATCTGGGTGTTCTTCATGAACCGGATGCAGGGCGGCGGCAAAGGCGGCGCGATGGGCTTTGGCAAATCCAAGGCGAAGCTGCTGACCGAAAAGCAGGGCCGTGTGACCTTTGACGATGTGGCGGGCATCGACGAAGCCAAGGAAGAGTTGGAAGAGATTGTCGAATTCCTGCGCAACCCGCAGAAATTCAGCCGTCTGGGCGGCAAGATCCCGAAAGGCGCGCTGCTGGTCGGCCCGCCCGGCACGGGTAAAACGCTGCTGGCGCGCGCGATCGCGGGCGAGGCAGGCGTGCCGTTCTTCACCATTTCCGGTTCGGATTTCGTGGAAATGTTCGTCGGCGTCGGTGCAAGCCGTGTGCGCGACATGTTCGAACAGGCCAAGAAAAACGCACCTTGTATCGTCTTCATCGACGAGATTGATGCCGTGGGCCGCGCCCGTGGTGTCGGCATCGGCGGCGGCAATGACGAGCGCGAGCAAACGCTGAACCAGCTGCTGGTCGAGATGGACGGGTTCGAGGCCAATGAAGGCATCATCATCGTTGCCGCGACCAACCGCAAAGACGTGCTGGACCCCGCGCTGCTGCGTCCGGGCCGCTTCGACCGTCAGATCCATGTGCCGAACCCCGACATCAAGGGCCGTGAGAAAATTCTGACCGTGCATGCGCGCAAAGTGCCGACCGGGCCGGATGTGGACCTGCGGGTGATCGCACGCGGCACGCCGGGGTTTTCGGGCGCCGATCTGGCGAACCTGGTGAACGAGGCCGCGCTGATGGCCGCGCGCGTCGGGCGCCGATTCGTGACGATGGAAGATTTCGAGCAAGCCAAGGATAAGGTGATGCTGGGGGTCGAACGCCGCTCGATGGTGCTGACGCCCGAGCAAAAGGAAATGACCGCCTATCACGAGGCCGGTCACGCGCTGGTCGGGATGAAACTGCCGAAATGCGACCCGGTCTATAAGGCCACGATCATTCCGCGTGGTCAGGCACTGGGTATGGTGGTCAGCCTGCCTGAAATGGACAAGCTGAACTATCACAAGGACGAGGCCAAGCAGAAGATCGCCATGACCATGGCAGGCAAGGCCGCCGAAATCCTGAAATGGGGCGAGGAGCATGTCTCGAACGGCCCGGCGGGCGACATCATGCAGGCCAGCGCGATTGCACGGGCGATGGTGATGCGCTGGGGCATGTCGGACAAGGTCGGCAATATCGACTATTCCGAGGCGCATGAGGGCTATTCGGGCAATACTGGCGGGTTCTCGGTTTCGACCAAGACCAAGGAACTGATCGAGGACGAGGTGCGCGGTCTGATCGAGACCGGCTATCAAGAGGCGCGCCGTATCCTGAGCGAAAATCAGGATGAATGGGAACGTCTGGCGCAGGGTCTGCTGGAATACGAAACCCTGACGGGCGACGAAATCCGCAAGGTGATGGCGGGCGAGGTTCTGGGGGGGGACGATGCCGATGACATGCCCTCGGGTGGCCTGCCTGCGGTGACGGCAATTCCGAAAACCAAACCCTCCAAAGGCGGCGATACTGCGCCCGAGCCTTCGGCCTGAACGATGGCAAAGGCGGTGAAGGCGGGGCGGGAGGCCGATTGGAACCCGGCGGCTTATGCCCGGTTTCATGGGCTGCGGCTGCGCCCCGCACTGGATCTGCTGGCACAGGTGGGGGATCTGCCCGACGGTCAGATCGTTGATCTGGGGTGTGGCAATGGTGCGGCGGGGCCCGCGCTGTCGTGCCGCTGGTCGGGGCGCAAACTGGTCGGGGTTGACCTGTCTCCGGCGATGCTGGCCGAGGCGGCGGCGACTGGCGCCTATAAACGCTGTGATCTGGCGGATCTGACCGAGTGGGTGCCGAAAAAGCCGCCTGCGCTGATTTTTTCGAATGCGGTGCTACATTGGCTGGGCGATCACGCCACGCTGTTACCGCGTCTGGTGGGGTGGCTGGCACCCGGCGGCACCTTGGCAGTTCAGATGCCGCGGCAATACGGGGCGCCTTCGCACCGCTTTTTGCGGGAATTCGCGCAGGAAATGTTCCCGGACCGGTTTGATTTTGCCGGCTGGACGCCGCCGGTCGCGCCGGCTGCGGATTACGCGCGGATGCTGGCGCCGCTGGGGCAGGTCAACGCCTGGGCCACGGATTACATCCAGCGACTGGACCCGGTGGCGGGCGCGCATCCGGTGCGCCGTTTCACCGAATCCACGGCGCTGCGGCCGTTCGTCGAAAAGTTGAGCGCTGACGAACAGGCCGCCTTTGTCGCGCGCTACGAAGCCGCGCTGGCCGCCGCCTATCCGGCCGAGGCCGATGGCGCTGTCCTGTTCCCGTTCCGCCGCGTTTTCTTTACTGTCACGGTGTCCTGATGCCTGCTTTGAAACCCACCGATTTTTATGGTGAAATCACCTATCTTGGGGCGGTTGGTGCCGGAATGGGGCTGGCCTCGCATGAGGTGGACAGCCTGCAACTGACCTTCGAAGGCCCGATGGGCGAGGTGCATGGCGGGCTGACGCGCGAAAGCTGTTCGCGGGTTCTGGCGCAGCATCCGCGCGGCACGGTGATCGCCAACACAAGGCAGCTTACCATCCTGTCCGAAGAGGAGCTGGCCGAAACCGCCGCCGCGATGGGCGTGCCTGAACTCGATCCGCGGTGGGTTGGGGCCAGTGTGGTGCTGCGCGGGCTGCCCGATCTGACGCATCTGCCGCCGTCGTCGCGGCTGCAGGGGCCTGATGGGGCGACACTGGTGATCGACATGGAAAACCGTGCCTGCGTTTTGCCGGGCAAGGTGATCGAGCATTTCCACCCCGGGTTTGGCGCCGCGTATAAACCCGCAGCCACGGGGCGGCGCGGCGTGGTGGCTTGGGTGGAACGGCCCGGTATGCTGCTGCCTGGTCAGCAGTTGCGACTGCATGTGCCCGATCAACGGGGCTGGGCGCCTTTGATCCGCGCCTGATTTTTCGGCGATTTTGCACGCCTTCGCGTCGTTTCCGGGCTTTCGCGCGATGCTGCGCAGGTTAGTCTGCCTCTGACCGGAGGAGGTGCCGATGCAGACCGATATCGAGATTGCCCGGGCGGCGGTGAAGCGCCCGATGCCCGAGATCGCGGCAAAGCTGGGAATCCCGGAAGACGCACTGATCCCCTATGGCCGCGACAAGGCCAAGATCGACGCGGATTTCATCGCGGGTCTGGCGGGGCGTGCCGAGGGCAAACTGATTCTGGTCACCGCGATCAACCCGACGCCTGCGGGCGAGGGCAAGACCACCACCACCGTGGGCCTGGGCGATGCGCTGCAACGGCTGGGCGCGCGCACGGCGATCTGTATTCGCGAGGCCAGCCTTGGGCCCAACTTCGGGATGAAGGGCGGTGCCGCGGGGGGCGGCATGGCGCAGATCGTGCCGATGGAATCAATGAACCTGCATTTCACCGGCGATTTTCATGCGGTGACCTCGGCGCACAACCTGTTGGCGGCAATGATCGACAACCACATTTATTGGGGGAACGCGCTGGACATCGACGCCCGCCGGATCACTTGGCGCCGGGTGATGGACATGAATGATCGCGCGTTGCGCGAGATTGTCGTGGGCTTGGGCGGCGTGGCGAACGGATTTTCGCGCGAGTCGGGCTTTGACATCACCGTTGCGTCCGAGGTGATGGCGTGCCTGTGCCTGGCGCAGGATCTGACGGATCTGCAGGCGCGGCTGGGGCGGATCGTGGTCGCCTATAGTCGCGACAAACAGCCGATCACCTGTGCCGATATCGGTGCTGATGGCGCGATGGTGGTGTTGCTGCGCGAGGCGATGCAGCCGAACCTTGTGCAGACACTCGAACACACCCCGGCCTTTGTGCATGGCGGGCCGTTTGCAAATATCGCGCATGGCTGCAACTCGGTCATCGCAACGCAAACCGCGTTGCGGCTGGCCGAGTATGTGGTGACAGAGGCGGGGTTTGGCGCCGATCTGGGGGCCGAGAAGTTTTTTGACATCAAGTGCCGCAAGGCCGGGCTGAAACCGGCGGCGGCGGTGATCGTGGCCACGGTGCGCGCATTGAAGATGAACGGTGGCGTGGCCAAGGCGGATCTTGCGGCGGAAAACGTGGCGGCGGTGCACAAGGGCTGCGCCAATCTGGGCCGTCACATCGCCAATACCAAAGGTTTTGGCGTGCCGGTGGTGGTGGCGATCAACCATTTCACCGACGATACCGACGCCGAGATCGCCGAGGTGCAGGTCTATGCCGCGGGGCTGGGGGCCGAGGCGATTGTCTGTCGCCATTGGGCAATGGGCAGCCAGGGCGCCGAGGATCTGGCGCGCAAGGTGATGGCGATGACCGCAGGGCCCGGTGCTTTTGCGCCGCTTTACCCCGATGAGATGGGCCTGTGGGACAAGATCGACACGATTGCGCGGCGGATCTATCACGCGGGCGAGGTGATCGCCGACAAATCCATCCGCGATCAGCTGCGGGCGTGGGAGGCGGCGGGGTATGGTGCCTTGCCGGTCTGTATGGCGAAGACACAGTATTCCTTTTCGACCGATCCGTCATTGCACGGCGCCCCGACCGGGCATGCGGTGCCGATCCGCGCGGTGCGGCTCAGTGCGGGGGCGGGGTTTATCGTGGTGCTCTGCGGCGAGATCATGACGATGCCGGGCCTGCCCCGGGTGCCCGCCGCCCAAAGCATCGGGGTGAATGCCGCGGGCGAGATCGAGGGGCTGTTCTGAACCGTCCCGGGCTTGAGCAGGGGCGCCGAAACTGCGATAGGATCGGCGTACCTAAGTTTGGAGGCCGCTGGATGGAACCCGATCAGTTTGGGTCGATGGCAGAGTTGCGGGTCGAGATCGACGCGCTCGATGGTCAGATCGTGGCGCTGCTGGCGCGGCGCACGCGGCTGGTGGATCGTGCAGCCCAGCTCAAGCCCGCTGAAAACCTGCCCGCGCGGATTCCCTCCCGGGTCGAAGAGGTGGTGGCCAAGGTGCGCATCAAGGCCGAGGCTGCGGGCATGGACCCGGATCTGGCGGAACGGTTGTGGCGTGAGATGATTGAACATTTCATCGCGCAGGAAGAACGGATTTTGGGCAAAGGGGACCAAGCATGACGGCCACACGGATTGACGGCAAGGCGTTTGCGGCGCGGGTTCGGGCGCAGGTTGCGCAGGGGGTTTCGGGTCTGGCGGCGCGGGGGATCGTGCCGGGGCTGGCGGTTGTGCTGGTGGGCGAAG
>JAQTYE010000238.1 GCA_028749255.1 Paracoccaceae bacterium | reverse complement strand
CAGCGGCGTGCGGATCATTCTGTGGCCTCCTCGACTCCGGTGGCACTAACGTCAATCGGCTCGGTGACCGGAAACGCTTGCGGGTCGGTATAGGCAATCTGCGCCACCGTGCCGAATTGCTCGGGCGTCAACGGCAGCAGCGCCAGTCGACCGAAGTTCATATTGACCAGCTCGCGCAGCCGGTCGGGCCGGTTCAGATAGGCCCATTCCGCGTTCAGAACGCCCAGACCTTCGTGCAACGAGGCAATCTCGCGTTGCAGCGCGCGCAGCTCACTTTGCTTGTCCTGCGTTTCGTAATTCACCCGATAGGCCCAGAAAGCCAGACCCATGACACACAACGCAGTGGCAAGATAGATCAGCGATCTCATCGGTTTTTCCCTTTAAAACCAGCGGGTTTCAGAACAGGGGCAGGCAAGCCCAGGGTGGCACGGTCGGCGTGGCCCGCGGGGGCATCGGTGCGCGCCGCAACCCGCAGCTTGGCCGACCGCGACCGCGGGTTTTCCGTCAACTCCTGATCGTCGGGGCCAATCGCCTTGGACAACAGCGTAAATGCCGGCGCCTCGAATTTCTGCTCGGGGGCATAGCGCGACCCCTGCCCGCCACCGCCTGAGCGCGCCGACAAGAACCGCTTGACCACCCGGTCTTCAAGCGAATGAAAGCTGACCACGGCCAGTTTTCCGCCGGGTTTCAGCGCGCGTTCGGCAGCCTCCAACCCGGCAATCAGCTGCCCAAATTCATCATTCACCGCAATGCGGATCGCCTGAAAACTGCGGGTTGCGGGGTGGCTTTGGCCGGGTTTCGGGCGCGGCAGGCAACGTTCGACCACCGCCACCAGTTGCAGCGTGGTCGTGAACGGACGCGCCGCCACGATCGCCCGCGCGATCCGGCGCGAGGCGCGTTCCTCGCCGTAATGATACAAAATATCGGCCAACGCCCCCTCGTCCAGCGTATTGACCAGATCGGCGGCGCTGGGGCCCGTGTCGGACATCCGCATGTCCAGCGGCCCGTCGCGCAGAAACGAAAACCCGCGCTCGGCCTGATCGAGCTGCATCGAGCTGACGCCCAGATCCAGCACCACACCATCCAGCCCGTCCGGCGCGATTTCAGCAGCATAGCTGTCCAGTTCGGAAAACGTGCCCTCGACCAGCCGCAGCCGGTCGCCATAGGCGCCGCGCCAGGCTTCAGCCATGCGAAACACCATCGGGTCGCGGTCAACGCCAATCACCAGATCGGCGCCCGCCTCCAGCAGACCCCGGGCATAGCCGCCCGCGCCAAAGGTGCCATCCAGCCAAACCCCAGAGACAGGCGCGACCGCCCCAAGGAGCGGCCGCAACAACACCGGAACATGCGGTGCCTCGCTCATGGCGTCACCTGTGGCAGGTTCACCAGCGGGTCGTAATTTTTCGGGCGATCCACGCGGGTCTCGCGGTCGGCCTCATAGGCCTCCGGGTCCCAGATCTTGAAGGTCGTCCCCGCCGAGGCGAAATAGGCCTCGGATTTCAGGCCGATCTTTTCACGCAGCTTTTGCGGCAGGACCAGACGGCCGTCGTTGTCGATATCGGTCTGATGCGACAGTTCATACATCTTTTCCTCGACCTCACGCCGTTCGTCCGATCCGCGCTGCATCGCGTCGATCTGGTCGTCGATCTCATAGGCCGCTTCCATGGTGAACACCTCGAGGTATTTCTGCTCGGGCGGACCATAGACGATGACGATATTGGGGCGCTGGCCGGGCTGCCAGTCAGGGTCGCAAGCCTCGATCACCCGACGAAAAGAGGCGGGGATGGAAACGCGACCTTTCGCGTCCACCTTAAACGTCTCTGATCCTCTGAACCGACGTGCCAACGGCCCGTGCTCCTGTCCCAGTTCCCCCGCGCGGCGTTTCGAAAACGAAAACGGCGGATCGAGCTGCTGCCACTGCCCAATCCGCCGCCCTCGTCCCATCTCTGGGTATGTCCGACTGCACGCGCCACCTGGGGGGATGTCTGCTCGCTCGCGCGCCGGATCTCGTGTATTCGTGAAGCGGGTGCCTGTATGAAACCTGCTAATTTCGCCGTGAGGTCTTTTTGCCTCGTTAGCCCGTCTTCTCGATGTCCAATTGGTGCCATGGGCAGGGGTGGGAAATCAAGGGAAAAAATGGTCACTCATGGAAAACCGATGGCAGATTTGGTTCCCGACCGCGTTGAAAATCAAGGTTTTGTGGCGAAATCAGGACGTAACCGCGCCACAATTAGAAGATATTGGAAAATTACACACCAGATATTGTTTATCACCCGCAACAAACTGCGCGCCCATGAAATCCCAGTTTTTTCACTCCAGATGATGAAGCGTGCCCCGAGGCATCGAAGAGTTCGCTCAATATGCACCGATTCCGGTTGAATCACGCCCCATCACGCCGCCGCGATTCGCTGTGATGGGGGTTTTGCCCCGCAGATTCCATGAATTCCCGTGCCCGCGACGCCAGCCCAATGCACAGGGGCGGCCAACCGACCGCCCCTTTTCAACAAAGTGCACATATCCTGCGGGGGTGCGGGGGGCGAACCCCGCGCGGCGCGTCAGACCGCGCCCGAGGCGATCAGCTGCGCGGCCAGCCCGGCATAGGCCTGCGCGGCAGCGCCCGCGCCCGCCGCCACCGGCGTCCCAGCATCGCCCGCCAGCCGCACCTCCAGATCCAGCGGCAGCTCACCCAGATATGGCAGCCCCAGCGCCTGTGCCGCCTGCCCCACGCCACCATGGCCGAACAGATGCGCTTCGTGGCCGCAATTGGGGCAGATATAGGTGGACATGTTTTCGATCAGCCCGATCACCGGCGTGCCCAGACGGCGGAACATGTCCAACGCCTTTTTCGCGTCCAGCAGCCCCACGTCTTTCGGTGTCTAAACCACGATCGCGCCATCCAGCTTGGTTTTCTAGCACAGCGTCAACTCAATGGCGCCCGTACCCGGCGGCAGGTCGATGATCAGCAC
>JAQTYE010000237.1 GCA_028749255.1 Paracoccaceae bacterium | reverse complement strand
GCCACTGGCGCCCCGGCCGAGGCCCAACCTCGCCCCCTGTCCCCCCAAATTCCGGAGAATTCCCTTCTGGAATAACTTTGACCAGCCTCCCGCCGCGCGCCGCACGAGCGCCCGCGCCACCCGCACCTTCTCTTCGCGCCCTCTACAGAGGGAATCTTCTGTAATTTCCATAGGTTATCCACATATTCGCGCAGCAGCGACGCTTCGCGGCCGCCCCCGTCCGGATCGCCGCTGCTATTGTGATGCCCACAGCGATCACGCAGCGGACGGAACGCAAAAGTGGCAAGGAAACGGGAACAGCAAAAGCAAGCGGGGGCGCAACAGCGCCCCTCGCCTTCGCGCGTGCCCCGCCCAAAATCCACCGAGCGCGACGCCTTTCATCACTTTCTGCGGGCGCTCGCCCGCGATCTTGCGCGGACCGACCACGCCGCCGCAGATCGCCCCGAGCTTGCGCCCTGACCGCCTTCTTCCCGAGGGAGATTTCATGATCAAATCGCAGCTCCGCGTCGCGATCTACGCGCGCTTTTCGACCGACAAACAACGCGATGCCTCGATCGACGATCAGATCGAGTCCTGCCGCGATTACGCGCTGCGGCAGGGCTGGATCATCAGCGGGACCTATGACGACCGCGCCACCTCGGGCGCCTCGATGTTTCGCCCAGGCATCGAACGGCTACAGCGCGATGCAAGAGCCGGGCAGTTCGATATCGTGCTGGCCGAGGCGATGGACAGGCTTTCGCGCAACCTCTCGGACATCGCGAAGTTTCACGAGCGGATGGAGCACTCCGGCATCAGGATCTGGACGCTCACCGAGGGCAAGATCGATGAGATGATGATTGGCATGAAGGGCACGATGAACGCCATTCAGCTGCGCGACACCGGGCTTAAAACGCTGCGCGGCCAGCGCGGACGCGTGCGAGCAGGCAAGATCGCGGGCGGCAACAGCTACGGCTATGATGTTCTGCCGGGCACGATGGTCAACGGCAAGGAGGAGTTCGGCGACCGCGCGATCAATACCGAGGAAGCGCGCGTGGTGCGGCGGATTTTTGAGGATTACGCGCGGGGGATTTCGCCCTGCAAGATCGCCGCTCAGCTCAATATCGAAGGCGTGCCCGGCCCGCGCGGCGGCACCTGGGGAACCTCGACGATCCACGGCAACCGCGAGCGCGGCACCGGCATTCTGAACAACGAGCTCTACATTGGCCGGATGGTCTGGAACCGGCTGCATTACAGCAAGGACCCGGACACCAAGAAGCGCGGCTCGAAGCTGAACCCCAAGGATATCGTGATGACCGCCGAGGTGCCGCATCTTCGGATCATCGACGCCGCGCTCTGGCAGGCGGCTCGGGCGCGGCAGGGCGCGCTCAAGGCCAAGGCGAGCGATGTGCCGGTCTGGGACCGGCGTCGGCCAAAGTTCCTGTTTTCGGGATTGATGGAATGCGGCTGCTGCGGCTCGGGCTTTTCGAAAGTATCGAAAGACAGCTTCGGCTGCTCGGCGGCGCGCAAAAAAGGCCCGGCAGTTTGCACGAACCGCACGGTGATCGGCCAAAAGGATCTGGACGCCCGGGTGCTCGGGGCGCTCGAACATCATCTGATGGACGAGGAGGCGGTGCGGATCTTTTGCGAGGACTATGCGGCCGAGCGCAATCGGTTACAGGCCGAGGCGACGGCGGGCCGGGCGGACCTCGAGCGCGAGCTGCGCGAGGTGACGGGCAATCACAAAAAGCTCGTCGATGCGATCGTCGCCGGTGTGCCCGCGGAGCAGGTGAAGGACCGGATGATCGCGCTCGATGCGCGACGCAAGGCGCTCGAGCGGCAGCTCAGCGCCGCCCCTGCCCCGGACCCGGTGCGGTTTCATCCGTCGATGGTGCGGGCGTATCGTGAACGGATTGGAACACTGATCCGGGCACTGACGGAGCCGGACGGGATGGAAGAGGCGAAGGAGGCGCTGCGCGGTCTGATCGAGAGGATCGTGCTGGTTCCGATGGTTGCGGAAGACGGCAGCACGACGCTGGCGATCGACCTTCACTGCGCCCTGGCGAACCTGTTGTGGCTTGCGTCGGGGATGCCGGTTGCGGGGGCTGCGCGCGGCGCAAATAGTATCTGCCCGGCCGGAGCCGATTTGCAAGATACTGATAATGTTGAGGAATTAGTGTTGGTTGCGGGAGCGCGCAACCGCCGTAACTTACCCAAAATCAAGTGCGCAGTTTGACTGTTTTCTGTATATCGACGCAGAGGGCGGGGAACCTGTTCCGCAAAGGGCGTTAAAGCTCCAGGTGCAAAGGTGTGGTTCGGATATTGTTGTGCGGGAAAAAACAACTCCTTTTCGATCAGCTCCCTGATCAACTCGAGCAATGCGGTCTTGCTGCCATCGAACCCGATCTCCTCGTCGACACGTCCCTGCCCCCACACGGCGGCAGACAGATCGAGCGCCACCGTTTCGGCACCCTCGACCGACACCACGCCAAGCGCAACCGCCGCCCTCATCAGGCCCTTGCCATGCGCACGCCTGCCGAGGCATTCAGATTAGCGGCTTAACCTGAGCAGATTCCGCTGGGTCGATACAGACCTGACGACCGACGGGTTCGACAAGTAGGAGATAATTTATGAAACTTAGACCTGGTTTTCGCAGTTACCTAATTTGGTGGTATAGAACGTGGTATTTGGAAATGTTCACGCCTAAAAGGTTGTTTCAGAGTCTACTGATTGCAGTATTTGGAATTTTGTTTTTTCTATTTGTTTTTGCGCAGTTTTTTTCTGGAAAATAAATAACTAAGCTAGGCTCAGGCCTTCGGTAACGGGGTCGCCCCAGTCAAGCGGTTTTGCGCATACGGGATGTGCCGCCGGAGCGCGCGGCCTTGTTCTTTGAACAAGTGATCTGCTTCCCTGTTCGGCAGCCTTCGCCTGAGATCGACCCGGGTGCATGCTTCGGTCCGTGGTCAGCGCGGTGGCTGCCAACATGATGCTGGTTCAAT
>JAQTYE010000236.1 GCA_028749255.1 Paracoccaceae bacterium | reverse complement strand
AACGCGGGGCCGTCAGGAGGGGGTTCCGGGAACGCCGCCCCGCCAAAACGCGAAAGGCCGCGCGTGATGCGCGGCCTTTGCTTCCGGGGGGGTGCCGGATTATTTGGTGTCGGTGTTGACCGTCACGCTGCCCATGTAGTCGCCAATTTTGCCGGCGGCCGTTTGGGTGTTGGTGCGCACAACGGTCAGCGCGGCAGCGCCCAGGCCGACAACAGCAGCGGTCAGCACAACCCAGTCAACGGTCACGGCGCCGTCTTCTTCGTTGTACATTTTGCGGGTCATTTTGAACAGTTTCATGGGGTCTCTCCTTGGGTACTGGGTGTCTCCGCGCTACCTGTGTTTGCCAGCTCTGACCTTGGCGCGCTGCATCGCGGTATGGGCATATATGGCCCCCGGAACGTGGCGGGATTTGGGCGCTGGTCGGGCAATTTTACGAACCGTTAATTGTGCCTGAGAAAACATACAATGCATTGTTTTTAAATGTTATTTATTTTCATGGGCGGTGGGTTTTTACGGGGGGCACGCCATTCCCTCTGTTGCGGAAAGGTCGAATCGGGCCGGGAATCAGCCCAGAGTCGTGGCTGGACTGGATTTTTGGCGCAGTTTCCAGGATAAAGGCGCAAAGGGGAAAACCCCGGGCAGAGCAGGGCAGCGCACATGCGCATATTCAGGGCAGCGACAGTGGTGATCTGCACGGCCGTTTGGGCGGTGTCTGCAGGTGCCGAAATCACAACGCCGACGGTGAATCATTTCAAACCCAAGCGCGTATTGCCGCCTGCGCCGGGCACCACGCGTTTCATCACCATCCAGATTGACCCCGAGGTGCAGCGTCAGGCCCTTGCCGCGACCGCAGCGCGTCCTTTTGCGCCGATCACCCAGCTGCCCGCTGATCCGTCAAAGTCCGCAGGCGCCGCGAAAGCCCCGGCCGAGGCTGCGGCCTATGCCTGGTATTGGGATGCGGTGTCGCCTGCGCTGGGGGCGCGTGACGGACGGTTCGACAAGGCCGTCTCGGCGCTCAGCCAGGGGCCCGGTGGCAAGGGTGTCAGCACCCCGCGTCTGGCGCATCTGCAAGAAATCGCGCAACGCTATGGGGCCGATATTCTGGCCGCCACGATCGGCACCGAGGTGTCGCCCGCGCTGGCGCTGGCAGTGATTTCCACCGAATCTGGTGGGCGCCATGATGCAGTGTCGAAATCGGGCGCGGTGGGCTTGATGCAGCTGATCCCGGCCACTGCGGATCGCTTCAAGGTCGGCGACAGCACCGATCCGGTGCAGAATATCAAGGGCGGGGTCGCCTATCTGGACTGGTTGATGAAGGAATTTGACCGCGATCCGCTGATGGTGATCGCCGCCTATAACGCGGGCGAAAACGCGGTCAAGAACAACGGTGGCGTGCCGCCCTATGCGGAAACCCGCGATTATGTGCCCAAGGTTCTGGCCGCGTGGTCGGTGGCGCGGGGTCTGTGCCGCACACCGCCCGAACTGGTAAGCGACGGCTGCGTATTTGTAGTGAAAGGGTGAGGATGGCTGAGGCGAAGCCGCTGGTTCTGGACGTTGATGGTACGTTTCTGAGCACCGATCTGTTGTTTGAAACCTTTTGGGCCGGGCTGGGGCGCGATCCGTTCGCGACGCTGGGGGCCGTCGCGCGTCATTTCCGTCAGCCTGCGCGGCTGAAGGCCGAACTGGCGGCGATTGCGCCGTTGCGGCTGGATCTGATGCCGGTCAACCCGGCGGTGGCTGAACTGGCGCTGACTTCGCAATCCGAGGGGCGCGAAGTCTGCCTTGCCTCGGCTGCGGACCGCAGCCAGGTGCAGGCGCTGGCGGCCGACTACGGGCTGTCGGCACGGGTATTTGCCTCGGACGGGGTGACCAATCTGAAGGGCGCGCATAAGGCCGAGGCGCTGGTCGAGGCCTTTGGCCCTTCCGGGTTCGATTATGCGGGCAACGAGGCGGTGGACATGGCCGTCTGGGCACAGTCCGAAAACGCACTGGTGGTGGGCGACGTGCCCGCAACCAAGGCCCTGGCCGCGCAGGGGAAAACCGTTGTCAGCCTGCCCGGCGGCTGGCGCGCAGGTGCGCTGTGGAAGGCGATCCGCCCGCATCAATGGGTCAAGAACGTGCTGCTGATCTTGCCGATGATCGCGGCGCATCGCTTCGACATGATGACGCTTTTGCCGATCTTGCTGGGGATCGTGGCGTTTTCGGCGGCAGCCTCGTCGATCTATATCGTCAACGATCTGCTGGATCTGGAGGCCGACCGGCTGCACCCCACGAAATGCCGCAGGCCGTTTGCCAGTGGCGCCGTGCCGATCCGGGTGGGGATGGTGACTGGCGCCGGACTGGCCGCACTGGCGCTGGGCCTGGGGGCCGCGCTGAACTGGGGGTTCTTTGGGGTGGCGGTGATCTATATGGTCACCTCGCTGGCCTATTCGCTGAAACTCAAACGGATGCGCTGGGTCGATATCGCAACGCTGGCGGCGCTTTATACGATCCGCGTCGTGGCGGGGGCGGCGGCCGGGCAGGTCACTGTGTCGGTCTATATGCTGATCTTCATCTTCCCGGTGTTCATCGCGCTGGGATGCGTGAAGCGCCTGACCGAGCTGACACTGGCCACCAATGATGACCGCCTGCCGGGCCGTGGCTATGGCCGCCCGGACCGCGGCGATTTGTTGAATGTCGGTGGGTTGGGGGTGTTTGGTGCGCTCTTGATCTTCTTTCTCTATTCGATCTCGGATCAGGGCCGCGCGCTTTACCCCGACACCTGGCTGATGTGGGTGGCGATGGTGCCGCTGGGCTGGTGGTTGATCCGCATGGTCGCGCTGGGCTGGTTCGGCAAGCAAGATTACGACCCGATCGTGTTCGCGCTGCGCGACAAGCTGGGTCTGGGCATTCTGATGATCACGCTCAGCCTGATGTTCTGGGCGGCGGGTCTGTGGGCGCAATGGTTCGGCGGCTGACACCGGCGCGTCGTGGGCCCCCC
>JAQTYE010000113.1 GCA_028749255.1 Paracoccaceae bacterium | reverse complement strand
CCGAGGCCGCGCGCACCATCGCCGGCGTGGCGGATGGCTGCGTTGTGGGTTCGGCCATCGTGAAACTGATCGGCGAAGGCAAACATGTGTCTGACGTGCTGGCGCAGGTCGCGGCACTGGCAGCAGGCGCGCATTCCGCCTGAGCTGCCGCACACCGGGCCCCGCCCCTGCCAAGGCCCGCCCACACGCGGGCCTTTTGCGCATGGCGGCTGCGCGCCCGTCCCCCCTTGCCGCCCCGGGCATCGCCCGCTAGGCTTCCCCTCATCCAACCAAAGAGACAAAAATGCTGATCGGCATCCTGCAAACCGGCCAATCCCCCGATATTCTGCGGGCGGAGGCGGGCGACTATCCTGACATGTTCGAAACCCTTCTGGCCGGGCATGGCCTGACCTTCCGGCGCTATCACGTCGAGGGAATGGAATTTCCCGCCGATGTGCATGAGTGCGAGGGCTGGCTGATTACCGGCTCGCGCCATGGCGCCTATGAAGACCACCCGTTCATCCCCCGGCTGGAGGCGTTCATCCGCAAAGCGATGGCCGAGAACGTGCCGCTGGTGGGTGTCTGCTTCGGCCATCAGATCATCGCGCAGGCAATGGGCGGCAAGGTCGAAAAATTCCCCGGCGGCTGGGCCGTCGGCGCACAGGATTACGATTTCGGCGGCGAAAAGATCACGCTGAACGCCTGGCATCAGGATCAGGTGGTCACCCGCCCCGAAGGCGCCGAAATTGCCGCCTGTAACGATTTTTGCGAAAACGCGGCACTGGTCTATGGCGACCGCGCCTTTACCGTGCAGGCCCACCCCGAATTCCGCGACACCTTTGTTGAAGGGCTGATGGATACCAGAGGCAAGGGCGTGGTGCCCGACCCGTTGATGGATGTGGCGCGCAGCCGTCTGGGCCAGCCGAACAGTCCGCCGCGATTGCCGACCGGATCGCTGCGTTCTTCCTGCAACCACGGGGCTAAGCATGTACACCCCGCCCGCCTTTGCCGAACACGATCCTGCCACGCTGGGGGCGCTGATTGCCGCCTTCCCGCTGGGGCTGTTGATCACGGCGGGGCCAGGCGGGGTGATGGCCAATCCGCTGCCCTTCACGCTGGTGCATCAGGATGATCGCCGTCTGCTGCGCGCGCATCTGGCGCGGGCCAACCCGCAGTTGGCCGAACTTGCCGCCGCGCCCCAAGTGCTGGTGGTGTTCCAGCCCGGTGACGCATATGTCAGCCCCGGCCTGTATCCCAGCAAGGCCGAAACCCACAAAGTCGTGCCGACCTGGAACTATGCGATCGTGCAGGTGCGCGGGCCCGCACGGCTGGATGACAGCGCGGCCTTCCTGCGCCCGCAGATCGAGGCGCTGACCACCCAGCAAGAGGCCGCGCGCGCCGAGCCCTGGGCCGTGTCAGACGCACCTGAACCCTTCATCGCCGCGCAGATGCGCGGTATCATGGGCCTTGAAATCGAGGTTCAACAGATCGAGGGCAAGCTCAAGCTCTCGCAAAACCGCACGGCCGCCGACCGGGCCGGGGTGCGCACCGGCATGATTGCCGAAGGGGAGCCGCTGGCCCGGCTGATGCCTGATCCGAACGCCTGACATTTTCGCCTGCCCAACACAACATTTTGGAAAGTATGAACAATGTCTTCGCTTATGACCGACTGGACCAGCAAGATCCCGCAAGCCGCGCAAAACTATATTGATGGCCGCCGCCTGGACGAGGTGGAATGTATCGTCGCCGATATCGCGGGCGTCGCACGCGGCAAGGCGATGCCGGCCTCGAAGTTCCAGTTTCAGGACCGCTTCTTCCTGCCGAACTCGATCTTCCTGCAAACCATCACCGGTGAATGGACCGACAACCCGATGGGCGCCTTCACCGAGCCCGACATGATCCTGACGCCCGATTTCAGCACCGCCAGCGCCGCGCCCTGGACCGCCGACATCACCCTGCAGGTGATCCATGACGTGAACGATCAGCAGGGCAACCCGGTGCCGACGGCGCCGCGCAACGTTCTGAAACGGATCATGGGCCTTTATGAGGCTGAAGGCTGGCAACCGATCGTCGCCCCCGAGATGGAATTCTTCCTCGTCGCGCGCAACCTCGACCCGAACCAGCCGATCATCCCACCGATGGGGCGCTCCGGGCGGCGCGCGGCGGGCAAACAGGCCTATTCGATGTCAGCAGTCGATGAATACGGCAAGGTGATCGACGATATCTATGACTTCGCCGAAGCGCAGGGGCTGGAGATTGACGGCATCTTGCAAGAAGGCGGCGCCGGTCAGGTCGAAATCAATCTGGCCCATGGCAACCCGGTCGCGCTGGCCGATCAGATTTTCTACTTCAAACGGCTGATCCGCGAGGCCGCGCTGCGTCACGATTGTTTCGCCACCTTCATGGCTAAACCGATCGAAGGCGAGCCGGGCAGTGCCATGCACATCCACCAATCGGTGGTCGATATGAAAACCGGACAGAATATCTTTTCGGACCCGGACGGCGGCGAAAGCGAGGCATTTTTGCACTTCACCGCAGGCATGCAGAATTACCTGCCTGCTGTCATCGCGCTGCTGGCCCCCTATGTGAACAGCTATCGCCGCTATGTCCCTGATTTTGCGGCCCCAATCAATCTGGAATGGGCGCGCGACAACCGCACCACCGGGCTGCGCGTGCCAATTTCCGGGCCTGCCGCGCGGCGGCTGGAAAACCGGCTGGCGGGGATGGATTGCAACCCCTATCTGGGCCTCGCCGCGTCAATGGCCTGCGGCTATCTGGGGCTGAAGGAAAAGAAAATGCCGCGCCCCGAATGCCTGGGCGACGCCTATATGAGCGAAACCGACCTGCCCTATAACCTGGGTGACGCGCTGGATCTGCTGGCCGATTGCGCGCCGGTGCGCGAAGTTCTGGGGATCGAGTTCTGCACCGTCTATGAAGCGGTAAAACGCAATGAATACAAAGAGTTCCTTCAGGTCATCAGCCCGTGGGAGCGTGAACACCTGCTGCTGAACGTGTGACGACCATGAACCTTTTGTTCGCCAACGACCGACTGGGGGACTACCCCGCCAGCCTGTACACCGACACCAGCGATCCAACACCCGACCGCCCCGCCCTGCGCGGGGCGGATCAGGCGGATGTCTGCGTCATCGGCGGTGGCTATACCGGGCTATCGGCGGCGCTGCATCTGGCACAGGCCGGGCGGCGGGTGATCGTGCTGGAGGCGCATCGTGCGGGCTTTGGCGCCTCGGGGCGCAATGGTGGGCAGATCGGATCGGGGCAGCGCCTTGAGGTCACCGATCTTGAAAAGATGACGGGCAAGGCGGGCGCGCGCCGCTTGTGGGACATGGCCGAAGAGGCCAAGGCCCTGACCTATGATCTGGCCGCGCAGGCGGGCGTGCCGACCCATCGCGGCGTCGCCCATGCCGCGCGCAAACCGTCCGAGGTCACGCATGCCCATCAGATGGCCGACCATCTGGCGCAGCACTACGACTACACCCAGATCACCCCGCTTGATGCGGCGGGCTTGCGCGCGCTGATCCCGTCTGACGCCTATATCGGCGGCGATATCGACCACGGCGCGGGCCATGTGCATCCGCTCAACCTGGCGCTGGGAATCGCCCGGCTGGCCGAGGCTGCGGGCGCGGTGATCTTCGAACGCAGCCCCGTCACCCGGATCGTGCACGGCACCACCGGGACGAAAAGCCGCATCGAGACCGCGCAGGGCCATGTGATGGCCGATCACGTCGTTCTGGCGGCCAATGGCTATCTGGACCGGCTGGAGCCGAAAATCGCCGCGCGGGTGATGCCGATCAACAATTACATCGTCGCGACCGAACCCTTGGGCGCACGCGCGGCCGAGGTGATGACCCGGAACATTGCCGCGCATGACACGAAATTCGTGGTCAACTACTGGCGCCTGCACGAAGACCGGCTGGTCTTTGGCGGTGGCGAGACCGTCACTTACCGCTTCCCGCGCGACATCGCCGCCAAGGTGCGCAAACCGATGCTCGAAGTCTACCCGGCGCTGAAAGATGTGAAAATCACCCATGCCTGGGGCGGCACGCTGGCGATCACGCTCAACCGGATGCCGTGTTTCGCGCGCCCGGCGCCCAACTGCCTGTCGGCCAGCGGGTTTTCGGGGCATGGCGTGGCGCTGGCCTGCCTGTCGGGCAAGCTGATGGCGCAGGCGATCACCGCGACGGGCGACGGGTTCGACGCAATGGCCGCGCTGCCGATGCCCGCCTTCCCCGGCGGCGGTTTGTTGCGCTGGCCGATGCTGGTGGCGGGAATGTCGTGGTTTTCGTTGCGTGACCGTATCGGCATCTGAATGCCGATACAAAACTTTCATTTGGCCTTTACAGGCCAGAAGGCGTAGAGCTTGCAGCAATGAAAAAGCAGGACCGACCCATGCCCCGTGACGGCCAGACCGCCCCCAATTGTTATGACGCCGAACCGATCCCCGAGGCCGCCCGCGCCGAAATAGACCGGCTGCTGAGTTCGGGCGATCTGTTTCGCTACACCTCGGACAACGCACCGGTGTCGTTGCTTGAAGCGGAATTCGCGCAGTTCATCGGATCGCGCTATGCGGTGGCGGTGGCGTCGTGCTCGGCGGCGCTGTTCTTGTCGCTCAAGGCGCTGGATCTGCCGCGCGGCGCGCGTGTGCTGGTGCCCGCCTTCACCTTCGCCGCCGTGCCGTCGGCCATCGTGCATGCCGATTGCGAGCCGGTTCTGGTCGAGGTCGGCGAAAATTTCCGCATCGACATGGATGATTTCGCGGCCAAGTTTGACGACACCATCGCCGCGGTGCTGATCAGCCATATGCGTGGACATACTTCGGACATGGATGCGATCATGGCGCTGGCCGATGCGCGCGGCATTCCCGTAATCGAAGACGCGGCGCATAGCTTGGGCACCTTGTGGAACGGCCGCCAGATCGGCACGATCGGCAAAATCGGCTGCTTCAGTTTCCAAAGCTACAAGCTGATCAATGCGGGCGAAGGCGGCATTCTGGTCACCGACGACCCGGAACTGGCGGCGCGCGCCGTGATCATGTCGGGCGCCTATGAACACAACTGGAAAAAACACCCCGGACTGCAAAACAGCTTCCATCACTGGCAAAACAAACTGCCGCTTTACAACACCCGGATGCAGAACCTGTCGGCCGCGGTGATCCGCCCGCAGATCGCCGAAGTGCCGCGCCGGGTGGCGGATGGCCGCGCCAACCACGATTACGTGGCCGATATCCTGAACGCCTCGCCCTGGCTTGACGTGCCGCCCGCACTGCCCCCCGAGACCCGCGCCCCGGACAGCCTGCAGTTCAATCTGCTGGGGGAATGGACCGACGCCGAAGCCCTGCGCCTGCAAGACGAAGCAAAGGCCCGCGGCGTGGCCGTGCAGGTGTTCGGCCTGTCGAAAGACAACGCACGCGCCTATTGGAACTGGCAATTTCTGGGTGAAATCCCGGAATTACCGAAAACCCGCGCGATGCTGATGCGCGCCTGCGATGCCCGCCTGCCCGCGCGCCTGAAAAAACCCGATCTGGATTTCATCGCCCAAGCGATTGTCGAGGCGGCAGCGGCTGTCAAAGGCTGAAACAGGGGCGCGCCGCCGCCCGTCCGCGTTACATCACGCGGGGATAGTCGATTTTCGGACAGCGATTCATCACCACGCGCACCCCGCGCGCGCGGGCCGCCGCTGCCGCGCCGTCATGCACCACGCCCAGTTGCATCCAGACCGTGCGCAACGCAGGCAGATGTGCCAGCGCCTGATCGACGACTTCCGGCACCGCGTCCGAGCGGCGGAAGATGTCAACCATATCCACGGCACTATCAGCGGGAATCGCCGCCAGATCGGCATAGACCGTCTCGCCCAGCAGGGTTTGCCCCGCCAGCCCCGGGTTGACCGGAATCACCCGATACCCCTTGGCCTGCAAGAATTCGGCCACATGATACGATGGGCGATCCGTGTTGGCAGAAATCCCAACAATGGCGATCACTTTGGTATCGGTCAGAATTTCACGGATGTCGGGATCGGTCATTGTCACCTCCTGTTTCGGCCAGCTTGCAGAAAAATGCGCCCGAGCCAAGAGGCCGGGCGCACAGTGGCGGAACGAGGGACAGTGAACTGAAGCGCGGCAGTTCCAAAGCCGCGTTTCCTGAATCAGACATAAGATTGTAAACGCCCGGTTAAAGGGGGCCGATTTAAATTCCGGCCCCTCTCGCGCGTTTGTGACCTTAGCGGTTGGTGGCCGCGTAAAGTGCCACCGCGGCTGCGTTCGACACGTTGAGCGACCCGAACGCCCCACCGAACGGGATTTTCACCAATGCATCGCAGGTTTCGCGGGTTTTTTCGCGCAGGCCCGGGCCTTCGGCGCCCAGCACCAACCCGACGGGCCGCGTGCCCGCCTGTGCAAGCCCTTCGGCCAGTGTCAGATCGGCCTCGCCCGCCAACCCCAGCAGCACATAGCCCATATCGCGCAATTCCTGCATCGCATCGGCCAGATTGACCACCCGCAGATAGGGTTGACGTTCCAGCGCACCGCTGGCGGTTTTCGCCAGCGCGCCGGTTTCGGGCGCGGAATGGCGCGCGGGCGCCACAACGGCGCGCGCACCGAACACCTCGGCCGAGCGCAGCACCGCCCCCACGTTATGCGGGTCCGTCACGCGATCCAGCAGCACCACCAAGGGCGCCCCTTCGCCGGTCAGGCACACCTCGTCAAGCGTGCCCCAGTGCAACGGCTTGACCTCCATCGCGGCGCCCTGGTGCACCGAATCCGGCGCCAGCCTGACATGGGTGTCGAATTTGCGCGGATCGACGATCTCGGGCGCCAGACCACTGGCCGCAATCGCCTCGGCCAATTTGTCGGCGGCGTTTTTCGTCAGCACCAGCCGCAGTTTTTCGCGCGCCGGGTTCATCAGCGCATCGCGCACCGCATGCAGCCCGAACAGCCATACGGTTTCCGCCGCAGCCGCGCGACGGCCGCGTTCCTTGTCAATTACCCAGGTCGGTTTCTTCATCGCAGATCCCCTTGCTTGGCCCCCTTCCTGCGCTGCCCGGGACGGTTTGGCAAGAGCGGCGCAAAAACCGGATATTTCCGGCTTGACGCCCCCCGCCCCCTTCGGTATTCCCCCGCCAGCGTCGGGTGACGTGCTGCAAGGTGCGGCAGCGGACTGTAACTCCGCCGGGGCGACCCACGCCTGGTTCGATTCCAGGGTCACCCACCATTCCCCCCAAAGGATTGGTGTTTCGGGCAAGCCACAGGGCTTGCGCCACGCTGTTGCGCTGCAGCAAAGCCGCCCTTTTGCGCGCGGGATTTAGCGTTATACTGGCGCCAAATCACGAGGGCGCACGCGTATGGCAGGCAAGAAAAAACAAGTATTCAACGTGGTCTGCGTAGCCCAGCACGGGCGCCTGGAATACGAGGCAATCCTGTTTACCCAGTCGTTTCGCGCAATGAACCCCGAATTCAAGGGGCGTTTGATCGTGGCCGAGCCCACGGGCGCACGCTGGACCGCGCCGACACAAATTTCGGACCCGGTGCGGGCGCTGCTGCAAGATGCAGGCGCCGAACTCATGCCCTTCGAAAACAAGCATTTCGGCCAGATCTATCCCTATGGCAACAAGATCGAGGCGTTAAGCGCCCTGCCGCCCGAGCCTTTCGTGTTTTTCGACACCGATACGGTCTTCACCGCGCCGCTGTCGGAGGTGAAATTCGATTTCAAACGTCCTGCCGCCTCGATGCGGCGCGAGGGCACCTGGCCGGAGCCGCCGCTGTATGGCCCCGGCTACACGGCGATCTGGAAGGCGCTGTATGATCGCTTCGGGCTGGATTTCGACAGCTCGCTCGACAAATCGCAGTTCGACGAATACTGGCAGCGCTATCTGTATTTCAACGCGGGCTGGTTTTTCGGCGCCGATGCGCAGGCCTTTGGCAAGCGCTTCATGCATTACGCGCATTCGATCCGCTGGGACACGCCCGACGAACTGGCCAGCCAGTCACTTGACCCTTGGCTGGATCAGGTGGCGCTGCCTTTGGTCATCCACAGCTTTGGTGGCGGGCGCCCCGGGCCCGAACTGGCGGGCCTGGATGGCGCAGTCAGCTGCCATTATCGCGCGCTGCCATTGCTTTATGCGCGCGAAAGCGATGCGGCGGTGGCGATGGTCGAACAGGTCGCCGCACCCAATGTGGTGAAAAAGGTGCTGAAGGCCTATGAGCCCGCCAAACGGCTGATTTACCAAAACAAAGGGGCGAAATTGCGGGCGATGTTTGACCGTGACGACCTGCCCAGGCGTGAACAGGTGCTGCGCAACACGATCAAGCGTGCGGGGCTGTGGCTGCGCTGAGCCGCCCTGCGTGTGTGGCCCAGGCAGAATTTGAGTATTTTTGCCAAGAAGAAGCCGAAACCCCGGTTTGCATATTAGCGAAGGCGAATGTGTTTGAAGGCCACCGGGGCGGCGGCTAGGGTGCGCGCGATTTCTTTGCGGGAGGCGCACATGTCCGACTATTCTTTCGAAACGCTGCAGATCCACGCGGGCACCGAGCCTGACCCGGCAACCGGCGCACGGCAGGTGCCGATTTATCAAACCACGGCCTATGTCTTCAAGGATGCAGATCACGCCGCACGTTTGTTCAACCTGCAAGAGGTTGGCTATATCTATTCGCGTCTGACCAACCCGACGGTGTCGGCACTGGCCAGCCGGGTGGCGGCGCTGGAAGGTGGCGCGGGGGCGGTGTGCTGTTCGTCGGGTCATGCGGCGCAGATCATGGCGCTGTTCCCGCTGATGGGTCCGGGGCTGAACATCGTCGCCTCGACCCGGCTCTATGGCGGCACGATCACGCAATTCGGTCAGACCATCAAACGCTTTGGCTGGAATTGCACCTTTGTCGATTTCGACGATCTGGCGGCGGTCGCGGCAGCGATTGACGACAGCACCCGCGCGGTGTTCTGCGAGTCGATTTCGAACCCGGGCGGCTATGTCACCGATCTGGATGCGATTGCGAAGGTCGCCGACGCGGCGGGTGTGCCGCTGATCGTCGACAACACGCTGGCCTCGCCCTATCTGTGCCGTCCGATTGAACACGGCGCGACGCTGGTGGTGCATTCGGCGACGAAATACCTGACCGGCAATGGCACCGTCACCGGCGGCGTGGTGATCGACAGCGGCAAATTCGACTGGTCGGCCAGTGACAAGTTCCCCAGCCTGTCGGCGCCGGAACCCGCCTATCACGGGCTGAAATTCCACGAGGCGCTGGGGCCGATGGCCTTCACCTTCCATTCGATCGCCGTGGGTTTGCGCGATCTGGGCATGACGATGAACCCGCAAGGCGCGCATTATACGCTGATGGGGATCGAGACGCTGAGCCTGCGGATGGACAAGCACGTCGCCAATGCGAAGGCCATCGCAAACTGGCTAGAGGCAGATCCGCGGATCGAGTTCGTGACCTATGCCGGGCTGGAAAGCTCCCCCTGGCACGACCGTGTGGCCAAGATCTGCCCGAAGGGCGCGGGCGCGCTGTTCACCGTGGCGGTCAAGGGCGGCTATGAGGCCTGCGTGAAACTGGTCAACAACCTGAAACTGTTCAGCCATGTGGCCAACCTGGGCGACGCGCGGTCGTTGATCATCCATTCGGCCTCGACCACGCACCGGCAATTGACCGAGGCGCAGCAGGTCGCCGCAGGTGCCGCGCCCAATGTGGTGCGCCTGTCGATCGGGATCGAGGATGCCGCCGATCTGATCGCCGATCTGGACCAGGCACTGGCTGCCGCCACCGCCTGAGCGGCGCAACACCCTGCACAAGGGGCCTTCGGGCCCCTTTTTGCTGTCCGCGGCCAGCGGAACCCGCGAAAACATGCCGCCCGGGCCAACACATTCCGGTGGGCGCCTTTTCATAGGCGGAAATCTGCTTTACCAAGGTTGACGATCACTCGCGCCGGTTTGCGGCAGGCCGCGCCCTTATGCTAGAGCCCCGGAATGAAACCCAGCTTCGCCCTCAACCTTTCGCATGACGGCATTGGCCTGTTGCACCGCACGGGCAACAGCTGGTTCGAGCTTGGCTCGGTCGCGCTGGACGCCCCCGACCTGACCGAGGCACTGGCCGCGCTGCATCGCACCGCGCAGGACATCGCGCCGCAGGGGGTGAGCTGCAAGCTGATCATCCCGGCCACGCAAATCCTGTACACCGACATCGCCGCCCCCGGGCCACGCGCCGCACAGCGCCGCCGCCAGATCGCCGCCGCGTTGGAAGGCATGACGCCCTATGACGTCGCCGATCTGGTGTTCGACTGGTCGGGCCATGGCGATGTGGTACAGGTTGCGGTGGTGGCGCGCGAAACCCTGGCCGAGGCCGAGGGCTTTGCCGAGACCTACGGTTTTGGCCCGGTGTCCTTTGTGGCGATGCCCGCCCCCGGGCAGTTCGCAGGTGAACCCTATTTCGGCATGACCAGCGTGGCGGGCAACCATCTGCCCGAAGGCGCACGGCTGGACCGCGATCAAGACCCGGTGCGGATTGTTGCCGCGGCAACGGCGGGTGCTGTCGCCGCGCCAGACGCCATGGCAGAGCCCGCGGCACCCACAGAGGCCCCGGTCGAAACGCCCACCCCCGTTGAAGTGCCGCAAGACGCGCCCGCTGAGCTGCCGCAGGATGCCCCTGCTCCGGCGCCAGAGCCCGCCCCGCAGGAACTTCCGCCGGCGGCCCCCGAATTGCCCGAACCCGCGCCCGACCAGCCGGAACCGTCGCTTCCCGAACCGAACCCCGAGGCCCCCGAACCCGCGCCCCCCGAGCTGGACCCGGAACCGCCGCAAGATCTGCCCGAACCGGACGCGCCTGCGGAATGGCCCGGCGACGTGCCGCTTGAAGATCCGATGGTCGTGGACGGCCCCGCTGACCTGTCGCTGACCGAGGTGGCGACCGCGTTGCCAGATACGGCGTTTGCGGCGCAAGATGACGACCTCGCGCTTGAAACACTGGGCGGCGAGTTGAGTGACCCCGAAGCCTTGCTGGATCTGGATCTGGCACTGAACGCACCGCTGAGCCCGGCGTTTGATGCGCCCACAGCGCATGACGCCGCTGCCGTGCCGCTCGAACAGGATACCCCTGACCAGACCGCCACCGCCCGGGACGAGCGCGACTGGGCATGGCTGGACCCGGAAGTGCAGGCCCCCGCGGCCCCCATCCAAGACACCGCCGTGACCCCGGCCGCGCAGGCCCCGGCCCCACCGGTCACACCTGAAGCGGTGATCGCCGCCTTCCAGTCGCGCCGCAATCGCGATCTGGTGGCCGCACCGGACACCGCCACAACGCCCGCGACGGCGCCGCGACTGGGCGGGGTCGGTCGCATTACACCCGTTGCCCCCCCAGAGCCGAAATCACGACTGGCCGCGTCGGGCGTTACCGGAATCACCGCGCCGGGCCTGGCGCTCCCTGACGCGGCCGTCGAGACGGGCGTCGAAGAAAAAGCCAAGAAACTGGGCCGTGCGGCCCGGGCCGGACTGGGGCGGGCCGCACGGGGCACCGCGGCGCTAAGCGGCAGTGCCAGCAAAGCCATCGCGCGCGGTCTGGCCGCCCGCAAGGCCCGCAACGGCGATCGGAAAGATCTTGCTGCCCAGCTGGGCCTTCGGACCGCGGCCACGGCCAGCGCGGCGGATGCGGCGCAGGCCCCGCTGCGGCCCACCCCCGCCACCGAAGACCCGGCCAGTGATGCCGACACAACCGTGTTCGGCGCGCGGCGCGTGCCGAAAATCAGCGGCAAACCGAAGCATCTGGGCGTCAAGCTGACTGGCGGCCTGATCCTGTTCATCGCGATTGTGGCACTATGGTCGAGCTTTCTCGGGGATCAGTCCCCGCCAGAGGCAGAGCCGCAAACCGCCCGCCTGACCGAAACCGCACCTGCCGCGATGGCCCCCGTCGGCACCGGCCAGTCGGCAACCACGCTGCCCGCGACAGCGCCCGCCACCGAACCGTCGGAGCCGACCCCGGCCCCCGAAGCGGCATCGCTGGCGGCACTATCTACGACCATTGCGCCACCGCAGGACGCGGGCACCGAGCCAACCGTTGCCCCGGACCTTCCGGCGGCCGCAGACCCGCAGGCCGCCGACGTTGCCGAGGAAACCACGCCGGCGCCGTCGGTGGCGGACCCGCAAGTATCGGCGGCCCCACAGACCGGCC
>JAQTYE010000235.1 GCA_028749255.1 Paracoccaceae bacterium | reverse complement strand
CCGCATTCAGATGGGTTTTCACCGTCGCCTCGGACGAGCCGCGCAGCGTGGCGACCTCGACAATCGCGAACCCCTTGATGGTAAAGCCCGCGACATCGGCCTCGGACGGGGTCAGCCCCCATTGCGCAAACCGCGCCTGCATCAGATCGGCCATCGCGCCCTGCGCCACCGACAGCGCCTGTTCGGAATGCGCCGCGCGGCGCAGCATCATCAGCAGCACATGCGCCTCGACCGCGATCGCCGCAATCAACGCCAGATTGGCCACCACCTCCAGCGCCAGATGCAACGTGACCCCGGTTTCAAGCGCGTCACTGATCACATCGCTCAGAAAGAAGCTGGCGCAAAACCCCTGCACCACCATCAATGCGATCAGCGCCAGCGGGCGCGCCTCGGAGGTGGCGCTGCGCGGGCAGGTCGAACTTGGGCTGTCGGTCATTCCGGGTCGGTCCCCATCGGCTTTGACACCACCTTATAGCCGGTGACCATCGCCCGCGCCAGATTGACCCGCAAGCGACGGCTTTCAAAGACCACGGCCACAACATGCGCCACCACCGACAGCTCGGCCCAATGCACCGTCAGCTGATGCAGTTCTGCGGGCCAGCCCCTCTCGCGCAGCGCATCGGTCGTCATCAGCCAGCCCGACAGCCCGATCATCAACATCGCAACCAGCAGGTTATAGATCATCAGCGCACCCAGCGGCGAATGGCCCAGATGCAGATGCCGCCGCCCGGTCGCCATGTCCGACAACTGCGCCAGCGCTGCGCTGGCAGAGGGCGGGAAATCGGAAAACCGGGCATGGCGCGTGCCAAACACCCCCCACAGCGCCCGAAACCCGACCAGCATCACGATGACATAGCCGATCTGGCGGTGCAGCGTTTCCTCGGGGGGGATCCACAGCGCCTCGGCCGCAAAAAAACCGGCCAAAGCCCAGTGAAACAGGCGTATGGCAGGATCCCAGACCTTGTAACGGACCGTGGGCGTCGGGGACATGGGGCGGGCTCCGGGATCGGGCGGCGGGCACCCTGCCCGACCAGTTTCCACCGATCTGCCCTGTGCAAGGGTCCCCGACCATCGGCAGCCGGTTGCAGATCGCCCCCCACTGCGGGTCTCAAACCCCGGGTTGAGACAACATCCGCCGATCCAAGCCCTTCTGATCGGGCAAGGCTTGCTCTATACCCTCTGCAATCAATTCAGAATCGCCGCCCCCGGGGTGGCACACCCCAAGGCGGAGGAATTCATGGCGGGTTCGGTGAACAAGGTCATTCTGGTCGGCAATCTGGGCCGCGATCCGGAAGTGCGCAGCTTTGCCAATGGTGGAAAGGTCTGCAACCTGCGCATCGCCACCAGCGAAACCTGGCGCGACAAGGCATCGGGCGAACGCAAGGAACGCACCGAATGGCATTCGGTCGCGATTTTCAGTGAGCCGCTGGCGAAGATCGCCGAGCAATACCTGCGCAAAGGGTCGAAGGTGTATATCGAGGGCCAGCTGGAAACCCGCAAATGGCAGGACCAGTCGGGGCAGGACCGCTATTCGACCGAGGTGGTGTTGCGTCCCTTCACGGGCAACCTGACGCTGCTGGACAGCCGCGATGGCGGCGGGTCGGGCGGCGGCGGCGGGTCGTATGGCGGCGGATCGCAGGGCGGCGGCTATCAAGGCGGTGGCGGCTATGATGACGGCCCGTCCTATGGTGGCGGCGCAAGCGGCGGGTCGAGCGCCCCCGCAGGCGGCGGCCGGGGCAACTTCGACGACGAAATTCCGTTCTGAGCAGTCTTTGGAACGACGGAAACAGGGGCCTGCGGGCCCCTGTTTGCATGCGGGCGCAGGCCGCCCCGGTGCCCCCGCCGCGCATCTATCGGTTTGCGCCCTTCACGCTTGATACTGTGACGCGGCCGCCCGCACGACCCCGAGGGGCGGGACATCACCGATCCGCACGATGCAGGGTCACCGCCTCTGCCATGGGCGCCGCTCTTGCCCCGGAACACCCCTTGATTTACACGAAAAATGCCGCGTAGCTTATTGCTACGCGGCATTATTCTGAAATATCCGAAAAGACAGAATGACGGCGTCCCGTTGCGGTCAAACGCCGCTGTCGTAGGGTTCGAACCGATCCGCCCGCGCCCGCAGCCAGCGCTTGAGATAGCCGAAACGCTCGTCATCCTCGCGCAACAGGAAGCCTTCGGGCATATAGGGATAGACCTCGTCGCCGACGACCATATCGCGGTCTTTCAGGCGCATCAGGAAGTGATGCGGCAAGAAACCACCGGGATGTTCCAGCCCCGCAGCGCCCGACATTTCGCCAAGCGCCTTCATCGTGTTGCGGTGGAAATTGGCGACCCGCGTGGCCTTGTCAGGCACGACAAGCGCACGGGCGCGCAGCTTGTCTTGCGTGGCCACGCCGACCGGGCAGCGGTTGGTATGGCACGACTGCGCCTGAATGCAGCCAATCGCGAACATGAAGCCCCGCGCCGAGTTCGCCCAATCGGCCCCCAGCGCCAGCACCTTGGCAATATCGAAGGCCGTCACCAGTTTGCCGCTTGCGCCGATCTTGATCCGGTCGCGCAGCCCCGCACCACGCAGCGTGTTGTGCGCAAAGGTCAGCCCCTCAACCAGCGGCATCCCCATGTGATTGGCAAATTCCAGCGGCGCGGCGCCTGTGCCACCCTCTTTGCCATCGACCACGATGAAATCAGGGGTCACGCCCGTTTCCAGCATCGCTTTGACAATGCACATGAATTCGCGCCGATGCCCGATGCACAGCTTGAACCCCACCGGCTTGCCGCCCGACAGTTCACGCAACTGCTTGATGAAGGCCATCATCTCGAGCGGGGTCGAAAACGCCGAATGCGAGGCGGGCGAGACGCAATCCACCCCCATCGGAATATCGCGCGCCCCGGCAATTTCAGGGCTGATCTTCGCCGCCGGCAACATGCCGCCATGGCCGGGCTTGGCGCCCTGGCTCATCTTGATTTCGATCATCTTGACCTGCGGATC
>JAQTYE010000234.1 GCA_028749255.1 Paracoccaceae bacterium | reverse complement strand
GGAGCCGAGGCGCTCGACATGCTCAAAGCATGGAACACAGGGCATCCCGGCGGTATCGCAACCGTACACGCCAATTCCGCCCCTTCGGCGCTCTATCGCATCGAGCAACTCGTGCAGGAAAGCGTCACCGTCGTCCCGCGCCGTCTGATCTCCGAGGCCATTGACCTCGTCGTGTTCATAACGGGGCGCGGATCATGCCGCCGTATCGACGCCATCGCCGAAGTCTCCGGCCTGAGCGCAAACGGCGATTACGCCGTCAAGACCCTAACCCTTCACCAACTTCAAAACCTCTGAAAGGAATTCCTATGCACAAGAAACTTTCTCTTCTCCTCTCGACCATAGTGACATTAGCCATGACATCGCCAGCCTTCGCCTCAGGCTCGGGAATGCCATGGGAAGAACCTCTCCAGCAAATCCTCGATTCTGTTCAAGGTCCCGTCGCCAAGATCATTGCGGTTATGGTCATCATCACGACGGGGCTGGCTCTCGCCTTCGGGGAGTCGAGCGGAGGGTTCCGGCGGTTGATCCAGATCGTGTTCGGCCTCTCCATAGCCTTTGCCGCTAGTTCGTTCTTCTTGTCCTTCTTCTCCTTTGGTGGAGGGGCACTCGTATGATGAATGCAACACGGCCTCTTGCGGGGTTTGACATCCCGGTACATCGCGCGTTGACCGAGCCTCTCTTGCTCGGCGGCGCGCCCCGCGCGGTCGCCATCATCAACGGCACGCTGGCGGCTGCACTTGGCTTGGGATTACAGCAATGGCTTGCAGGCCTTTGCCTCTTTGTCATCGGGCACACGCTGGCCGCCTTTGCTGCCAAGCGCGACCCTGACTTTCTTCCGGTGCTTATGCGCCATTTGCGTCAAAGGGGATGGCTGCGATGCTGAACCTCTCCGAATACAGGCATAAAGCCGACCGTCTCGCCGATCATCTGCCATGGGCCGCGTTGATCGCGCCGGGGGTTGTACTGAACAAAGACGGCGGGTTTCAGCGCACGTTCGGATTCCGAGGTCCCGATCTCGAAAGCGCCTCTGAAGCCGAACTTATCGGCCTCTGCGCCCGCGCCAATAATGCTTTGCGACGGCTTGGCTCCGGTTGGGCGCTGTTCTTCGAGGCGGAGCGTGTCGAGGCCTTGCATTATCCCGCATCCACGTTTCCCGATCCCGCTTCGTGGCTGGTGGACGAGGAACGCCGCGTTGCGTTCGAAGAAGGCAAGCAGGGCAAGCATTTTGAAAGCCATTACTTTCTTACCTTGTTTTTCATGCCGCCTCCCGACGCGCAAGCCCGCACCGAAAGCGCGCTTCTGGATTCAGGCCGGAAGGAAGGAGAGAGGGACTGGAAACGGGAACTGGCCCGGTTCCAAGATGAAACCGACCGTATTCTGGATCTGCTGTCCGGTTTTCTGCCTGAGATCGTCGCGCTCGACGACGCAGAAACCCTGACCTTCCTGCATGGCACGATCTCGACCAAGCGTCCTTCGCTTGCCGTGCCGGAGACGCCTTTGTATCTCGACGGCGTTCTAGCCGATACGCCGTTTACGGGAGGGTTGGAACCAATGTTGGGCGACGAGTATCTGCGCGCGCTCACGATTATGGGTTTTCCAAACGCGACCCGACCCGGAATCCTCGATGCGCTCAACCATCAGGACTTCGCCTACCGTTGGACAACGCGCTTCATCCCCCTCGACAAGACCGAGGCAACGAAGGTTTTGACCAGAATACGCCGCCAATGGTTTGCCAAGCGCAAATCCATAACCGCGCTCTTGCGCGAAGTTATGACCAACGAAGCCTCGACGCTCGTTGACAATGACGCCGACAACAAGGCTCTGGATGCCGATGCCGCGCTTCAGGCGCTTGGGGGAGATCATGTAGGTTTCGGGTATCTAACGACCACGATCATTGTGCGTGACCCTGACCGGCAGCAGGCTGACGACAAGGCAAGAGCGGTCGAGCGGATCATCAACAATCTCGGTTTCACCTGCATTCGCGAGAACGTGAACGCCGTCGAAGCCTGGCTCGGCAGTCTGCCGGGGCATGTCTATGCCAATGTGCGGCAACCATTGGTTCACACGCTCAATCTCGCCCATCTCATGCCGCTCTCTGCCGTCTGGGCCGGACCAACGCACAACGTTCATCTGGGTGGACCTCCGTTGTTTTACGCCGATACCTCTGGCGCGACGCCGTTCCGGTTCTCCCCTCACGTCGGCGATGTCGGCCATATGCTGATCGTCGGGCCCACGGGCGCTGGCAAGTCGGTGCTGTTGGCGCTGATAGCGTTGCAGTTCAGGCGTTATGCCGGTTCCCAAGTGTATATCTTCGACAAAGGCATGTCGTCCCGCGCTGCCGTTTTGGCGATGGGCGGGGAACATCACGCGTTGGGAGCGGACAAGGCGTTGGCGTTCCAGCCCTTGCGCAAAATCGACGATCCCGCCACGCGCAGCTGGGCCGCCGAATGGATCGCGGCGCTACTGGTTCATCAGAAGGCCGCCGTCACGCCTGAGGTGAAAGACGCACTCTGGTCGGCGCTGGGCAACCTCGCCGGAGCGCCGCCGGAAGAACGCACCTTGACGGGACTCTCCGTTCTTGTTCAGGCGAAGGCGCTGAAAGCCGCCCTTCAACCTTACACGCTGGAAGGCCCCTTTGGTCGCCTGCTGGACGCCGCCGAGGATCGTTTGGCTCTCTCGAATGTCCAATGCTTCGAGATGGAAGAACTCATGCGCGAGGCTGGTGTCGTCCTTCCCGTGCTGACATATCTCTTTCACCGACTTGAAGAACGCTTCGACGGACGGCCTACCTTGCTCATTCTCGACGAGGCATGGGTCTATCTCGACAACCCGCTTTTCGCGGCTCGCATCCGCGAATGGCTGAAGGTGCTCAGAAAACGCAATGTCTCCGTCATCTTCGCCACGCAGTCGCTGGCGGATATTGCGGATTCATCCATCGCGCCAGCGCTTATCGAATCCTGCCCGCAGCGCATTTTCCTGCCAAACGACCGAGCCGTGGAGCC
>JAQTYE010000112.1 GCA_028749255.1 Paracoccaceae bacterium | reverse complement strand
GTCCTGGAAGGTCTATGCCTTGGGCACTGCAGGGCTTTTTGGGTATCATCTATTGTTTTTTTCAGCCCTGACTGGCGCCCCCGGCCGAGGCCGGGCTGATCGCCTATCTGTGGCCGCTGCTGATTGTGCTGTTTTCCGGGTTCCTGCCCGGTGAACATTTGCGCCCGCTGCATATTCTGGGGGCGCTGCTGGCCTTTGGCGGGGCCGCGTTGATCGTGGCGGGCAGCGGGCTCAGCGCCCGGGCCGA
Source organism: Paracoccaceae bacterium (assembly GCA_028749255.1). Lineage (GTDB taxonomy): Bacteria > Pseudomonadota > Alphaproteobacteria > Rhodobacterales > Rhodobacteraceae > Rhodobacter. Next base: position 11,968 of record JAQTYE010000112.1, on the reverse strand, counting down.
GGCCTTGCCGGGTTATGGGCTGGCGTTTTTATGCGCCCTGACATGGTCGGGGTATTCGCTGATTTCGCGGCGGCTGGGCACGGTGCCCACCGCGGCGGTCGCGGTCTATTGCTTGGCAACAGCGCTGCTGTCGGCCATCGCACATCTGGCACTGGAACCCACAATCTGGCCTCAAAACACCCTGGGGTGGCTGTCGGTTCTGGCGCTGGGAATGGGGCCCGTTGGGTTGGCGTTCTACACGTGGGATATCGGCGTCAAACGCGGCGATATTCAGATGTTGGGCACGGCGTCCTACGCCGCGCCCCTGTTATCGACTTTGGCCTTGGTTGTTGCGGGTGTCGCGGCCGCCAGCCTTAAACTTGTTCTGGCGGCGGCGCTGATTGCTGCCGGGGCCTTCCTTGCCGCCATGGCGAGCAAATCACGCAAGTGAACGGCTGCCAAAAGGCAGGATCGAAAATGGCGGTTCAGGCCTGTTGCAGACGACTGATTTCTTCCTTGATACGGAGTTTCTGCTTCTTCAGATTCGAGATCTGAAGGCCGCTAGAGCCGGGGCTACGGGCCGCCTTTTCGACCTCGTCCGACAATGCCTCATGTTTCTTGCGAAGTTCGGTAATATGCGAACTCAGCGACATGGCAGTCTCCTCTCCTGTTGCGAATAGGTTGATTGCAGCACAGTTTTTGAGTCGTGTCACGGGTTTGTCGCAAACCAGTTGCACAAATTCAGGCTAAGTCGCGAAATCTTGAGAAAGATTTAAAGCGATATGCGCAATCTTTCGCCGCGCCGCAGCACGTTTTGCGCAATATCGCTCAGATCTTCGGCATCCGCAGCATGATCGGGGGCCGCATGCAGCACCAGCGGTGCCAGCAATTTGAACGCCCCGCGCCCCCCTTTGCGCGCCTGAACCAGCACCCGCCCCGCCGGGCGCCCGACCCGGGGCGCGATCGGCAGCACCGCGATACTGCAGCCTGCCTTGTCTCCCCCCAACGCCAGCCCGGCCAGCAGATCGGGCAGCCGGTCAGCATTCTGGATCATCGTGATCCAGCCCCCCGGGCGCAGCCGCCGCAGCCCCTGCTGGACCCAACGCGCCAGAGGCGTGGCTTCGCGCTGCGCGGTTTCGCGTCCGGGGTCGGTGGCCGCTGTACCGCCACTGGCCGCGAAATAGGGCGGATTGGCGATGACATGATCAAAATTTTGTGCCCGCAACCCGGCCGGCATCTGCGCCAGATCCCCTTCGACCAACTGCAGCGCGATGCCATTGCGCGCGGCATTTTCCCGCGCAAGCTGCGCATAGGCGGGTTGCAACTCCAGCCCGGTCAACACCAGATCGGGCACGCGCCAGCCCAGACACAGGCTGGCCACCCCGGCACCGCACCCCAGTTCCAGCACCGATTGCCCGGCGGTGGCCGGACAGGCAGCGGCCAACAAAACCGGGTCCATCGCCGCACGATAGCCATGACGGGGCTGCGCCACGATCAACCGCCCGTCAAGAAACTTGTCCAGGGTCAGATCCTCGGGCGCGAACATCAATCCGACTCGATCCGGTTGTCGGCCAGAACGGCCTGCGCCATGAACATGTCACGCGGATGCACCATCAGGCGACGCGGCAAAATACCAATGCTGCCTTCGAGAATGCTCATGTGGACGTCCATCTGAAAGGCCGTTATACCCTCGCCCGCAAGAAGGGCGGTTGCGAGGGCCATTTTGACCGGGTCGGTGGTGCGCAGAAGCTCTTTCATAATCCTTCACTTACGGGCAAGCTGCCGCTCTGTCGAGATGAGGGGGATCGGGAAGGAAGAATGATGAGCCTCGACGACAAGGCCGCAAAACCGCACGACCGTCTGGCCGCCGCGCTGGCCACCGATATGGACGCCGTGAATGCACTGATCCGCGACCGGATGGCCTCGGAACATGCGCCGCGGATCCCCGAAGTGACCGCGCATCTGGTCGAGGCAGGCGGCAAACGCCTGCGTCCGATGCTAACGCTGGCCGCAGACCGGTTGCTGGGATACGACGGCCCCTATCATGTGCATCTGGCCGCTACGGTCGAATTCATCCACACCGCGACGCTGCTGCATGACGACGTGGTCGATGAAAGCAAGCAACGCCGCGGGCGCCCCACCGCGAACCTGCTGTGGGACAACAAATCCAGCGTGCTGGTGGGCGATTACCTGTTCGCGCGCAGCTTCCAGTTGATGACCGAAACCGACAATATGCGGGTTCTGAACATCCTGGCCAATGCTTCGGCGGTGATTGCCGAGGGCGAGGTGTTGCAACTGACCGCCGCGCAGGATCTGGGCACCACCGAAGAGATCTATCTCAAGGTGATCCGCGGCAAGACCGCAGCGCTGTTTTCCGCCGCAACCGAGGTGGGCGGCGTGATCGCGGGGGCGCCCGAGGATCAGGTGCGCGCGCTGTTCGATTATGGCGACGCGCTGGGGATTGCCTTCCAGATGGTCGATGACCTGCTGGATTACGGCGGCGCGACCGAGGTGATCGGCAAAAACGTCGGGGACGATTTCCGCGAGCGCAAGCTGACGCTGCCGGTGATCAAGGCCGTCGCGCAGGCCAGTGCCGAAGAACGCGCCTTCTGGACCCGCACCATCGCGAAGGGCCAGCAACAAGAAGGCGACCTGGAGCAGGCGATGGCGCTGATGCGCGCGCATGGCACGCTGGACGCCACCCGCACCGAAGCTATCGCCTGGGCCGACCGCGCACGCGCTGCGCTGGCACCCCTGCCCGCGCATCCGCTGCGCGACATGCTGGACGATCTGGCCGATTTCGTCGTCGCCCGCGTGCGCTAAGGTCCAAGCCGGGGGCTGTCTGCCCCCGGACCCCCGAGGATATTTCTGCCAAGGTGAAGATCAGACCGCCTGCGGGGCGGCGGCGGCGCGCTGATCGCCCAGAAGCGCACAGGTGCTCCACCAGGCGGGACAAGTGGCGCATAGGGTGTGATGCGCCGCTTCGGCCTCGGCCATCGTCGTAAAAAGCGCAAAACAGGTGGCGCCCGAGCCCGACATCCGCGCCAGACGGGCGCCCGGCAGGGTTTGAAGCGTCTCCAGAACCGTGGCGATGATCGGTTGAACGGCACATGCCGGCGCCTGCAAATCGTTGCGCTGCCGTTCCAGCCAGCTGATCAGCGCCGGGGCGTCAGCGAATGGCGGCAATTGCGCGGGCATCGGCGGATTTTGTTTTTGCGTCAGCGCCTTGAACACAGCGGGCGTCGGCACCTCGACCCGCGGGTTGACCAGAATCGCGGGCAAGGGCGGCAAGGAAACCGGGGTCAGATCGGCGCCGATACCCCGCGCACGCAGTGGTTCGGGCATCATGCACATCGGAATATCGGCCCCCAGCGCGGCGAGCCTGTCAGGGGCAGGCAGGTCAGTGGCAACAAGGCCCCAGAACGCCGCCAACCCCCGCAACGCCGCTGCCGCATCCGACGATCCGCCGCCGATCCCCGAAGCTGCGGGCAGGTATTTCCGCAGGCGCAACGTGGCACCATGCCCTGCGGGCAGCAGCGCGGCCATTTTCAGCACGAGGTTCGAGGCATCCGCAGGCACGCCCGCCGCCTCTGGCCCGTCCACCATCAGTGACAGTCCCGCGCCCGGGCCGATCAGCAGCCGGTCCCCCACCGGCGCGAAGGTCACCAGACTGTCGAGCAGATGATAGCCATCGGCCCGCTGCCCCGTGACATGCAGCGTCAGGTTGATCTTGGCCGGGGCCAGCGTCTCAATTCTTGGCATCGCCCCTGGCCTTCAGCGGCGGCGCGCCTTCGTCTTTCAGGACCTGATCAAGACCAACCTCAAGCTTGCGACGCACCCGGTCCATATCCAGATCGTCGCCGGGGCCGAAGCTGAGCGCCCGGCGCCACTGGAATTCGGCCTCGCGCTTGCGTCCGACTGCCCAATAGACATCGCCCAGGTGATCGTTGACCAGCGGGTCCACCGCCTCCAGTTCCACCGCATGCTCCATCTGCACGGCGGCCTCATCATAGCGGCCCAACCGATACAGCGCCCACCCCAGACTATCGACGATATACCCGGAATCGGGGCGGGCCGCGACGGCACGCTGGATCATATCCAGCGCCTCATCCAGATTTTCGCCCTTCTCGACATAGGAATAGCCAAGGTAGTTCAACACAGCGGGTTGATCGGGGCTGAGTTCAAGCGCCTTGCGAAACCCGGGTTCGGCCTTGTTCCACTGCTCGGAACGTTCCTGCGCGATGGCCCGGGCATACCAGACAAACCAATCCTTGGGCTGCGGCGTTCCGGTCAGCGCAATCGCCTTGTCATAGGCAGTTGCAGCTTCTTTGAACCGATTTTCCCGGCGCAGCGTATCACCCAATGCGATCCAGCCACCTTGCAGGTCGGGGGCGGCGCGGGTGATCTGTTCCAGCGCCTCGATCGCGGCCTCGGTCCGGCCTGCCTGCACCATCGCCTCTGCACGGCCCAGGGCGGCTGCGTTGAACGCCGGACTGTCGGGCGCAATCAGCGTGTAGGTTTCAATCGCCAGATCGAATTGTTCCTGCTTTTCAAAGATCGCGGCAGTCAACAACACGGCATCCGCGTGATCGGGGCGCATGAAATGCGCAAGCCGCGCGTGGATCAGCGTGAACGTGTCGGGCGCGTCATTCGACAGGGCCGACGCCAGCGTGAAATAGACCTCGGCGATGCCATCCCGCGCGCCACCGATCAGCGTAAAGGGCAGGGTTTCGCCGGCTTCGAGCCTGGCGCGCAGATTGCTCAGTTCAGGGTCCAGATCGGTGCCGAAAACCGCGTCGATCAATGCCACCGCGTCGGGGTCACGTTCAAGCTGAGACAGAACTTGCGCATGGGCCAGAACACCCCGGCGCGAGGCCCGCAACACCTGCCCGGTCGCCCCCGAAAAGATCTGATCCGCGCCTTCGTAATCGCCGACCGAGGCCAGCGCGAGCGCCTTGTGATACGCGGCAAATGCCGCCACGCCCGGCTCTTTCGCCATGGTATCGAAGGCGCGCGTTGCCTCTGACATCTGGCCTTGTCCGGCCAGCGCCCAGGCACGCGCCAACCCCGCGACCAGAGGGCCGGGCTCGGCGCCATCGTCCAAAAGCTTGACGACCGTCGCAAAATCCTCGCGTTGGGCCGCATCCGCGATCAACGTCAGCGCCGCGACCTGGCTGCCGCCCGCAGGCGCGCCCATCTTGGCCGCAAGTGTCACCGCCGTGCCGAAATCAGCCTGCGCCAGATCCGCGATCAGCGCGGATTCCTGCACCCCCAGATTGTCAGGGTCCGATTGCAGCAACCGCGCGTAATAGCCCGCCGCCGCCGTGTAATCATTCAACCCGGAGGCGATGCGCGCCGCCAGATAAGGCCCCGCCAGATCGGCCGCCGCAGGTGCGGCCAGCGCAAATCCCAGCAAAACGGCCAGCACAGCAGGGCGAAAGGGCGGAAGGCGAAGCGGCACGGGCTATTCCTTTTTGTCGTTTCACCGAAACTATCCCCCGCGTCCGGGCAAAGCAATGCGGGGGGCGCCTGATGCACCCCCCGCAAATCGCTTTACACGCTGATTTGACGCGCAGCTTCGCGCCGGATCGCCGCTTACATGTTGGGATAGTTCGGCCCGTCGCCGCCCTGGGGCGTGGTCCAGGTGATGTTCTGGCTCGGGTCTTTGATATCGCAGGTCTTGCAATGCACACAGTTCTGGAAGTTGATCTGGAACCGTGCGTCGGCGCCTTCACCGATCACCTCATAAACCCCCGCCGGGCAATAGCGCTGCGCGGGCTCGGCATATTTCGCGAGGTTCACCGAAATCGGGATCGAGGGATCTTTCAATTTCAGGTGGCAGGGCTGGCTTTCCTCGTGGTTGGTGAAGGAAAACGCCACGTTGGTCAGCCGGTCAAACGACAGCTTGCCATCGGGTTTGGGGTAGTCGATCGGTTTGAAGTCCTTGGCCTCGCCGGTATGGGCCGCGTCGTTCTTGCCGTGTTTCAGCGTGCCAAACAGCGAGAAGCCGAACAGGTTGTTGGTCCACATATCCAGACCGCCCAGGATCAACGAGGGGATCATCCCCCAATGCGACCACATCGGCTTGACGTTGCGCACCTTTTTCAGGTCTGCCGCAATCGGACCCGAGCGCAGATCGGCCTCGTAAGCCGACAGCTCGTCGCCCTCGCGCCCGGCCTTGATCGCCGCCGCCGCCGCTTCGGCCGCCGCAATCCCCGACAGCATCGCGTTATGGTTGCCCTTGATCCGGGGCACGTTCACCAGACCGGCCGAACAGCCGAGCAGCGCCACGCCCGGTGCAACCAGTTTCGGAATCGACTGCCAGCCGCCTTCGGAAATCGCGCGCGCGCCATAAGCCACGCGTTTGCCGCCTTCCAGCAGGTCCGCCACCAGTGGATGATGTTTGAAACGCTGGAATTCCATATAGGGATAGAGATAGGGGTTTTCGTAGTTCAGGTGGACCACGAAACCGATGAAAACCTGATTGTTTTCCAGATGATAGATGAAGCTACCGCCACCTGCGTTCCCGCCCAGCGGCCAGCCCATCGTGTGGGTCACGGTCCCCTCGCGGTGTTTCGCGGGGTCGATTTCCCAGATTTCCTTCATGCCCAGGCCGAATTTCTGCGGGCAATGGCCTTTTGACAGGTCAAACTTGGCCATCACTTCCTTGGCCAAGCTGCCGCGCACGCCTTCGGACAGGAAGACATATTTGCCGCGCAGCTCCATCCCCGGCTCGTAGTTCGGGCCCGGGGTGCCATCCGATTCCAGCCCCATCTCGCCCGCGACGACACCCGCGACGCGATCGCCCTCCCAAACGATGGCGCTTGCGGCCATGCCCGGGAAGATCTCAACGCCCAGCTCTTCGGCCTGCTCCGCCATCCAGCGGCAGACATTCGCCATCGAGACAATGTATTTGCCGTGGTTGCTCATCAAGGGCGGCATCGGCCAGTTCGGGATGCGGATATGACCCGCCGGCCCGAGGATATAGAAGTTGTCCTTCTTGACCTCGGTCTTCACAGGCGCGCCACGCTCGCGCCAATCGGGGATCAGCGCGTCCAGACCGCAGGGGTCAAGCACCGCACCCGACAGGATATGCGCCCCGATTTCAGAGCCCTTCTCCAGCACGACGACGCTCAGCTCGGGGTCGATCTGTTTCAGCCTGATCGCCGCCGCCAGACCCGACGGCCCGCCCCCAACGACCACAACATCATAATCCATCGACTCGCGTTCGATCTCCGACATCCCTCGGCTCCTTCGGCTTGCTATGCGCGTGCTCTCGGTGTCGTGACTAGCTTACCTGACGGAACGAAGCAATTGTGACGCAGCGCTCGGGCGCAATATTCTTTCGCTCACGCAGCATGTCAGGTGGCGTAGATCCGCGCGAAAATGCGGCCGACCCTTGACACCCGCCCCGCATCGCGGATTTACACAAGAAAACAATTGTCCGTTCAGACCAAGGCCTCCGATGGAAAAGATACCGATGACGCGCGCCGGGTATGATGTGCTCGACGAAGAACTCAAACTCCTGAAATCGGTGGAACGTCCGACCGTGATCAAGGCGATTGCCGAGGCGCGCGAACATGGCGATCTGTCTGAAAATGCCGAATACCATGCCGCCCGCGAGAAGCAGAGTTTTGTTGAAGGCCGGATCAAGGAACTGGAATCGATTCTGGGCCGGGCCGAGGTGATCGACACCGCCAAACTCTCTGGCTCGGTCAAGTTCGGCGCCACCGTGACGCTGGTTGACGAAGACACCGAAGATGAGCGCACCTATCAGATCGTCGGCGAGGCCGAAGCCGATCTGGAACGGGGGCTTTTGAACATGAAATCGCCGCTGGCACGGGCGCTGATCGGCAAGGACGAAGGCGACAGCGTCGAAGTCCGCACACCCGGCGGCACCAGAGCCTACGAAATTCTTTCGGTCCGCTATCTCTGACGGGCCTTGGCCAGAAAGGTTCCCCCCGGAATGCGCTTGGCGAAACCGGACCGGACCCCGACAGATCCTGCAACGACTGGTGGCGCACACGCGCCTGCCAGCCTCGAGTCGCGGCTGAGCCGGACCGAGGCCATCGCGCTTGCGCTGAGCGTGGCGTGGCTGGTGTTGGTGGGCGGGTTCTGGGCCCTGATGCCGGGCGGCACATCGCAATCGGGGGGCGATGCGCTGTCCGTTGTGATGACAGTGGTCGGCATCGTGCTGCCAATCGTCATGATCTGGGTTGCGGCCGTCACCGCACGCACCGCGCGCGAGATGCGTGCCGAGGCGCAGGCGCTGAAAGCCTCGGTCGAGGCGATGCGCAGCGCCTGGCTGAACCAGAATCAGGCGCGCAGCGGCCAGAACGTCGAAAAGAAGCTGGATGAAATCGCGCAGGCCGCGCGGCAGACCGAAACCGCGATTGCGACCTTTACCTCGCGCCGCGACGTGCAGGCGACGCAACCCTCGGCCGACCGCAAGGCCGCGCTGGCGATGCCCCGTCCGAGCCCCCCGGGCGAAGATCAGCCCGCATTGGCGCTTGGCACGCCCGCCGATGCGCTGGCCAACCCGGTATCGGTTGCCGATTTTGTGCGCGCGATGAATTTCCCCGACAATGCCGAAGACCGCGACGGGTTCCGCGCGCTGCGCCGCGCGCTGGAAGATCGCACCATGGCGAAACTGATCCGCGCCGCGCAGGACGTGCTGAACCTGCTGGCGCAGGACGGCATCTATATGGATGACCTGAAACCCGACCGCGCCCGCCCCGAACTGTGGCGTCGGTTCGCCCAAGGCGAACGTGGCCGCGAAGTGGCCGCCCTGGGTGGCGTGCGCGACCGATCCTCGCTGGCGCTGACCGCCGGGCGGATGCGCAACGACACGATCTTCCGCGATGCCGCGCATCATTTCTTGCGGCAATTCGACAAGACCTTTGCCGAATTCGAAAAAAATGCCTCGGATCAGGAAGTGGCCGAACTGGCCGAGACCCGCACCGCACGCGCCTTCATGCTGCTGGGGCGGGTGACTGGCACCTTCGACTGAGTTACAGCGTCCGCGCCATCACGAAGGCGGTGTGAAAGCCGAAGATCAGCGCGGTCAGGCGGCTGTCGCTGCGGCGCTGGACCTGAAAGCCGAGCCGCTCATAAAGCGCCCGCGCCCGCAGGTTTTCGCCCACCACATCCAGCCGCAATTCGCGATAACCCCGTGCCTGTGCCTCGCGGCATAGCGCCTCGATCAGTGCGGCCCCCACGCCCATGCCACGCGCCGTCGCGCTGACGGCCAGCCCGTCCACGATCATCACGCGGGCCTCTTGATCGCTGGCCAGCACTGCCAGGCAGGCATTGCGCCACGCCGCCCCGACGCGGCCATAAACGGCCGCCAGATCGTGGCGATCCCCCCCCACGAAAGACCCGCCGTGGGTGCGATAGCCGATCACCCCCAGCAACTGCCCCGTGGCATCAAACGCAGTGATCACATGCCGCTCCGACATCACCCGCTCGATGAAACGCAGCGCCTTGGGTTCGGGGCCCATGACCCGCCCCAATTTGCCCCCGAAGGCCTGCCAATACAGCAGCGCGGCGGCGGTGCGATGTTCCGGGCGTAGCCCGTGGCCGATCCAGATGCTCATGGCGCGCGCCCTGCGCAAATCGCCGCCGCACAATCCAGATCTTCGGGGGTGTTGATGTTGAAAAACGGATCGGGCGTCGCGTCAAAGGTGACCTCGGCGGCACCGTGCAAGACCACGCGCAGCCGCCGCTCCCCCGCATCGAACAACGCGCGCAGCCGGGCACGCCCAGCCACCGGCCACAATGCCGCCGTGGGATGAATGCGCCCGTCCGACACCGCCAGCGCAGCGCGCCCCTGCGCGGCGGCCGCCAACCGCGCCACCAGATCGCGCGGCACAAACGGCGTATCGACCGAGGCCGTGACCAGCGCCGTGGCGCCTTGCCCCGCCGCCCAGTCAAGCCCGGCCAGAACCCCCGCCAAGGGGCCTTGCCCCTGTGTGCCCGGCGCGTCGGTCAGCACCGGCAAACCCAGCGCCGCAAACCGCGCCGCATCGCCATTGGCCGACAGCGCCAGCAGGTCCACTTGCGGGCCCAGACGCGCCGCCAGATGCGCCACCAAGGGCCGCCCGGCCAACATCAGAAGGGCCTTATCAGCCCCGCCCATACGCCGCCCCACACCGCCGGCAAGGATCAGACCTGCAATCGCCACATTGCCCCCGTTACAATACCACGCTGGCATCGCTGCCGCGCCGGGCCTATGACTGGCGCAACACCGCTTGCCGCACAAGCCCCAACCTTGGCCGATCCATGACCGACCCCACATCCTGCTCTAGCGCCTATTGGCGTGGCTTTCGTCAAGGCCTGCCCTTCATGCTGGTCATTGTACCCTTTGGCCTGTTGTTCGGCGTGGCCGGAACCGAAGCCGGGCTGAACCTGTCCGAGGTGATGGGGTTCTCGATCCTGGTCATCGCGGGTGCCTCGCAATTCACCGCGGTGCAGTTGATGAGCGATCATGCCCCGGTCATTCTGGTGCTGCTGACCTCGCTGGCGGTGAACCTGCGGATGGCGATGTATTCGGCCTCGCTGGCGCCGCATCTGGGAACCGCGTCAAGCTGGCACAAATCGCTGATCGCCTATTTCATGGTGGATCAGGCCTATGTCCTGTCGATTCAGGATTACGAGGCGCGCCCGAAACAAAGCCTGCAGCAGAAGCTGGCCTATTATGCCGGTGTCTGTACGCCGCTGTGCCCGCAGTGGTACGTCTCGACTTGGGTCGGCGCGGTGATCGGTCAGGCGATTCCGCCCGAATTCGCCCTGGATTTCGCGGCACCGATCACTTTTCTGGCGATGCTGGCGCCCGCGATGCGCACACTGGCCCATGTCGCCGCAGCGGCGGTGTCGGTGATCGTGGCCCTTGTGCTGGCGTTTCTGCCCTCGGGGCTGGGACTGCTGATCGCGGCAGGGGCGGCGATGGTGACCGGCGCGAAGGTCGAGGTCTGGATGCAAAGGCGGCGCGCGTGATGGACTACTACAGCAAACCCGAAATCTGGCTGATCATCATCGTGATGGGGATCGGCACATTCATCCTGCGCTATTCGTTTTTGGGGCTGATCGGCAACCGCCCCCTGCCGGAATGGGCGCTGCGCTATCTGCGCTATACGCCGGTGGCGGTGCTGCCCGGTCTGGTCGCCCCCTTGGTGATCTGGCCCAGTGCCACGGGCGGCGCCTTTGACCCACCACGGCTGATCGCGGCCTGCACGACGGTGCTGGTGGGCATCGTCACGCGCAACGTTCTGGCGGCAATTGGCGGCGGGCTTGGCGCGCTGTATCTGGCGCTGTATCTGCTGGGTTAGACCCGCCGCACGCGCCGATCAATCGACGCTGTTCACCGGGCGATAGCGCACTTCCTCTTGCTGGATCATCAGCACACCCGAGTTGTTGTCGGGATCGCCATCGTGGTTCAGCTTGCTGGTCACGCCGGGCAGTTTGGCAAAGGCTTCTGACAACCGGATCGGCGAGAAGGTCTGCGGAATGCTTTCAAACCCGGGCACGCCGCGCAGGATCGACGAGGTCGAGCTGGCACACATCATCTTGGAAACCGGACCATAGGCTTCGGCCCGGGCACGCATCATCTCGGCCTGCGCCAGGGTGACCGGCACCTTCTGCTCCAGCACATCCCAAGTCGTGCGGGCGTGATAGTCGATGTAGAATTTGCGCATCTTCTCGGTGATGCCGTAATGCACATCATTCCGCTCGGGCACCCACGGATGATACCAGCTGCCCGCCGGATCAAACATCACCCGTTGCGAGCCGTCGATCATGATCGAAGAGTGCCCGCCCGCACCCGAGGTCGCCCCGATCACGGTATAAAGCGTGACCGAAGGCGGTTCCCCCGAGACATAGGCGGCGCGTTGCACCTCCGCATCCGGGGCCCAGGTGGATTTCGCGCCGCAAGCGGCCAGTGCCAGCGTCATCGCCAGGCAGATGAAAAGTCGGCGCATCTGCCTGACCCTCC
>JAQTYE010000111.1 GCA_028749255.1 Paracoccaceae bacterium | reverse complement strand
GATCACGTATTTGTATTTCTGGATGTTGTCGGCTTGCTCGACCAGACCACCGAAGATCATGCCCAGCTCGTGCTGACAGGTCGCCACTTCGTGGTGATGCTTGTCAACCTTGATGCCCATGCGCTTCATCGTGGACAGCATCTCGCCGCGCAGATCCTGCGCTTCGTCCACCGGGTTCACCGGGAAGTAGCCGCCCTTGTGACCGGCACGGTGCGCAAGGTTGCCCATTTCCATCGGCGTGTCGGTGTTCCAGGCGGCCGCTTCGGCGTCGATCTGGTAGGACACTTTCGCCGGCGTCACCGAATAGCGCACGTCGTCGAAGATGAAGAATTCGGCTTCGGGGCCGAAATAGGCGGTGTCGCCGATGCCCGACGATTTCAGATAGGCTTCGGCCTTGTGGGCCACCTGACGCGGGCAACGATCATAGGCCTCGCCGGTGTCCGGCTCGACCACGACGCAATGCACGCACATGGTTTTTTCGGCATAGAAGGGGTCGATATAGACCGACGACGCATCCGGGATCAGCTTCATGTCGGACTGGTCGATCGACTTCCAGCCAGCAATCGACGAGCCGTCGAACATGAAGCCTTCTTCGAAGAAGTCCTCATCGACCAGATCGGCGATCAGCGTGACGTGCTGCAGTTTGCCGCGCGGATCGGTGAAGCGAACGTCAACGTATTCGACTTCCTCCGCCTTCATCAGTTCCAGAGCTTTTTTAACTTTGCTCATTGCACAGTACCCTTTCGTTGAGCATGGGTTCACGGGCCCCGAACGGCCCCGTATTTCGAAAAACCTTAAACCGCGTCGTCGCCGGTCTCGCCGGTGCGAATGCGGATCGCCTGCTCCACCGGAGAGACGAAAATCTTGCCATCACCGATTTTCTCGGTGCGCGCCGCCGAGGTGATCGCCGCGATGGCGGCATCGACCATTTCGTCGGGCAGCACCATTTCGATTTTCACTTTCGGCAGGAAATCCACGACATATTCGGCGCCGCGATACAGTTCGGTATGGCCTTTTTGCCGCCCGAACCCTTTCACCTCGATCACCGAAAGGCCCTGAATCCCGGCTTCCTGCAGCGCTTCTTTCACTTCATCCAGCTTGAAGGGCTTGATGATCGCTTCAACTTTTTTCATGCCGCCGACTCCCCCATCAGGTCTTTGCCGCCCCCGTCTGACCACTTTCCAGCAGGGCTCGCAATCGGCTAGGCTGGACAGGGCGCGGCGGGGGCCGGGATTCCAAGTTGTGCGCCTGTTTTTTGTGCATTCAGCACTCAAAACGGGCGATTTAAAAACGATTAGAGCGAAAATATGACAGAAATTCTGACAAGCGCCCAAATGCGCGCCACTGAGGCCGCCGCGATCAGCAGCGGCGCCACCACCGGGCTTGCCTTGATGGAACGCGCGGGCCAGGGCGTCGTCGAGGCGATCTGTGCGGCCTGGCCCGCGCTGGCCACCCCCGCCGAGACGCCACATCGCGCCGTGGTCCTGTGCGGGCCCGGCAACAATGGCGGCGACGGCTTTGTCGTGGCGCGTCTGCTGCGGCGACGCGGCTGGAAAGTCACTGTCTTCTTTCATGGCGATCTGGCGCGTATGCCGCCCGACGCCTTTGAAATGCACGCGCGCTGGCGCCGGATCGGCCCGGTCCACCCGCTGCCGCCACAACCCGATCTGGGCCACCCCGATCTGGTGATCGACGCGCTGTTCGGAATCGGGCTGAACCGCCCGCTCGACGGGTTTGCCGCGATTTTCGCCGCCATCGCGGCCTGCGGCGCGCCCTGCGTGGCCATCGACCTGCCCTCGGGGCTGGACGCCGACGCGCGCCCCGAAACCGAAAGCTGGCCCTCCGCACCTTGCTCGCTTGCCGTCACCTTCCACCGCGAAAAACCGATCCATGCCGCGTTGCGCGCCCATGGCATCCCGGTCATCGTCGCGCCAATCGGATTGTGATTCACCCTTTCCTCATCCGGGCCCTCTATACCCCTTCAACACAGCCCGAAATATCCCCGCCGGAGGCGCCATGATCCGCCACATCACCCTGACCGACGAGATGCGCACAGCCCTTGGCAAGGCGCCCGATGCCCATAAATACAGTCATGGCCATGCGTTGATCCTGTCGGGTGGCGTGGGTCAGGGCGGCGCGGCGCGTCTGGCGGCCCGCGCGGCGCTGCGCGTGGGCGCAGGGCTGGTCACCATTGCCGCGCCGCCCCCCGCGCTGGCCGAACATGCCGCCCATCTGAATGCGATCATGCTGGCCCCCCTGCCCGACAGCTATTGCCTGCGCGGGATGCTGCGCGACGACCGGATTTCGGCGCTCTGCCTTGGTCCGGGAATGGGGCTGCGGCGCGCACAGGAAATGACGCCCGCAGCGTTGTCGGGCAAACGGCCCTGTGTGCTTGATGCCGATGCGCTCAGCGCTTTTGCCGAAGACCCGCAGCTGCTGTTTTCCCAACTCACCCCCGATTGCGTGCTGACCCCGCATCTGGGCGAATTCAGGCGGCTGTTCCCCGATCTGGGCGCACAGCTGCTGGGCGGCGCGGACACGGCGGACATCACCCACACCGCGGCCGTGCGCGCGGGCGCAATTGTGCTGCTCAAAGGCCCGCGCACGGTGATCGCCGCCCCCACAGGTGCCATAGCCCTGCATGATGCAACGGCTGAAAACGCCGCGCCCTGGCTGGCCACGGCGGGGTCAGGGGATGTGCTGGCGGGGTTGATTTGCGGGCTGATGGCGCGCGGAATCGCACCGTTTGACGCCGCTTGCACCGGCGCCTGGCTGCACGCCGCCGCCGCCCGCAGCTATGGCCCCGGGCTGATCGCCGAAGATCTGCCCGAAGAACTGCCCAAACTGTTTCGCGCGCTCAATCTTTGAACGCGCATCTGGTTCCTGCCGCGGCAGTTGAGTATTTTTGCCAAGAAGAAGGTAAAGGGCGCCCCTCAGGCCGCCACCTGTGCCGCCGTGCACCCCACCTCGACGCCATCGGCATAGATCACCTCGGCCGCCGCGAACTGCAGCGCGAACAGCCGCATCCGACCGGCGCAGGGCGTGATATAACCACCGTCGAGCAACCGCGCCACCGGCACCAGCGCCTGAGACTGACCATACAGCGCCTGGGCCCGCCAGTCGCGCAGCAGAACCTCGGCGCGCCCGCCCAGAATCAGCGCCCGCTCGGGGCGGTCATGGCCCAAAGCGCCGGGCGCCACGCGGATCATCTTGCCGGTCACCTGTCGTGATACGACCGCCGTCAGCGGGCGCGCGCCCCCGCGCGTGATCACCCGATCCCCCGCCGCCAGATATTCCACCGGCAAGGCCCCATCGAGCGTCAGCACCAATGTGCCTTGCGCCACGCCCGACAGCGCCACATCGGTTTGCAGATCTGCCTGTTGATCCAGCCCACGGTCCGGGAATACCCCGGCCGCGCGCCCCATGGTCGTTCTTGCCATCGGTTATCCTGCTCTCATGCCTCGGCCCGTCTTTGCAGGCCCTGTGGTCAATTCATGTTAACCATCTATTTCCAGACTACCCCCGATCCGCGCCTTTGGCGAGTATTTTCACGCCCCCCCTACCCAGCGCCGCGAGAGCTTGCTAAAGCTGCGCCCAGTGCGGGTGTGGCGGAATTGGTAGACGCACCAGATTTAGGTTCTGGCGCCTTTGGCGTGGGGGTTCGAGTCCCTTCACCCGCACCACATCCCCCCAAGCTGCCGCCTGCGCGATCCCCCCCGGCCCTGCCCCTTTTCGCCTTGCCACCAAGGCCCGCGCCCAATAGAAGGGCGGCTGAAATTCATAGATGAGGCCGCGCGCGCGGCCTTTAGAGACAGAGGAAACCCCATGCAGGTCACCGAGACCCTCAACGACGGCCTCAAGCGCGGCTACGCGATCACCATCACCGCAGCCGAGCTGGATGAGAAAGTCACGGCGAAGCTCCTCGAAGCGCAGCCCGAAGTCGAAATCAAAGGCTTCCGCAAAGGCAAAGTGCCGCTGGCGATGCTGCGCAAGCAGTTCGGCGAGCGCGTGATGGGCGACGCGATGCAAGAAGCCGTCGACGGCGCGATGTCGGATCTGTTCGAGAAATCGGGCGACCGTCCGGCGATGCAGCCGAAAATCGAGATGCAGGACGGCGAGACCTGGAAACCCGGCATGGATGTCGTGGTGACCGTCGCCTACGAAGCCCTGCCGGAAATCCCCGACGTCGATCTGTCGGGCGTCACCCTGGAGCGTCTGGTGGTCAAGGCCGAAGAGGCTGCGGTGACCGAGGCGCTGGAAAACCTGGCGAAGAACGCGCAAAATTTCGAAGACCGCCGCAAGGGGTCGAAAGCCAAAGAAGGCGATCAGGTCGTGATCGACTTTGAAGGCTTCGTCGATGGCGAGGCGTTCGAAGGTGGCAAGGGCGAGGACTACCCGCTCGTGCTCGGCTCGGGCTCGTTCATTCCGGGGTTTGAGGATCAGCTGCTTGGCGCCAAAGCCGACGAAGCGGTCGAAGTCAACGTGACCTTCCCCGAAGAATACGGCGCCGCCCATCTGGCTGGCAAAGCCGCGCTGTTCAAATGCACCGTGAAAGCGGTCAAGGCGCCGAAAGCCGCCGAGATCGACGACGAGATGGCCAAGAAATTCGGCGCCGAAGATCTGGCTGCGCTGAAAGGCCAAATCGCCGAGCGTCTGGAAGCCGAATATAAAGGCGCCTCGCGCGCTGTGATGAAACGCGCCCTGCTGGATCAGCTTGACGCCGTGGTGAAATTTGATCTGCCGCCGTCGCTGGTTGACGCCGAGGCCGCCTCGATCGCGCATCAGCTGTGGCACGAAGAGAACCCGGAAGTTCACGATCACAACCACGCCAATGTGGAACCCACCGACGAGCACAAATCGCTCGCCGAGCGCCGCGTGCGTCTGGGCCTGCTGCTGGCCGAACTGGGCCGCAAGCAAGCGATCGAAGTGACTGACGCCGAGATGACCCAAGCCGTGATGAACCAGGCCCGTCAATACCCGGGTCAGGAACGCGCCTTCTTTGAATTCGTGCAGCAAAACCAGCAGATGCAACAGCAACTGCGCGCGCCGATCTTCGAAGACAAGGTTGTCGATTTCGTTGTCTCGGGCGCCACGGTGACCGACAAGGAAGTGTCGAAAGAAGACCTGCAAAAAGCCATTGAAGCGCTGGACGAGCTGTAAGCCGCCCTGCCCGCTTCGGGAATTGAAAGCCGCCCTTCGGGGCGGCTTTTTCATGGGTTGGCTCCACCAAGGTTGACACTCCGGGCCCCGCCTGCACATTTGCCCCGGCACCCTCCGGAGGATCACCATGTCCCACAGCACAGCCCACCATCCCGCCACAGATCAGCCAGATCGGCTTGCCGATCTGGTGACACACCACGGGATCATTCTGTTCACCGAGCGTTATGCAGACTGTGTGGCATTTTACCGGGACAAACTTGGCCTGCCGGTCTGGTTTGAAAAACCCGGCCTGTGTTGTCTGCGGTTCGGTGACGGCTATCTGATGATAGAAACCGGCGGCGCAGCGCAGGAGCGGCGCAAATCCCGCAGTGAGAATCCGACGGTGCTGCGGTTCAATGTGCCCGATGTCGAGGAAGCCGCCGCGCTTCTGGAGGCGCAGGGCATCGCCGTCACACGCAAGCAGTATGACTGGGGAACGATTGGCGCGTTTCTTGACCCGGATGGCAATGTCTGCGGCCTGAAGAATGCAGATGACCCGTTCTTTGCCCGCTAGACACGGCAAGGCACCCCACAATGAAAAACCGCGCCCCTTTCGGGACGCGGCTGATGTTTTCCGAAAACCCTGAACTCAGAGGTCTTCGCCGTCCTCGTTCGCGGCGCCCATCTCGTCGAAGAGCTCTGCAATTTCGAATTCGGCTTCGGCTTCGGCTTCGGCGGCCAGTTCCTGGATCGACTTGCCCGAGGCCTGCAGTTCGGCTTCCTCGGTCGAGCGTGCCACGTTCAGAACGATGGTCACGTCAACTTCGGGGTGCAGACGCACGTGCATTTCGTGCAGGCCCAGATCCTTGATCGGAGCTTTCAGCGCGATTTGCTTTTTATCGACCGAGAAGCCCTCGGCGGTGGCTGCATCAGCAGCGTCGCGCGGGGTGACCGAACCGTAAAGCGCGCCGGCATCCGAGGCCGAGCGAATCACGATGAACACCTGACCGTCGAGCTTGGCGGCCAGAACTTCGGCTTCTTTCTTGGTCTCGAGGTTGCGCGCCTCGAGCTGCAGCTTGCGGGCTTCGAACGACGCGATATTGGTGTCGTTGGCGCGCAGCGCCTTGCCCTGCGGCAGCAGGAAGTTACGGGCGTAGCCGTCTTTGACGGAAACCACTTCGCCCATTTGGCCCAGTTTGGCCACACGTTCCAGAAGGATGACTTGCATTGGGGCCTCTCCTTACTTCACAGCGTAGGGCAGCAGGGCGAGGAAGCGGGCGCGCTTGATCGCACGGGCCAGCTCGCGCTGTTTTTTCGCCGAAACGGCGGTGATGCGGGCAGGAACGATCTTGCCACGCTCGGAGATGTAGCGCTGCAGCAGACGCACATCTTTGTAGTCGATTTTCGGCGCGTTCTCACCCGAGAACGGGCAGACCTTGCGACGACGGAAAAACGGTTTGTTCGCCATGGGTTAGCTCCTTCTCAGATCAACGACGTTCGCGGCGTTCGCCACGATCACCACGGTCGCCGCGATCACCGCGGTCGCCACGATCACCGCGCTCGCTGCGCTCGTCACGTTTTTGCATCTGCACCGAGGGACCTTCCTCGTGGGCGTCAACCTTGATGGTCAACACGCGCATGACGTCGTCATGCAGACGGGCCAGACGCTCCATTTCCTGCACGGCAGCGGCGGGCGCGTCCGTTTTCAGGAAGGCGTAGTGGCCTTTGCGGTTTTTGTTGATCTTGTAGGCCATGGTTTTCACGCCCCAGTACTCGTTTTCAACGACTTTACCGCCGTTGTCCGCAAGCACGGTCGAGAAGTGTTCGATAAGGCCTTCAGCCTGCGCGTTGGACAGATCCTGACGCGCAATGAGGACATGCTCGTAAAGCGGCATGTGTGCTCCTGTTTGCAAGGCGGCTTCATAGGTGGGATTAGGTCTTCCGCGCCCCACCACGAGAGGCTCCGCCGGGTCACATGAATGCGGAAGTCCGCGCGTTATAGGCGATTGGCCGGGTAATGCAAGGGCCGTGTGGGGCGCGCGGGGCTTGGGGACCTGCGCTTATTTGCGCCCGGCCAGCACGATCCCCGCAAGGATCAGCCCGAACCCCGCCGCGTGATAGGGATGCAGCACCTCGCCCAGAAACAGCGTGGACAGCACCGCGCCGTAAACCGGCAGCAGGTGAATGAACTGCCCCGCCCGTGCAGGCCCGGCCATCGCCACGCCCTGCATATACAGAAGCGTCGCCAGAACCGAGGGCACAATGCCGACATAGATCATCGCGCCGATCGCCGCCGGGCTCCAGCTTGGCACATGGCCCGCGCGGATTTCCCACACCACGAAAGGTGCCAGCAGCACCAGCGTCAGCGCCACCTGCACCGTCAACAACCCCAGCCTGTTGACCGAGGCCGGCACTCGCGTCAGCCCCAGCGTATAAAACGCCCAGAACACCATCGCGACAAAGATGATCAGATCGCCGCGCGAAAACTCCAGCGCGATCAACCGCGCCCAATCGCCGTGCAAGATCACAACGGCCACCCCCAGCGTCGAGACCACCAGCCCCAGCACCTGCGTGGCCACCATCCGCCGCCCCCAGATCAGCGCCCCCAGCAGCAAGATCAGCACCGGAATCGTCGAGTTCAGCAACATCCCGTTGGTCGCCGTGGTGTATTGCAGCCCCAGATAAACCAGCGTGTTGAACGCCGTCACACCGGGGATACCCACCGCCAGAACCTGCCGCCAGTGCGCCCGGTAATAGGGCGCGTCGCGGCGGATATACCGCCAGGCAAAGGGCAGCAGGCACAGCAGCGCAATCGCCCAGCGAATAAACGCCAGGGTCACCGGCGGCACATCGCCACGCGCGCCCCGCGCCACAATGAAATTGCCCGCCCAGAACAGCGGCGGCAAAGCCAGCACCGCCAGACCGATCCAGCGCGACGCGGATTTGGCCTGCCCGGCCCCGGTGTTCGTGTTGCTCATCGCGCGCCCCCTTTTTGTGCCTGCTTGGGGGATTTGCCGCGCCGCGGCAAGCCCCGCCAACCACCAAATGGCCGCCATGCGCCGCGGGAATGGCTAGCCCAGCAGCCGCTGCACCAACCGCGCCAGCCGGTCCTTGGCGCCCGAATAGGGCGGCATCAGCAGCGCCAGCGATGAAAACCGATCTTCCAGAACCGGCTTTTCATGGCTGAACGCCCGGAACCCCCAGATGCCATGCGCCGCCCCCAGACCCGAATTTCCGATCCCGCCAAACGGCAGGTTCAGGTGCAGATAATGCGCCAGCGTGACATTGATGCCCACCGCGCCGGAACTGGTCTGCGCGGTCACGTTTTCGATGAACGCCCGATCTTTTTCAAAGACGTAGAGCGCCAGCGGCTTGGGCCCGGCATTGATCCGGTCGATCACCGCGGCCAGATCGTCATAGCCGATCACCGGCAGGATCGGGCCGAACAGCTCTTGACGTTCGACCTCCATCCCCGCGCGGGTGTCGGTCAGCACGGTCGGCGCCATATAGCGGTCGCCCTCGCGCATCTCGCCGCCCTGCGCGACCGTCGCGCCCTGCCCCTGCGCATCGCGCAACAGCCCCGCGAGCCGCGCGAAATGGCGCGCGTTGATGATCCGCGCGAAACTGCCCGAGGCCTGCGGATCGGCGCCATACATCGCCGCGATCTGTGCGCGCAGCGCGGCCAGAAATGCCGCCTGCTGCGCGTGCGGCACGAACACATGATCGGGCGCAATGCAGGTCTGGCCCGCGTTGGCGAACTTGCCCCAGGCGATCATCCGGGCCGCGCGTTTCAGATCGGCGCCGGGGCCAATGATGACGGGCGATTTGCCGCCCAGTTCCAGCGTGACCGAGGCCAGATGTTTCGCCGCCGCAGCCATCACCACCTTGCCCACCTCGGGTGAGCCGGTGAAGAAGATATGGTCAAACGGCAGCGCCAGCAGTTCGGTCGCGGTCTCGACCCCGCCCTCGACCACCTCGGCCAGACCGGGCGGCAGATCGGCCACGATCCGCCCGACCACCGCCGCCGTCGCGGGCGCCATTTCGGACGGTTTGATCACCGCCGCACAGCCCGCCGACAGCGCCGACACCAAAGGCCCGAGCGCAAGGCTCAGCGGGTAATTCCACGGCGCCACGATCAGCGCGGTGCCCTTGGGTTCGGGGCGCAGCCGCGCACGCGTGCCCAGCATCGCCAGCGTGGGCCACACGCCGCGCACCCGCATCCAGCCGCGCAGATGCCGCAGCGTATGGCGGATCTCGGCCAGCACCGGCAGAATTTCCGTCAGCCGCACCTCGACCGCAGGCTTGTGCAGATCCTGCGCCAGCGCGGCCATGATTTCGGCCTCGTGCGCACGGATCGAGGCGGCCAGCGCGCGCAATGCCGCGCGCCGCGCCTCCAGCCCGAAATCGCGTTTGCGCGCCGCCTCGCCAGACTTCAGCCGATCAAACGCCGCCTGGCCGCTCATGCCGCAACCACGACTTGCCGCTGTTCACCCAAGCCCTCGACGCCCAGTTCAACCACATCGCCGGGGCGCAGATAGCGCGGCGGCTTCATCCCCATGCCAACACCCGGAGGCGTGCCGGTCGAGATTACATCGCCCGGATACAGCGTCATGAACTGGCTCAGGTAACTGACCAGATGGGCCACACCGTAAACCATCGTCGCGGTGCTGCCGTTTTGGCAAATATCCTCATTCACCCGCAGCCAAAGCCGCAGATCCTGCGGGTCCGCCACCGCGTCGCGGGTCACCAGCCACGGGCCCAAGGGCGCAAACGTGTCGTGACTTTTGCCCTTGGTCCATTGCCCGGCGCGTTCGGCCTGAAACGCACGCTCGGACACGTCGTTGCAGATCATATAGCCCGCGACATGATCCATCGCCTTGTCTTCACTGACATATTTCGCACGCGCGCCGATCACGACCGCCAGTTCGACCTCCCAGTCCAGCTTTTCCGAACCATGCGGCATCTGCGTCGCGTCATTGGGGCCGCAGATCGCCGAGGTGGCCTTCATGAAGATCACCGGCTCGGGCGGCACCGCCATGCCCGCTTCGGCGGCGTGATCGGCATAGTTCAACCCGATGCAGATCAGCTTGCCCACCCCTGCAACCGGCGCCCCCAGCCGCACATCCCCCGCCACCGCAGGCAGCGTGGCCGGATCGAGCGCAGCCAGCCGCGCCAAACCCGCGTCAGACAACACCGCACCGCCAATATCATCCACCACCCCCGACAGATCGCGGATCGTGCCCTCGGCATCCAGCAGGCCCGGTTTTTCTGCCCCATCCGGCCCAAAACGCAACAGCTTCATTCGATGTCCTTCCCCATGTCCTTACCCGCCGCGACGACCGCCGCCGTCTCCATCACCAGCGCCGCCAACCGCGCCTCTGCCCCGCGCCGCCCGGCCTCCAGGCTCACCAAGGCCCGCCCCAGCGCCGCCAACCGTGCAGGGCCAAGCGCGCGCAGATCAGGCACCGGAATTTCCAGCAGATCGCGCGGTTCCAGCTTTTGCAACCCGCGCGCATAGATCCGCAGGCTGCCCCGCATCAGATCCTGCACCGGCGCGGAATTCAGACAAGCCACCAAAGCACGGTGGAACGCGACGTCATCGCGGATCGGGAACAGCCCGTGGAACGCGGTCAGCTGCCAGACGCGGGCCTCGTTCAGGATGAACCGCATCTGTCCGCGCCCGAATGTGGCGGCCCAGATCGGCGCCAGATAGATCCGCTCGGGCGCATACCAGGGCGTGCGGTTGCGGGTCAGGAACCGCTGGTCCAGCCCCTCCGCAGCCCCTTGGGCCACATACTCCTCCTCGGCCCCGTTCAACGGGTGTTGCGGCGCGAAAAACCGGGTCGGTCGCCCGCTGGCCTCCAACGCTGCAAAATCGGCATGGCTGAAGCGCAGCCCCGCCACATCGCCTGCCTTGGCCACGCAGGGCAAGAGCTGCGCCGGGCGCAGCCCGCGTGCGGCGGCGTCCGGCGCGGTCAGGTGGAAAAACCCGTTCGCCCCGGTGGCGATACCCCGCCGGGTTGCCGCCAGCGCGCCCAAAGGCACGAACCCCGCAGGCACCGCCTGTCGCCCCGTGCGGATCAGCGCGTCCCATTTCGGCGCGGCGCGCAGCTCGGCCAGATCCAGCACACTGTCGCGCGCGGGGGCGCCGTCCGCAGGCACAAATCGCGCGGGGATCGTCTCTGGGGCCGCCTCGTTCGGACGCGGGGCCTGCAACAACACCAGAGAGGCGGTGGTCAGCGTGCGATCAAACACCGGGTTCAAGGCACAAAAATAGATTAACTTCCGCAGATAACCACCTGAAATCAGGAATTCTTTCAACGGCGCGCCGGTATTGGCATTTGCCCATTCCGCAGGCAACAAGAAGGCCGCGCGCCCGCCCGGCGCCAACCGCGCAAGCGCCTCGAACACAAACAGCGCATAGGCATTGGTCAGCCCCGATAGCGGCACACCTAGCCGCGCGGCGGTGGCGCGGACCTGTGCGCGCAGCGCGGTGCCCGCGCCCGGCCGCAAGAAGGGCGGGTTGGCGATCACGGCGTCGAACTGTTGGTCAGGCGGGGTGTCAAGAAAATCACCGGCGCGCAGATCCAGCGTCATTCCCGCGCAGGCCACCTGCCCCGCCGCCGCGATCTGCGGGTCGATCTCGTATCCCGTTACCCGGATTTCGGGGCAGCGCGCGGTGACCGCCCGGGCCAGAATGCCGGTTCCGAACGCCGGATCAAGCAGGGTTTGCGGCGCCCCGGCCGCCACCCAATCGGCCATCTCGGCGGCGCAATCCGGCGGGGTCAGCACCTGGGCAAAGCGGCGCCTGTGCGCCTTGGGCGTGGTCGCCAGATAGGCCAGATCGGCCTCGGCGGGCGTCAGATCCGTTGCCTGTTGTGGTGTCGCACCGTCCATTCCGCCCCCCGGGTTGGCGCGATCATGGGCGGGCTGGCGGGCCGATGCAAGGCCCGCTCACCAGGCGTCTTCACAGCGCCGGCAGATCGCGCAGCCGTCGCACCGACAGCCAGCTGAGCGCCGCCATCCCCCCCGAGGTCGCCAGACACAGCCATAGCCCAACCAGACCATAGCTCAGCCCCGACAGCGCCGTGCCCAGCAACCGCCCCGCCGCATTGGCCATATAGTAAAACCCGACATCCATCGTCACCC
>JAQTYE010000110.1 GCA_028749255.1 Paracoccaceae bacterium | reverse complement strand
ATTGCCCTGAATTACGGCCAGCGGATTGTTGATCTCATGTGCGACCGAGGCGGTGATCTCGCCCACGGCGGCCAGTTTTTCCGACATGATCAGCCGCTCTGTCGTGCGTTCCAGACGTTGGTTCGCCTCGCGCAGATCGGCGGTGCGATCCTCGACCTTGGCTTCCAGACTTTCGGCCCACAGCCGCAATTCGCGGTCGCGCTGCTGCAACTGGTCCAGCAGGCCATCCAGATGACCGGCGACCTGCGCAATCTCGCCCGCGCCATTGCCGGGGCCGTTGCGCGCGGTCAGGTCCCCGGCCTCAACCTGCGCGATGGTGCGCGTCATGCTTTCCAGCGGGCGAAAGATATGCCCCGCCCATCGCAGGAAAATGGGCACTGACAGCGCGGTGATCACCAGAAATGCGATCGACAGCGCGATCACCGAGGTCTGTTTGGCCTGATGGAACGGCGCTTCAAGAAAACCCACATACAGCATGCCGACCCGCGCGCCCCGGCTGTCGAGGATCGGTTCATAGGCCGAGATATACCAGTCGTTCACCACGAAAGCCCGATCAAGCCAGACTGCACCCGCGCCCAGCACCTTGGCGCGCACCGCCGCCGAAACGCGGGTGCCAAGCGCGCGGACGTTTTCGAACAGGCGCACATTTGTGGACACCCGCACATCGTCCAGAAACAGCGTCGCGGTGCCCTGGCTGCCCTCGGGCAGGCTTTGATCGCGGTAGACCAGCGCGTTGATCGTGTCGATGAAATCGAGGTTCTGGTTCAGCAGCAGCCCGCCGACCAACGCGGCGGGGGGCTGGCCTGGCACGGCGATCGGGGCTGCGGAATGAATGATCATGCCGCGCGTTTCGGCGGCGCGTTCCGTGGGCACGGCTGCCCGTGTCGGCACCAGCGGGATTGCGGCGCGTGGGGCCAGACCGGGCACCAGCGCCTGCATCTGGGCGGCATCCAGAATATCGACCGCGCTGCGCCAGGTGCCGTTCAACGCGCTGTCGATCACCGGCCAACGCGTGGCGGGGTCTGCGGTGACATAGAGGAAATCAAGCCCCAGCCGTTGCCGCTCTGCCGCCAGAAAATCGGCGCTCTGGCCATTGTCGAGCGCGGTGCGCAGCGCTGCCGACCGCGCCACCGCATCAACCCGCTCGCCTGAAATGTCGATCAGCCGGGCCAGATACTGATCGGCGATGGTCAGATCGCCGGTCACCTTGTTGATCAGCAGATCGTCGATCTTGCCAGACCAGCGCCACATCGTGCCGCCCAGCATCAGCGGCAGCAGCACCAGCATTGGCAACAGCGCTATCACCAGCAACCGAACCCGGACCGAACGCATCCATGGCCGCCCGCGCGCCATGCTCACAGCCCCCAGGCGGCGCATTTGCGGTCGATGGTCTTGCGCGAAACGCCCAGACGCCGCGCCGCTTCGCTGCGGTTGCCGCCCACCGTTTCCAGCGCGCGCAAGATCTCGCGCCGCTCGACCTCTTCCAGGGGCGCGATCTGTCCGGTGCTGGCGGGCGGCGCCAGGGTTTCCAACGGAAAGCGGCCAAAGATCAGGGCGCGTTCGATGAAATTGCGCAGCTCGCGGATGTTGCCGGGCCAGTCGTGGCGCAGCAGGGCGGCGCGCACCGCGGGGGTAAACTCGGGCGGGGGCAATTGCAGCCGCGCACCGATTTCGTCCACGAACAGCTCGGCCAGTTCCATGATATCCGTGCCGCGATCCGCCAGCCGTGGCATTGCGACTTCAAGCACATTGATCCGAAACAGCAGATCTTCGCGAAACCGGCCCTGACGCACCGCATCATGCAGGGATTTGCTGGCCGACATGACGAAGCGCAGATCCAGCTGCACATGACGTTCGGTGCCGACGGGGCGGATCACGCCGTCTTCGAGCACCCGCAACAGCGCGCTTTGGGCGGCGGGGCCCAGCTCGGTCACCTCATCCAGAAAGACAGTGCCGCCCTGCGCCGAGGCCAGCAACCCCTCGCGTCCGGCGGGGGCGCCGGGGACCGCCCCGGGCGCGTGGCCAAACAGTTCGACCTCGATCATCTCGGCCGGGATCGCACCACATTGGATCGCCACGAAGGGGGCCTCGGCCCGCTCCGAGGCATGGTGCAGATGCCGCGCGGCCACTTCCTTGCCGGTGCCCGAGGCCCCGGTGATCAGAACCGGCGTCGAAATTCCCGATACCCGTTCCAGAAGTGCGCGGACCTCGGCGATGGCCGCCGACTGGCCGATCAGCGTATGCCGCCGCTTGTGCCCCAGATCGCCCTTTTCCAGTTCGCGCCGCAGCAGCCGATTTTCGCGCCGCAGCTGCGCAATCTCCAGACAGCGGCGCAGGGCGTTCAAGATCTGGCTTGACCGAAAGGGTTTGAGCACGAAATCCGACACCCCCGCCCGCAGCGCGTCGATGGCGGTCTGCAGGTCGGCATGGGCGGTGATCATGATCGTGTCGGTAAACCCGCCCGCCAGCCGTTGTTCGGCCAGCCAGTCCAGCCCCTTCTGACCCGGCATCACATTGTCGAGGATCATCACATCATATTGCTGCGCGCGCAGGCAGTGCTGCGCCGCCTCGGTGGTATCGGCCTCATCGACGTGCAGGCACAGCGGCTGCAAGGTCTTGACCAGAAAGTGGCGCATGCCCGGTTCGTCATCGACCACAAGAATGCGGGCTCCGGCAAGTTGCCGGGACGGATCAGAAACGACCGATTGTGACATGTGTTCTTTTGCTCCCCGGCGCAGCCTAGCGCGTTTTGCGCGGGCAACAAGGGCCGGATTGTGCGGCGGGGCGTTCCGCCCGTTGGCTCAGCAGGTGCGAGACCGCGCGACGCTGCGCATCATCGCGCGGTGCATCAGCCCGGGGGCCGCGCGATTCAGCCACCAGGCCAGCCGCGCAACCCGACCCACGGGGATCATCGCATGCCCACGCGCAAGGCCCCGCAGGATCTGTGCCGCGGCGGCCTCGGGGGACATGTAATCCACCCCGTCAGGGGCCGACCCGGGCCGCGCGATACCTTCTGCGGTGGTTTCGGGGCGGCCGGGATTGGTGGCGATGAACGACGGCGCGGCGATCTGCACGCGCACGCCATGACGTGCCTCTTCGGCGCGCAGGCATTTGAAAAACCCGTCCAGCGCGTGTTTTGATCCGGCATAGGCCGCGCGCTGATACAGCGGCGCGAACCCCGCGACCGAGGAAATCGCCAGATGCGTGCCCCGGCTTTGGCGCAGCGTGGGCAGGAATGCCCGGGCCATCGCGCAGGCGGCGAAATAATTCACCTCGAACACCTGACGATGGGTTGTTTCGGCCAACGCCTCGACCGGCCCGATCTGGGTGATGCCCGCGTTGTAGATGACCAGATCAAGGCGTGGGTCGCGGGCCAGAATCCGCGCGAAACAGGCTTCGCGTGCGGCGGCATCGGTCAGATCGCAGCGGTGCAACTGCTGATCGGGGGCGTCCTGCGCGGCGTCGAAATGGCGGTCGATCAGATGCAGCCGCCAGCCCTGCGCGCGCAGACCCGCCGCCAGCGCCCGCCCAAGCCCGCCATTGCCGCCCGAGATCACTGCGACGGGTTGATGGGCGCGGGCGCTCACAGCCCGGCCTCGCGGCGCCAGAATTCAAAGACCTCGGCGCTGGTTTTCTGCGGTTGATAGCCGAAGTCGCGTTTCAGCGCCGTATTGTCGAGCACCGGGCGGTATTGCAAAAACCGCACCTGTTCGGGGCCATAGCGGCTGAGCCGCAGCGGATGCGCCAGCGCCAGCGCGGCGCGCAATGCCCAGGCGGGCAGGCGCAGAACCGGCTTGTCCAGACGCGCGGCCAGATCGGCGATCCCCAGCGCGCCATCGCCTGCCACGTTATAGATGCCGGGCGGGCCGTCGGTCGCGGCGCGGGTCAGGATGCGGGCCAGATCCTCGGTCCAGATGAAGACGAAGGGGCTGTCGCTGCCCATCACCGCCAGCAGGCGGGCTTTGCGGAAGAGCGCGGTGATCTGGTTGTCGGTGCCGCGTCCCAGCACGGTGCCGACCCGCAGCACCACCTGTTCCAGCGCCGGATGACTGGAGCGCGCGGCGGCCAGCATGTCCTCGACCTGGCGCTTGTGGTCGGAATAGGGAAATTCCAGGTTGCCGCGCACCGGATCGCTTTCGCGCAAGGGCACCGGGTTGTCGGCATGATAGCCATAGGCCGCCCCGGACGAGGTGACGACCAGCCGCCGCACGCCATTGTCCTGCGCGGCGCGCAGCACGTTGCGGCTGCCCACGACATCGACACGATAGGCCAGATCCCGACCCATCCCGGGGCCCGGCGTCACGATAGAGGCCAGATGCACCACCACCTCGGGGCGGGTTTCGGCGATCACCCGCGCGGGGGCGTCGCCGGTCACGTCCATCCGGTGAAAGGCCACGCCCGCGGGCAGATCGGGGGCCGGGGCCAGATCGGTGGCAAGGACCTGATGCGCGCCCTCGGCAGCCAGGGTGGCGACCAGAACGCGGCCGATCATGCCGCTGGCGCCGGTAATCAGAATGCGGCTCATCGTGTGGCCTCCGTGCGGGACATGACCCAGGCGAGCGTGCCGCCCGAAATTGCGTGCCAGATGCCCCAGAAAGCGGCGACGATGGCCATGCCGCCCAGCCCCCCGAAGAAGGCGAAGATCAGCACCAGACCAAGGCCGGAGTTCTGAATTCCGGTCTCTATGGTCACCGCGCGCCGGTCGTATTCCGACAGCCGCGCCAGCCAGGCGACGCCCCAGCCGCCAGCAAAGGCCAGCGCATTATGCACCACCACCAGCCCGGCAATGGCCCCCGCGAAGCCCAGAAAATAGGCCCAGTTCGCCACCAGCGCGAGACCGACAAAGCCGATGAAAATGGCCATCGACACCCGTTGCAACGGCAGGCGGATACGCAGCGTCAGATCCGGGCGGCGCAGGTTCAACGCCACCCCCGCCACCAGCGGCAACACCAGCATCAACCCCACGGTCACCGCCACCGAAAGCGGGTCGATATGGGTCTCGCGCAGGATCGCGCGGGTGGGGGGATAAAGCCCGCCCCACAACGCGATGTTGAATGGCGTCAAAAAGATCGCCGCCACCGTCGCGACCGCCGTCATCGACACCGACAGCGCCGAATTTCCCCCCGCGCGATGGGTGATGAAATTCGAGATATTGCCGCCCGGGCAGGCCGCGACCAAAATCAGCCCCAGCGCGATCGAGGGGCGTGGCGCAGCGATCCAGACCAGCGCAAAGGTCACCATCGGCAACACCACGAATTGCGCGAACAGCCCGACGACCAGCGGTTTCGGGTTCAGCCGCAGCGCCGCGAAATCCGAAGGTTTCAGGTCGATCGCGATGGAAAACATCACGATCCCCAGAATGGCGTTCAGCAGATTGAGTGTGACAGGGCTGAAATTCAGAACGACCTCGTCAACGCCGGTCATGATGCGGCCTTGCGCGGGTGGCTGTGCGGGGCGGCGTGCTTCAACCGGGCGATCCAGCCGGTCACCGCGCGCCGATAGGTGGCCTTATCGACGTAATAGGCCATGCGTGCGAGCTTCAGATAGGCCATGCCGCCGGTTGCCCGCTCGAACCCGGCGGCCTTTTCGGCCTGCAGTGCCCGCGCCGCCGGTGTGCCCGCGCGCAGCCCGGCGATATAGCGGGCGACCATCTCGGCCTGTTCATGGCGGCCCTGCCAGCCCAGCCCCGAGGCCTCGACCATGCCCAGAACGAACAGATCGTCGCGTTCGGGATGCATCGCGTTCAGATACAGATGCGGCGCGTTGCCCTGCCAGTTCAGCAACGTCTGGTCGATGAACGGGTAATGCAGCTTGTAGCCGGTGGCGGCGAGGATCATGTCATACTCGGCCCGGGTGCCATCCTTGAACTGCACCGTCTTGCCATCCAGCCGCGCAATGTCGGGGCGGATCTTCAGATCGCCATGCCCGGCATGGAACAGCACCTGCGAATTCACCACCGGGTGGCTTTCATAGAGTTTGTAATCGGGTTTCGGAAAGCCGTATTTCTGCGGGTTACCGACGAACCATTTCAGCAAGGTGCCATCGACGATCCGCTTGAGCGCCATCGGCAGGCGCACCGCGCCGCCCAGCGTATCCGCCGGTCGTCCGAAGACGTATTTCGGGACGAAGTAATAGCCCCGCCGCATCGACAGATCGCAGCTGCGCCCGTGGTGGATCGCATCCACCGCAATGTCGCAGCCGGAATTGCCAGCGCCCACCACCAGCACCCGCTTGTCGCGGAACTGTGCGGCCGAACGGTAATCCGAGGAATGGATCAATTCGCCATCGAAATGCCCTTCGAAGCTGGGCATGTTCGGCTCGGACAGGGTGCCATTGGCGATCAGCACGCCCGCGAACACCGCCTCATGCGGGCCCTCGGCATCGCGCCAGTTGACCCGCCAGCCCGCACCGCTGGCCCCCAGCGGTTCGACCCGCGTCACCTCGGTGCCGAAGATGTAATCGCGCCGCAGATCGTAATGATCGGCGAAGTCGCGAAAATAGCGCGCCATCTCGCGGTGGCTGGGGTATTCGGCCACCTCCGGTCGCATCGGGTAATCGGTGAATTCGGTCATCGTCTTGGACGAAATCAGATGTGCGCTGTCATACATGGTCGAGCGCGGCGCAGTAATATCCCACAGCCCACCGACATCGGAATGCAGTTCGAACCCCTGAAATGCGATCCCCTGTTCGCGCAGCACCTTGGCGGCGGCCAGACCCATCGGGCCTGCACCGATCAGGGCAAACTTGCCCTCGGTCTCTTGCATGGTCATCCTCCCGTGCATCCCTCCCCGGATGCGTCTTGTTTAGATTGAACAAGCGTTCAATATAAGGCAAGATAAATTTATGAGCATCGAAGAAGACAAACAAAAACAACGCCAAAGGGCGCCGTCACAGCGGGCTTTGGAAAGCCGTGCGCGGATTCTGGACGCGGCAGAGCGGGTTTTCGCCCGCGGAGGATTCGACGCCGCCACGATGCGCGACATCGCCGCCGAGGCCGGAGTTCCGGTGGGGTTGGTCAGCCATCATGGCGGCACCAAAGAGGCGCTGTTCGCAGAAGTGGTGGCGCGCCGGGCGGATGAACTGAGCACCGCACGTCTGCAGGCACTGGCCGAGGTTCAGGCGGCGACAGAGCCCGGGGCGGGCGCCGATGCGGCGGCGCTGCTGCGCGCGTTCATCGGCCCCTATGTCGCGCGCGCCGAGGCAGGGGGGGCGCAATGGCTGGCCTATGCAAGGCTGGTGGCGATGGTGTCGTCGGACCCGCGCTGGCAGGGGCTGGCGCAGCAACATTTCGACCCGACCGCGCGGCGCTTCGTTGTCGAGCTTGGGCGGGTGTATCCGCAGGCGGAACCTGCGGCGGTGGCGGAATGCTATGTCTATGCGATTTCGGCGATGCTGGCGCTGTTGACCTCGCGCTGGCGGATTGCCGCGCTCAGCGGTGGGCAGGAGGGCGGCGATCTGGAGGGGTTGATCGCGTTTTGCGCCGCCGGCGTCGCGGCACGGCTGGGCGGCGTTCAAAGATAGGCGGCAATCCCGCGCCAGCCCGCCAGCAACGCCATTGCCGCCATCATCGCCAGTGCGATCTTGCGGTAGTGCCCGTTCCCAAGGCGGCGGAAGGCGGCGGTGCCCGCCCAGGTCCCGGCCCAAAGCGCAGGCAACGCGACCGCGCTGAGGATCAGCACCTGCGCATCAATTACCCCGGCGAAGGCTAGCCCCGGCGTCGCCAGCAGCGCCGCGACGAAAAAGAACATCATCAACGAGGCGCGCGCGGTCTGCGGCGGGGTGTCGGTGCTCAGGAAATAGGCGACGGCAGGCGGGCCGGGCATTGCGGCCATGCCGGAAAACACCCCGGCCAGCAGCCCGGCCCCCACCGCCAAGGTCGGGCGCGGGCGGCTTTGTGCCGTCGGGCGGCGCAGCAAAAACCCAAGCCCGATCAAGACGATGGCGGCAATCCCGATACGGCTGGCATTGGGGCTGAGCAGGCTTAGCGCGGCGATGCCCACCGGCGTGCCCAGCAAGGCCCCCAGCGACAGACGCAGCAATTCGGCCCGGTCAAACAGGCCGCGCAGGGTGACCATATCGCTGAGCCCGATGGCCACTTGCAGCAGCACCGCAATCGCCACCGCCGAGGCCGGCGCTATCACCAACGACAAGATCGGCACCGCAGCCAGCGCAAACCCAAAGCCGGTCAGGCCGCGCAGAAAGGCCGATGCAAAGACCGCGCCGGTCACGGCGGCCAGAAGGGGCAAGGCAGGCAAGATCATCCGGGGGCCTTTGGGCAAACGTGTTCGGGTCATCGCGCAAGGAGCGCGGGGCATCTGAGGCCATGTCAGATATGCATGGCCGCATTGCGCCACGCAATCGCGCCGCTGCGTCATGCGGCCAGTGCCCCGGGGCAAAGGTATGGCGCAGCAAAGATCACGGTCCCACGAACCCGCAGCCCCCCCCGCCCGGGATATCGTCTTGCCCTGCTTGCGGCTTTGACGGGGGGCGGCGTGATGCGCAGGTCCATTCTGGTAAACGAAAAGTGATTCGGCGTCCCCCGCGGTTGCGGCGGAACAAAGCGGCGTTTGTGATGAATTTGGCGCCAAAGCGATAACAATGCAGGGCGCTGTATTGTCCTTGATCCGGCGTGAATGTGGTGCCGGATCGGAAACGTGGGGTGCGGCACCATTGTTTCCAATTCGGTCACAGTCTGAACTGCGGGGCACACGTCAGGCGTGTATTCCCTGCGGGGCATCGTGGGGCGCCCCGCGTAAACCCGATATTAGCCATGACTTCGGGCCGTAGAACTCGCGCATTGCGCGAAACAATCCCCGGGCGAAAACGCCATATTTTCGCTTGAAACCACTTAAAACAAGGAAAACGACGCCCGAATTGCGGCCAAACCAAGGCAATTTTCCCTTCCCCCAACGTTATCGGGCGGCTATCACTCTGGCAGCCCGACTGGGGGGCGAAATGGCCATGGGGGTGGTCAGTGAAGAGTGCGTGCATCTTTGGATGCGCAGGTGGTTGTTGATGTGGTGCTGCTGATGACGGGCTGGTCTGCTTTCGGTCCTGTTTCAATAGTCTTGTTTTGCAAAACCCGCTTCGGCGGGGTCTTTGACGACATCCAACGCTGTGCGTCCGGTTTGTGACCTCTTCATTTCGTAAGGCGGGTTTTGACCTGTCGGTATTGGTCACTGGCGCTGCCACGTTGCGCCGAAGGTGTATTTTCGGCGCACGGGTCTGGGACCTGTGGGCGGTGAAGGAGAGATTGGGATGACTTGGACGATCTTTAACGGGGCACCCGACGCGCGGGACGATACCGCCAGCACGGCCTATAACACGGCAATTACGATCAAGGTTCTGGCCAACGACTCCGATCCCAATTGTGATCCGCTGTGTGTGACCGGAACTTCGGGCAGTGATCATGGCACGGTTACGGTCAATTCCAACGGCACCATCACCTTCACGCCCACCGCGGGCTTCGTCGGCACCACCAGCTTCACCTACACGATCAGCGACGGCCATGGCGGCTATGACACCGCGACCGTCAATGTGACCGTGTGCGAACCGCCGAGCGACGGCATCGTTTCGGGCACCACCGGAGATGATCTGATCGACACCGCCTATACCGGCGACCCGGATGGCGACAAGGTTGACCACAACGACGCGATCCTGCCCGGCGAGACCGGCGATGATGATATCATCAAGGCAGGCGCGGGCGACGACACGATCCTGGCAGGCGCCGGCAATGACGAGGTCTTTGGCGAAGACGGCAATGACCTGATTGATGGTGGCGTCGGCAATGACTACCTGTCGGGTGGTGCGGGCGACGACACCTTTGTTGGTGGTGCGGGCAATGACACCTATAACGGCGGCACCGGGCTGGACATGATTGACTATTCCGCCTCGGATGCGGCGGTGAATGTCAACTTGTCGAGCGGCACGCTGTCGGGTGGTGCGGCCACGGGCGATGCGATCCAGAGCGGCATCGACGGTGTGATCGGGTCCGAATATGGCGACAGCCTGGTCGGGTTCGACCACGAGGGAACGACGCCGGAAGACACCTATACCAACGTGTTCTACGGCAATGGCGGTGACGACACGATCCTGGGCATGGGCAGCGACGACAGCCTGTATGGCGGTGCGGACAATGACAGCATCGACGGCGGCGCGGGCAATGATTTCATTCAGGGCGATGGCGTCACCGCAGCTACCGGGGCGGGCGATGCGCTGAGCGTTGACTGGGGCGCGTTCAAGCAAGATTGCGGCAATATCGTTTCGGGATCGTCCTATGACATGGGCGGGGTCTCGGTGACCTTCGGGTTCACCGCGCAGGATTACGGCGCGACCGCCACGGTTTTCAATGCGGCGCAATATGTCGAAAGCGGCGATGGGCTGACCTCTGCTTCGGGGCTGCAGCTTTATGGGTGCGGCGGCGAAGGCGGGGTTGATAACACCTCGACCACCACGCTGAGTTTCGCAGCCACCGATGCAGCCTATGGCGATGCGGTCAGCGACGTGACCTTCCGTATCAATGACATCGACGTCGGTCCGAACACCGATTACCATCAGGATATCGTGACGGTCCGCGCCTATGATGCTGATGGCAACCCGCTGGCGGTCAGCTATACGGTCGAAGGCGGTCAGACCGTGTCGGGCAACACGATCAGCGCGCATGACCTGGACATTGGCGGCACGATCAGCCCGACCTCGGCCGCCGGATCGGTTCTGGTGCAGGTCTCGGGTGAGGTTGCCCGGATCGAGATCGACTATGACAATGGCGGGTATTCGGATCAAGCAATCACCCTGACCGACATCAACTGTGTCACCACCGACAACAGCGACGACCCCATCGAGGGCGATGACACGCTGTCGGGCGGCGAAGGCGACGACACCATTCTGGGCGACGGTGGCAATGACCAGATCGACGGCGGCACCGGGGCAGACAGCCTGTCGGGCGGGGATGACCGCGACACCTTCACCGTGGCCAGCGCCGCGGATGGCGTGGGGGACGTTGTGGACGGGGGCGAGGGCGGCGACGACTTCGACGTGCTCGACCTGACCGGCGCGGGCCCCGTGAACGTCATCTATGACGATGCCAACCCGGAAAACGGCACGGTCGAGTTTCTGAATGCCGATGGCGATGTCGTGGGCACGCTGGATTTCACGAACATCGAACGGGTGATTGCCGATCAGGGCGATGGTATCGTCGAGGGCACCGATGGCGACGACCTGATCGACTATGACTATACCGGCGCCCCCGAGGGCGACATGATCGACCACGAGGATGCGCTGATCGACGGCGATGCGCCCAATGACGACCGCGTCGTGGCGGGCGCGGGCAATGATACCGTCTATGCCGGTGCGGGCGATGATACCGTGGCGGGCGAAGAGGGCGACGATCTGCTGTATGGCGGGGCAGGGGATGACAGCCTGACCGGCAGCTATGGCGATGACACACTTCATGGCGGTGAGGGCAACGACACGCTGGACGCCGGGCCGGATGGTGACGAGCTGTATGGCGAAGAGGGCGACGACCGTCTGCTGGGCGGGCCGGGCCAAGACCTGCTGGATGGCGGTGCGGGCGATGACACGATCATCGGCGGCGGCAATTCGGACACGATCATCGGCGGTGACGGCAGTGACTCGGTCGAGGGTTCGCAGGGCGATGACCTGATCGACACGTCGGGCAGCGCGCCCAAACCCGATCTGGCCTATCCGGGCCTGTGGACGGCCGATGCCGACCCGACCAACGACATGGACACCGTCTATGGTGGCGATGGCAATGACACGATCACCACCGGCGACGACGCCGATTTCATCGACGGTGGCGAAGGCAACGACATCATCAACGCGGGCATCGACGCCGACACCGTCTATGGCGGCACGGGCAACGATGAGATCACCTCGGGCGAGGGCAGCGATTACGTTGATGGCGGCGATGGCGACGACACCATCTATGGCGGTGTCGGCCCCGGCTACCCGGATCCGATCAACGTGCCCGACTCGGTCGATCCGGTGCAGAACAAAGTCCACGACACGATCCATGGCGGCGCGGGCAACGATGTCATCTATGGCGAGGATGACAACGACCTGATCTATGGCGAAGACGGCAACGATTACATCGACGGCGGCATCGACGGCGACACGATCTATGGCGGCGCCGGGAACGATACGATCGTGGGCGGCGGCGACAACGACCTGCTGGTGGGCGGCGCCGATGCCGACACGTTCATCATCAACACTGTCGGGCTGAACGGGGTGAACAACGTCACCGTGGACGGCAGCTGGGAAGGCGACGACAACGACACGCTCGATTATTCGGCGCTGCTGGCGCAGGGCTACGAGGTGGTCAACCTTGTCAAGAACCCTG
>JAQTYE010000109.1 GCA_028749255.1 Paracoccaceae bacterium | reverse complement strand
CCAAGCCCCGCGCCGCCCATGGCCAGAAGAGTGCGTCGTGAAATTTGCGTCATCTGCTGCTCCGCTCAGGTAGGTTCGGCCTTATTCTGGCCTGATTGCCACAAACTATAGGTGACGATTTCAGCTTTGTCACTTCCTGTTGATTGGAGATGGGGCGCGGGCGCGGATCTGGCGGATTTCCGCGCGCGGCAGATGCACTGCGTGCGACTACGTAATGGGGGCATCAAGACTGGCGCAAACGCGGGAAGCTGTGCCACCTTGCGTGCAGAACGGGCGCCCGGGGAGGGGCCGCCCGGGGGGGGGAGGCCCAGGATGAACCTTGCCAATTGGCTGACAGCAACCGCGCGGCGGTGGCCCGATGCGCCTGCGATCTTTGCGGGCGAAACCCTGCACGCGACCTATGGCGCCTTTGCGGCGCGGGCGGCGGCAATGGCGGGGGCGTTGCAGACGCGTTTCGGGCTGCGGGCGGGCGACCGGGTGGCGATGTTCTTGCACAATGGCCCCGAATATCTGGAACTGCTGAACGCGATCTGGTGGTTTGGCGGCATCGCGGTGCCGGTGAACGCAAAACTGCACCCCGAGGAAGTGGGCTGGATCGTGGAAAACAGCGGGGCGCGTCTGCTGATTTCCGATGCACCGCACAGCATGGCGACGGGCTGCGCCTGCGTCACGCTGGATGATCTGGCGGAGTTCTGGCAGGGGGCGCTCGCGCCGGGGCCGGTTGATCTGCCGCCCGGGGCGCTGGCCTGGCTGTTCTATACGTCGGGCACCACGGGGCGGCCCAAGGGCGTGATGCTGTCCCATGACAATCTCTGCGCGATGGCGCAAAGCTATGCGCTCGATGTTGACCGCCCGGCCGCCGACCAGACCAGCCTGTATGCCGCGCCGATGTCGCATGGCGCGGGGCTTTATAACCTGATCTTCACCCGGCTTGGCGCGCGCCATGTGATCCCGGCCTCGGGCGGGTTTGATCCGGCCGAGATCGAAACGCTGGCCGCGCGCTTTGGCAATCTGGTGATGTTCGCCGCGCCCACGATGATCAAACGGATGGTTGATCACGCGCGCCACTCGGGGTTTGACGGGCAGGGCATCCGCACGATCATCTATGGCGGCGGGCCGATGTATGCGCAGGGTCTGGCCGAGGCGCGCGCCCAGTTCGGGGACCGTTTCGCGCAGATCTATGGCCAGGGCGAAAGCCCGATGACGATCACCGCGCTGCACCGAGACATGCTGGCCGATCACACCCAACCCAATGCCGCGGCGCGCCATGCCTCGGTCGGGATCGCGATGAGCGGGGTCGAGTTGCGGATCACCGGCGCTGATGGCACGTCGCTCCCCCCGGGGCAGCCCGGCGAAATCACCCTGCGCGGCGCCACGGTGATGCGGGGCTATTGGGAGGCGCCCGAGGCGACGGCGGCGGCGCTGCGCGAGGGCTGGCTGCACACCGGCGATATCGGCGTGCTGGATGCGG
This sequence comes from Paracoccaceae bacterium, assembly GCA_028749255.1. Classification (GTDB taxonomy): domain Bacteria; phylum Pseudomonadota; class Alphaproteobacteria; order Rhodobacterales; family Rhodobacteraceae; genus Rhodobacter. The sequence continues at coordinate 10,909 of JAQTYE010000109.1, read as the reverse complement.
ACGGGTTTTTGACTCTGACCGACCGCTCGAAAGATCTGATCATCTCGGGGGGCTCGAACGTCTATCCGCGCGAGGTCGAAGAGGTATTGGCCCATCATCCCGCGCTGAGCGAGGTCGCGGTGGTGGGGGTGCCGGACCCGGAATGGGGCGAGGCGGTCGTGGCTTGCGCCGTGCTGCGCGCGGGGGCAGAGGTGTCGGCGGACGATCTGCGTGCCTACTGCCGCGCCCATATTGCCACCTTCAAGATCCCCAAGCGCGTGGTGTTTTACGACAGCCTGCCGAAGAACAATTACGGCAAGGTGCTGAAGACCGAATTGCGGGCGCGGCTGGCGGGCAGGGGGGGTTGATTTCACCCTTGCCGCGTTTGGGACGTGTGGGGTTTGAGTATTTTTGCCAAGAAGAAACGGCAGGGCGCGCGCTGGTGCGGCGGGGCGTGCGGGCGGGCAGTGGACAGTGCCGCATGAAACCCGCAAATTGGGGCATCGGCGCGGCGGGGCTTTCCCCAAGCGGCAAGCGCGCCAGACACATGGCAGATTTCAGGAGAGACTTATTCCGATGACCGAGACGACCGGCCCCGAACAACGCCTGACGCAAAACCCTCATGCTCTGCGCGAGACCCGCGAGAAGAACCTGGAGGTGGCGATCGGTCGGCAGGTGCGCGAGTTGCGCAAGCGGCAGCGGATGACGGGATCGGACCTGGCGGTGGCGGCGGGGGTTTCGGTGGGGATGCTGTCGAAGATCGAGAACGGGGTGATCTCGCCGTCGCTGGCGACGCTGCAGACCTTGGCCCATGCGCTACGCGTGCCGCTGGTGCAGCTGTTTTCCGGCTTTGACGAGGTGCGCGGCGCGATGCATGTCAAGGCGGGCGAGGGCGTCGAGATTGAACGCGCGGGCACAAGGGCCGGGCATCAGTATCATCTGTTGGGCCACATCGGATCGAACAATTCGGGCGTCGTGGTTGAACCCTATCTGATCGTGCTGAGCACCGAGAGCGACCGCTTCCCCGCGTTCCAGCACGAGGGGATCGAGATGCTGTATATGCTGAAGGGCGTCGTCGATTACCGGCACGGCGATCAGATCTATCGGCTGGAGCCGGGCGATAGCCTGTTGTTCGACTCGGACGCGCCGCATGGTCCCGAAGAACTGATTGAACTGCCTGCGCATTACCTGTCGATCATCACCTATCCGCAGTCGAAATAGCCCGGATCTGCCCGGTTTGGCGGCGCGAGGCCCGCGATGCCCGGTAAAACTGCCTAGAATTTCAGCGCTGCGCGCACGATAGGAAAATTTTCTTCCGCAGAAGCAAAATAGCTTGAGGAGAAAATAACTTTCCTGCTAGTCAATCCGAGACGGCACCAGCCGAAGCTGAACGGAGAAGACTATGTGTGGCATCGTTGGCCTCTTTCTGAAGAAAGAAGATCTGCGCCCGCGTCTGGGCGAAATGCTGACCGATATGCTGATCACCATGACGGATCGTGGCCCCGATAGTGCGGGCATCGCGATCTATGGTGATGAGGCAGGCGGGCTGAAAATGACGGTCCAGTCGGAGACCCCCGAGACCGCCTTTGCCGGGCTCGACACCGCGCTGGAAGCGGCGCTGGGCGCGCGCGTCACGGTCAAGGTGATCGACACCCACGCGGTGCTGACCCTGCCCGAAGGCACCGAGGCCGCGGCGCGCGCCTTCATGGCTGAAAAGGGCCTGCGCGTGATGGGCGCCGGGGCCGCGATGGAGATTTTCAAGGAAACCGGCCTGCCCAAGGATGTGGCGGCGCGCTTTGGCATCCGTTCGATGGGCGGCAGCCACGGCATCGGGCACACCCGGATGGCCACGGAATCGGCGGTCACCACGTTGGGCGCGCACCCGTTCTCGACCGGTGATGACCAGTGTCTGGTGCATAACGGTTCGCTGTCGAACCACAATCAGATGCGCCGCATTCTGACCGAAAAAGGCTTTGCGCCGCTGACCCAGAACGACACCGAAGTCGCCGCGTGCTATATCTCGTCGCGTTTGGCCGAGGGCGCCAATCTGGGCGAGGCGCTGGAAGGCACGCTTGAAGATCTGGACGGGTTCTTCACCTTTGTCGTCGGCACGAAAAACGGCTTTGGCGTGGTGCGCGACCCGATCGCGTGCAAGCCCGCCGTGATGGCCGAGACCGATGATTACGTGGCCTTCGGCAGCGAATATCGCGCGCTGGCCAACCTGCCGGGCATCGACACCGCCCGTGTCTGGGAACCCGAACCCGCCACCGTCTATTTCTGGGAGCGCTGAGCATGCAGACGATTGATATGGCCACCGCGCCCTTGCGCGAGGTGAACACCGCCCTGCAGGCGCAGGCGGCACAGACCAACCAGACCCAATGGGTCATCGAAAACCCGCGCGGCGCGCATGCGATTGCCGTCGGTCTGGACGCGCCGATCGAGGTTACCGTCAAGGGGTCGACCGGCTATTACTGCGCGGGCATGAACAAGCAGGCCACCGTGCATGTGACCGGATCGGCTGGCCCGGGTGTGGCCGAGAACATGATGTCGGGCACCGTCATCATCGACGGCGACGCCAGTCAATATGCGGGCGCCACGGGGCACGGCGGGTTGCTGGTGATCAAGGGCAATGCATCGAGCCGCTGCGGCATTTCGATGAAAGGCATCGACATCGTCGTGCACGGCAATATCGGCCACATGTCGGCCTTCATGGCGCAATCGGGCAATCTGGTGGTGCTGGGCGATGCGGGCGATGCGCTGGGCGACAGCCTGTATGAAGCGCGTCTGTTCGTGCGCGGTTCGGTCAAGTCGCTGGGCTCGGACTGCATCGAAAAGGAAATGCGCCCCGAGCATCTGGAGATCCTGAAGGATCTGCTGGAACGGGCCGGCGCGGATGCGAAGCCCGAAGAGTTCAAGCGCTACGGCTCGGCCCGCACGCTTTACAATTTCCACGTCGATCACGCCGGCGCTTATTGAGGATCTGAGAGATGGAACATACTCCGCAAACCAAGCCGCGCGACAGCTGGACCTTCAGCCCGGAAATCAACGCCGAAATCCGCCGCGCCGCCGAAACCGGCATTTACGACATCCGCGGTGGCGGGGCGAAACGCCGCGTGCCGCACTTTGACGACCTGCTGTTCCTGGGCGCCTCGATGTCGCGCTACCCGCTGGAAGGCTATCGTGAGAAATGCGACACCTCGGTCACGCTGGGCACGCGCTTTGCCAAGAAGCCGATCGAACTGAAGATCCCGGTGACGATCGCCGGCATGTCCTTCGGTGCGCTGTCGGGCCCCGCGAAAGAGGCGCTGGGGCGCGGCGCCACGATGGCGGGCACCTCGACCACCACGGGCGATGGCGGCATGACCAACGAAGAACGCGGCCATTCGGAAAAGCTGGTCTATCAATACCTTCCCAGCCGTTACGGGATGAACCCCGATGACCTGCGCCGCGCCGATGCGATTGAGATCGTGGTGGGTCAGGGCGCAAAACCGGGCGGCGGCGGGATGCTGCTGGGCCAGAAGATCACCGAACGGGTCGCGGGGATGCGCAACCTGCCGGTGGGCATCGACCAACGCTCGGCCTGCCGTCACCCGGACTGGACCGGCCCCGATGATCTGGAAATCAAGATCCTTGAACTCCGCGAGATCACCAATTGGGAAAAGCCGATCTACATCAAGGTTGGTGGTGCACGGCCCTATTACGACACCGCGCTGGCGGTGAAAGCGGGCGCCGATGTGGTTGTTCTGGATGGCATGCAGGGCGGCACCGCGGCGACGCAGGATGTGTTCATTGAACATGTCGGCCAGCCGACGCTGGCGTGCATTCGTCCGGCCGTGAAGGCGCTGCAGGATCTGGGCATGCATCGCAAGGTGCAACTGGTCGTCTCGGGCGGCATTCGCACCGGGGCGGATGTGGCCAAGGCGCTGGCGCTTGGCGCGGATGCGGTGGCGATTGGCACCGCGGCTCTGGTGGCTTTGGGCGAGAATGACCCGAAATGGGCCGCCGAATACACCAAGCTGGGCACCACCGCCGACGCCTATGACGACTGGCACGAGGGTAAGGACCCGGCGGGCATCACCACCCAGGACCCCGAGCTGATGAAGCGGCTCGATCCGGTCGAGGCGGCGCGCAAGCTGCGCAACTACCTCGCGGTGCTGACGCTGGAATGCCAGACCATCGCGCGCGCCTGCGGCAAAAGCCACGTTCACAACCTCGAACCCGAGGATCTGTGCGCGCTGACCATCGAGGCGGCCGCCATGGCGGGGGTTCCGCTGGCGGGCACCAGCTGGATCCCGGGTCAAGGCACGTTCTGAGCGCCTGCGGGCTGACTATTGACGGGCGGGGCAGGGACCTCGCCCGCATCCAACAACAGGGAATGATGCAATGACCGATCTTGCCGCCTTCGCCCGCGAAAAGGGCGTGAAATATTTCATGATCTCCTACACCGACATGTTCGGCGCGCAGCGCGCCAAACTGGTGCCGGCGCAGGCGATTGCCGATATGCAGACCGATGGCGCGGGCTTTGCGGGTTTTGCCACCTGGCTGGACCTGACGCCCGCACACCCCGACATGCTGGCGGTGCCCGATGCGCCCTCGGTGATTCAGCTGCCGTGGAAGAAAGACGTGGCCTGGGTTGCGTCGAACTGCGTGATGAATGGCGCGCCCCTGGATCAGGCGCCGCGCAACGTGCTGGCGAAACTGATCGCCGAGGCCGCCGAGATGGGTCTGGAAGTCAAAACCGGGGTCGAGCCCGAATTTTTCCTGCTGACCCCCGAAGGCACCGCGATTTCCGACCCCGCCGACAATGCGCTCAAACCCTGCTATGACCAGCAGGCGGTGATGCGCCGCTATGACGTGATCGCGGAAATCTGCGATTACATGCTGGAACTGGGCTGGGAAGCCTATCAAAACGACCACGAAGACGCGAATGGCCAGTTCGAGATGAACTGGAAATACGATGGCGCAATGGCCACCGCCGACAAGCACAGCTTCTTCAAGTTCATGGTCAAATCGGTCGCGGAAAAGCACGGTCTGCGCGCCACCTTCATGCCCAAGCCGATCATGGGTCTGACCGGCAACGGCTGCCACGCGCATATCTCGGTCTGGGACAGCAAGACCGGCAAGAACGCCTTCGCCGATGACAGCAAGGAACTGGGCCTGTCGGACAGCGGGCGCCACTTCCTGGGCGGGATCATGAAACACGCCTCGGCCTTGGCGGTGATCACCAACCCGACGGTGAACAGCTATAAACGCATCAACGCGCCGCGCACCATGTCGGGCGCGACCTGGGCGCCGAACACCGTGACCTGGACCGGCAACAACCGCACCCATATGGTCCGCGTGCCGGGCCCGGGCCGGTTTGAACTGCGCCTGCCCGATGGCGCGGTGAACCCCTATCTGCTGCAGGCCGTGATCATCGGTGCCGGTCTGTCGGGGCTGCGCTCGAAGGCCGATCCGGGCCCGCGCTATGACATCGACATGTATGCCGAGGGGCACAAGATCGAAGGCGCGCCGAAGCTGCCGCTGAACCTGCTGGATGCGATCCGCTATTATGATGCCGACACCGAGCTGAAGGCGATCATGGGCGAGGACTTCTCGACCGGGTATCTGAAACTGAAGATGCAGGAATGGAACAGTTTTGTGAACCATTTCTCGCATTGGGAACGTGAAAACACCCTCGACATCTGACACTGACGGGGCCGGCCGTTCGGGCCGGTCCTTCCCTCTCTTTCTGGATGATCTGACATCATGCGCTTTTCCGGCTTTCGCGTCGTCAAAGAGGCCCTGACGGGCCACCACGGGTGGAAACCCCTGTGGCGCACCCCCGCGCCTCAGGCCTCTTACGATTACATTATCGTCGGCGGTGGCGGGCATGGTTTGGCGACTGCCTACCATCTGGCCAAGGTGTTCAAGGGCAAGCGGATCGCGGTGCTCGAAAAGGGGTGGCTCGGGTCGGGCAATATCGGGCGCAACACCACGATCATCCGCTCGAACTATCTGCTGCCGGGCAACGAGCCGTTCTATGAATTCTCGATGAAGCTGTGGGAGAACATGGAGCAGGAGTTCAATTTCAACGCGATGGTCAGCCAGCGCGGGATCTTGAACCTGATCCACACCGATGCGCAGCGCGACGCCTATCGCCGCCGCGGCAATGCGATGTTGCTGGCGGGGGCGGATGCGGAACTGCTGGACCGCGACGGCGTGCGCGCGATGTATCCGTGGCTGAACTATGACAATGCGCGGTTCCCGATCAAGGGCGGGCTGTTGCAACGCCGTGCGGGCACTGCGCGCCATGATGGCGTCGCCTGGGGTTATGCCCGGGGGGCCGATCTGCTGGGCGTGGACATCATCCAGAACTGCGAGGTCACCGGCTTCCGCATCGAAAACGGTCGCGTGCAGGGGGTGGACACCTCGCGCGGGTATATCGGCGCGAAAAAGGTGGGCGTCGCCGTGGCGGGCAGCTCGGGGCGGGTGATGGCGATGGCGGGCATGCGCCTGCCGATCGAAAGCCATGTGTTGCAGGCCTTCGTGTCCGAGGGGCTGAAGCCGGTGGTCGATGGCGTCATCACCTTTGGCGCGGGGCATTTCTATGTCAGCCAGTCCGACAAGGGCGGGCTGGTGTTTGGCGGCGACATCGACGGCTACAACTCTTATGCGCAGCGCGGCAACCTGCCGGTGATCGAAGAGGTGGCCGAAGGCGGCTTGGCCCTGATGCCCGCGATTGGCCGCGCACGTCTGCTGCGCGCCTGGGGCGGGATCATGGATATGTCGATGGATGGCAGCCCGATCATCGACCGCACACCCGTGGACGGGCTCTATCTGAATGCGGGCTGGTGCTATGGCGGGTTCAAGGCCACGCCCGCCAGCGGCTATGCCTTCGCGCATCTGCTGGCGACCGACACGCCGCACCCGACCGCCGCCGCCTATCGGCTGGACCGGTTCAACCGCGGCTATGTCATCGACGAAAAAGGTATGGGCGCCCAACCCAACCTGCACTGATTTTCCTCGCATCATTCAAGGCACGATCATGCTGATCCCTCATCCCCTCCTTGGCCCCCGCGACGCGCAGGAGTTCACCTATCTTGGCGACGCGAGCCTGTTGAACCGCCCCGATGGCCTGGCCGACACCGCGCCCGAGGCGTTCAACGACTATGTCTATCTGCGCGACAACCCCGCCGGGCTGCACCGCGAATTGTGGTTCCACGAACAGGGCGACCGCAGCTGGTTGATCGTCACGCGCAACACGGTGACGCATGAAATTCTGGGGGCCGAACTGGCCCGCGACGTGGCCCTGGCGGCCATGGGGGGTGCGCAATGACACGGCTTTCGGGCGGTCTGATCGACCGCGGCACCACGCTGAACTTCACCTTTGACGGCCGCGCGATGACCGGCCACCCGGGCGACACGCTGGCCTCGGCGCTTTTGGCCAATGACGTGCGGCTGATCGGGCGGTCATTCAAATACCACCGTCCGCGCGGTCTGGTCGCGGCGGGCTCGGAAGAGCCCAACGCGATGGTCGAGCTGCGCACCGGCGCGCGGCAAGAACCCAATACCCGCGCCACGATGGCGGAACTGTTCAACGGGCTGTCCGCGCGCAGCCAGAACCGGGTCGGATCGCTTGGATTCGATCTGTTGGCGGTGAACGATCTGATGTCGCCGTTCTTCGCGGCGGGGTTCTATTACAAGACCTTCATGTGGCCCAAGGCGTTTTGGGAAAAACTGTATGAGCCGATGATCCGCCGCGCGGCGGGTCTGGGCAGCCTGTCGATGCTGCCCGACCCGGACAGCTATGACAAAGGGTTCCTGCACTGCGATCTGCTGGTGATCGGTGGCGGGGCGGCGGGTCTGGCGGCGGCGCTGACGGCGGCGCGCGCGGGCGCCCAAGTCATTCTGGCGGATGAAGATTTCCGTCTGGGCGGCCGTCTGCTGGCAGAATCCCATGCGTTGAACGATGCACCCGCAACCGACTGGATCGCCCAGATCGAAGCGGAATTCGCCAGCCTGCCCAATCTGCGCGTGATGACCCGCACCACGGTCTTCGGCGCCTTTGATCACGGGATTTACGGCGCGGTTGAACGGGTGGGCGACCATCTGGCCACGCCGGGGCAGAACGTGCGCCAGACGCTGTGGCGGATCACCGCGAAGCGCACGGTTCTGGCCGCCGGCGCGACCGAGCGGCACATCCCCTTCGCCAATAACGACCGTCCGGGCGTGATGCTGGCCGGCGCGATGCGTGCCTATGCCAACCGTTGGGCGGTGAGCCCCGCGCAGAGTGTGGCGATCTTTACCAATGGCGACGATGGTCACCGCACCGCGCTGGATCTGGCGGCTAAGGGCGTCACCATTGCCGGGGTGATCGACACCCGCGCGGGGGCCCGTGCGCAGGGCGATTATCCGCTGTTTGCGGGGGCCGTGGTCAGCGATACCAAGGGCCGTCTGGGGCTCAAGCGCATCGCTGTGACGCGCGAAGGCCAGACGCAGTGGATCGAGGCGGGCGCCCTGGGCGTGGCCGGCGGCTGGAACCCGAACGTGCATCTGGCCAGCCATCATCGCGGCCGCCCGGTGTGGAACGATGATCTGCTGGCCTTCCTGCCCGAACCGGGCGCGGTGCCGGGGATGGTCGTGGCGGGGGCGGCCAATGGTCAGGGCTCGACCCATGCGGCGCTGCAGTCGGGCGCACAGGCGGCAATCGACGCGCTGGCGGGGCTGGGGATGACCGCCCATCAGCCCGATCTGCCGCGCGCCGAGGATGCGCCGGTCAACCAGGCGGCGTTCTGGCATGTGCCGGGCAAGGGGCGTGCCTGGGTTGATTTCCAGAACGACGTGACCGTCAAAGATATCAAGCTCGCGCATCAGGAAAACATGCGCCCGGTCGAGCATCTGAAACGCTGGACCACGCTCGGCATGGCCACCGATCAGGGCAAGACCGCCAATGTCACGGCCCTTGCGGTGATGGCCGAGCTGTCGGGTCAGTCGATCCCGGCCACCGGCACCACGATCTTCCGCCCGCCCTATACCGGGGTGTCGCTGTCGGTGCTGGGTGCGGGCGATACCGGCACGCATTTCCGTCCGCGCCGTCTGACCCCGACGCACACCTGGGCCGCCGATCAGGGCGCCGTCTTCGTCGAGGTCGGGCAATGGATGCGCGCGCAATATTTCCCGCGCGCAGGGGAAACCCATTGGCGCGAAACCGTGGACCGCGAGGTTCTGGCGACCCGTGCGGGCGTGGGGCTGTGCGATGTCACCACGCTGGGCAAGGTCGATGTGCAGGGCGCGGATGCGGGGGAATTTCTGAACCGGATCTATGCCAATGCGATGGGCAGTCTGAAGGTTGGCATGGTCCGCTACGGGCTGATGCTGCGCGAGGACGGGCACGCCTATGACGACGGCACCTGCGCGCGGCTGGCCGAAGATCATTACGTCGTGACCACCACCACCGCGCAGGCGGGCCCGGTCTATCGCCATATGGAATTCGCCCGGCAATGCCTGTGGCCCGATCTGGATGTGCAGCTGATTTCGACCACTGACGCCTGGGCGCAGATCTCGGTCGCGGGGCCGAATGCGCGCAAGCTGCTGGAACGGGTGGTGGACGGGTTCGACCTGTCGAATGCGGCCTTCCCGTTCATGGCCTGCGCCGAACTCAGCGTCTGCAAGGGCTTGCGCGCGCGGCTGTTCCGCATCTCGTTTTCCGGGGAACTCGCCTATGAAATCGCGGTGCCGGCGCGCTATGGCAATGCGTTGATGGCGCGGATGATCGCGCTTGGCGCTGATCTGGGCGCCACGCCCTACGGGACCGAGGCCTTGGGCGTCTTGCGCATCGAAAAGGGCCATGCCGCGGGTAACGAACTGAACGGCCAGACCACGGCGCAGATGCTGGGGATGGGCCGGATGGTCAGCACCAAGAAAGACAGCATCGGCGCCGTGATGAGCCGCCGCGAGGGCCTGACCGCCGAAACCCGCGTGTTGGTGGGCTTGCAGCCGGTCGATGCCAGCGCCCGCGTGGCGCCCGGGATGCATCTGTTCACCGAAGGTGGCGCGCAAAATACCGACACTGATCAGGGCTGGATCACCTCGGCCTGCTATTCGCCGCATCTGGGCTCGATGATCGGGCTTGGCTTCCTGGCCAATGGTGCGGACCGGATGGGCGAGGTGATCACCGCTGCCAACCCGCTGGAAGGCCAAAGTGCCGCGTTGCGCGTTGTTTCCCCGCATTTTGTCGATCCTGAAGGAGGACGGCTCCGTGACTGACCTGACCCCGATCATGGCCCTTGGCGGCCAGAGCGCCCGCACGCAGATCCTTGGCGCGTTGACCCTGAGCGAAACGCCTGATCTGGCGCTGGCCTCGCTTGCCCTGCGCCGGGGCACGGTGCAGCCGGTGCCGATGGGTCTGCCGTTGCCCGGCCCCGGCGGCTGGACCGCAGGGCAGGGGGTGTCGGCCTTCTGGACCGGCCCCGGTCAATGGATGATCGAAGCCGTGGGGCGCGCGGATACGGGCATCGAGCAGGCGCTGAAACACGCAGCGCCCGGGTGCAGCGTGACCGATCAGACCGACGGCTTCGCCGCGATTGAAATCACTTCCAGCGCGGGCGGTGCGCCGATCCGGGCGCTGTTGGAAAAGCTCGTCAATCTGGATGCGGCGGGCTTCGGCCCCGGCTCGGCCACCCGCACCGGGTTGGAACATATGACGGTTTTTGTGATCCGCCGGTCTGAGGACCGGCTGGCAGTGATCGGGATGCGTTCGCTTGCAGGCTCGCTTTGGCACGCGGTCGAGCGCGCGGCGCGGCATTTGCAGGAGGGCACGCAATGACGGCCACACGGATTGACGGCAAGGCGTTTGCGGCGCGGGTTCGGGCGCAGGTTGCGCAGGGGGTTTCGGGTCTGGCGGCGCGGGGGATCGTGCCGGGGCTGGCGGTTGTGCTGGTGGGCGAAG
>JAQTYE010000108.1 GCA_028749255.1 Paracoccaceae bacterium | reverse complement strand
CAGGATCGCGGTGTTCACGCCGACGACCTCGCCCGCCATGTCAAACAGCGGTCCGCCCGAATTGCCCCGGTTGATCGCGGCGTCGGTCTGCAGGTAGTCGTCATAGGTGCCCGACAGTTCGCGGTTGCGTGCCGAGATGATCCCGGCCGAGACCGAGAAGCCCTGACCCAGCGGGTTGCCCATGGCCATCACCCAGTCGCCGACACGCATCTGGTCGCTGTCACCGAATTTCACGAACGGCAGTGGCTTGTCGCTTTCGACTTTCAGCAGCGCGATGTCGGTTTTCGGGTCGGTGCCGATCAGCTTGGCCTTCAGCTTGTCGCCCGAGAAGAACTCGATCTCGATCTCGTCGGCGCCTTCGATCACATGGTTGTTGGTGACGATATAGCCGTCCTCGGAAATCACGAAGCCCGACCCCAGCGCATTGGACCGGCGCGGCGCCTGTTGGCCTTGCTGACCCTGCGGGCCGTTCGGGAAGCCGAAATCGCGGAACAGATCGGAGAAGGGCGACCCGTCGGGGAACATCGGGCCTTGCTGCGCGGGGGCGGCGACCATGGTCGAGGTGGTGATGTTCACAACCGAAGGGCTGATCTGTTCGGCCAGATCGGCGAAACTTTCCGGGGCTGCGCGCGCCTCGGCCGGGGCCATCGGCACCACGGCAAGGCTGACCGCAAGCATCGCCGCGCACAGCGCCGTGCTCAGGCGCAGACGCGCGGAGTTGAGTGCGAACAGGGACTGGTTTTTCATGGTCATGCTTGGCTCCCGATTTCCTCTGGGTCGGCCGCGAAACACTACGTGCCGACGTCACCCTCGATAAATACCTAAGGGCAGGGCGGGGCAAATGAAAGCCCATCGCGGTGGCTCAATTCGATGTGAGGCACGCGCGAGCGGCAAACCGGATCAAATGCTGCCGGTTCGGGCCCGCAGCAGGGCCAGAATCGCGACACCTGCCGCCAACCCGATCAGCCCCAGCAGGCGCCGCCGTTCGGGGCCAAGGGCCGCCAGGAAGGCCAGCGCCTCTTCGATACGCGAAGGGGCCAGCGCAAGCGCCAGCCCCTCGATGATCAAAACCAGCGCAACGCCGCTGATCAATGCGTGGATCATTTCGTCGTGCCCAGACTTTCCAGGAAGCGGTTGTAGTTGAAATAGACGCTGTCCGGTTGGGTCACGAGCGACGAGTTCTTGGACTGCATGCTTTCTGCGTAGAATTGCAGCGCACGGGTGAAGCCAAAGAAATCGGGGTCGGCGCCGTAAGCATCGGCATAGATGCCGATCCGTTGGGCGTCGGCCTCACCGCGGATGATCTCGGCCTGTTTGCGGGCCTCTGAGGTGACCTCGACCACGGTCCGGTCGGCGGTGGCGCGCACGCGTTGTGCAGCTTCGGCGCCGCGTGCCCGTTCGTCCGCCGCTTCACGTTCGCGCTCGGCGCGCATCCGGGCATAGGTGGCCGAAAGGTTTTGCTCGGGCAGGTCGGTGCGGGTCAGGCGCACGTCGATGATATCGACACCCAAGGCCGCCGCTTCGCGCCGGGCGAAGTCGCGGATCTGGTTCATCAGCGGCGTCCGGTCGGCCGACAGCACGGCGGTCGAGGGCACAGAACCCAGAACGCCGCGGATCGCGTTGTTCAGAATGCCATCCAGGCGGTTCTTGGCGAAGGCCTCGCCGCCGCTGCCCACCGCTTCGCGGAACTTCACCGGGTCGGTGATGCGCCAGCGCGCGAAGGCATCAACCACCAGACGGCGGTCGTCCAGCGGGGTCACCTCCAACGGCTGCGTCGGCAGGCTGAGAATGCGGTCGTCATAGGTCACGACCTCCTGGATCAGCGGCAGTTTGAAGCCGAGGCCAGGTTCGGTGCGGATCTGTTTGACCTGACCGAATTGCAGCACCAGCGCCTTTTCGCGTTCGTCCACGATGAAGAACGACGACAGGCCAAGGCCCGCCAGAATCACGATAGCGGGGATGATAAACGGAGCGCGGGCCATCAGTTGTTGCCTCCCGTGGTGGCGGTGGCGGGTTTGCGCAGCTGATCCAGCGGCAGATAGGGCACAACGCCCGAACCACCCTCCTGGCTGTCAAGGATAACCTTATCGACGCTGCCCAGAACCTTGCCCATGGTTTCCATGAACATCCGGCGCTTGGTCACATCGGGCGCCTTGACGTATTCATTGTAAACGCTGGTGAAGCGCGCGGCCTCACCCTCGGCATTGTTCACGACCTGGGCGCGGTACGCCTCGGCCTGTTCCTTCAGCTGTGCGGCCTCGCCGCGGGCGCCCGCGGTCACCTGGTTGGCATAGGCGTCAGCCTCTTTCTCCAACCGGTCGCGTTCCTGCTGGGCGGCCTGCACTTCGCGGAAACTGTCGATCACTTCACGCGGCGGGTCGGCGCGGTTGAAGTTGACACGGATCACCTGGATCCCGGCGTTATAGGTGTCGAGCGTCTTTTGCACCGCATCGCGCAGATCGCTGGCGATCATGCCGCGGTCCCGGTTCAGGATCGGCGCCAGTTCAGAGCGCGCAATGATGTCGCGCATCGCCGATTCCGAAACCGCCCGCACCGTGTCTTGCGGATCGGACAGGTTGAACAGGTATTCCGTCGGGTTCTTGATGTTCCAGACCACCTGGAATTCAATATCGACGATATTCTGGTCGCCGGTCAGCATCAGCCCGTTATCCATCGGGCCTGTGCGCCCCGCACCCAATTCGGTGGTGCGCTCGTCGGTGACCGGGATCACCTCGGCGGTAACCACGGGCCAGGCGGCAAAGTTCAGACCGGGATTGCCGGTCGCGCTATATTTGCCAAACATCAGTTCGACCGAGCGTTCGTTCGGCTGCACCGTGTAAAACGAGGCATAGGCCCAAAGCCCGGCGGCCGCCAAGGCGATCAGGCCAAGGGTCGATCCGGTGAAGGCCGGACCCGAGGGCAGGTTGCCCGAGGGGCGTTGCCCACCCGATCCGCCACCACGCCCGCCCATCAGCACGCGCAATTGCTCGGAGCCCTTTTTCATGAACTCCTCAATCTCGGGGATCGGGGCGCCTTCGCCGGGGCGGCGCTGGCCGGGGCGGTTTTTGTCACGGTTGCGATCTTCATCGTCGCCACCGCCGGTGCCCCAAGGTCCTCCGTTGCTCATCGTGTCCTCACTTCTTCCATCTGTTCTATTGCCACTTGGGCACGACTGCGCCGATTTCAACCGTTCGTGATGGCACAATCACCCATGTCGGACGGGTTTGCGCATCGTCACCAGTTCTTCGGCCATGGTGGGGTGCACCGCGCAGGTCGCGTCGAACTGCGCCTTGGTCGCGCCCATCTTGATGGCAATTGCCACCATCTGGATCATTTCGCCCGCGTCCGGCGCCACGATATGGCACCCCAGCACGCGTTGCGTGGCCTTGCAGACCACCAGTTTCATCAGCACCCGGTCGTCGATGCCCGCAAAGCCCGAACGCATTGGTCGGAACGCCGAGACATAGACTTCGATCGGGCCGCGTTCGCGGGCGGCCTCTTCGCTCAGGCCGACGGTGCCGAATTCGGGTTGGGTGAAGACGGCGCTGGCGACCAGATCGTGGTCGACCTTGCGCGGCTGCGCGCCAAACACGGTATCGGCAAAGGCGTGGCCCTCGCGGATCGCCACCGGCGTCAACTGAATCCGGTCGGTCACATCACCCACGGCATAGATCGAGGGGATATTGGTCTGCGACCAGTCATCGACCTTGACCGCGCCATTGGCGGCCAATTCGACCCCGGCCTCGGCCAACCCCAGACCCTCGGTATAGGGCACCCGGCCCGTGGCATAGAGCACCGCGTCAAACGTGTCATCGCGCAGGTCCGAGCCGTGGATCTTCAGCCCGGCCGCGGTCTTTTCGATCCGGTCGATCACGATGCCGGTGTGAATGTCGATGCCGCGCACCTGCATCTGCGCCACGATCAGGTCGCGGCATTCCGCGTCAAACCCGCGCAGCAGCGCCGAGCGATTGATTTGCGTGACCGACACGCCCAGCCCCGCCATGATGCCCGCGAATTCGCACGCGATATATCCGCCGCCCACGATCAGCAGACGTTTGGGCAGTTCGGGCAGCTGGAAAATCTCGTTCGAAGTCAGCACATGTTCGCGCCCCTCGAACTCGGGCACAAACGGGCGTCCGCCGGTCGCGACCAGAATATGTTTGGTGGTGACCAGAGTGCCATCGGCAAGCCGCACCTCGTGCGGGCCCGCCACGGTCGCGCGCTGATCATAAACGGTCACGCCTGCGTTTTGCTGACCCGCCCGATAGATCTTTTCCAGCCGGGTCAATTCGGCCTCCAGCCGGGTGCGGAACGCGACCCAGTCGAATCCGCCGATATGCGCATCCCAGCCATAGGCGCGGGCCTCGTCCATCGCGCCGGGCATGGTTGATGCATAGACCATCAGTTTTTTCGGCACGCAGCCCCGAATGACGCAGGTGCCGCCAATCCGGTATTCTTCGGCCAGGCCCACACGGGCACCATGTTCCGCCGCCGCGATCCGCGCCGCGCGCACCCCGCCCGAACCGCCGCCAATCACGAACAGGTCATAGTCAAAAGTCATCTCGCCGGTCGCCTCTTTTGTCATAACTCTCCGGGCTTTGCACATAGGGGGCGCGGCGCGAATGTCACTGTCGATGATGTCGCAGCTGCGCCGTGCCCCGGGGGCGGGCTGCGAACTGCCCGTTTTGTCCCCGGCGGCGCCGCGCGTCCGTCAATCCAGGTCGTTGAAAATATTGGTTTCTTCGGTGAAGTCGATGCGCTCATGCGCGACGGTGCCTTCGTTGATGTCGCGGATCTCGACCTTCCCGTCGGCGCCGCCGATGATCACCTTGTCGCAGATGTCGATGAACAACCCGTTTTCCACGACACCCGGGATCTGGTTCAGAACCAGGCTCAACTGCCGGGCGTTGCCGATCCGGTTCAGGTGCAGATCGACGATATAGTTGCCCTCGTCGGTCACGAAAGGCTGGCTGCCGTTCAGGCGCAGCGTGGTGGTGCGGCCCAGAACATCCATCGAGACCAGCATTTCCTCGATCAGCGCGCGGGTGGTCTGCCAGCCGAAGGGCACCACCTCGACCGGCAGCGGGAAGCCGCCCAGCTGGGCCACCTCTTTGGCGGCATCGGTGATGACGATCATCTGATCCGAGGCGGTGGCGACGATCTTTTCTTGCAGCAAGGCCCCGCCGCCGCCCTTGATCAGGTTCAGATCGGGGTCGAATTCATCGGCGCCGTCAATCGTCAGATCCAGCCATTTCGCCTCGTCCAGACCGATCACCTTGATGCCGACCTGACGCGCCAGATCGGCCGTGCGCGAACTGGTTGGCACGCCGGTGATCCGCAGCCCTTCCTCGCGCACCATTTCACCCAGACAGCGCACCATCCAGGCGGCGGTCGATCCGGTGCCAAGGCCCACCTTCATGCCGTCTTCCACGAAGTCAACGGCACGGCGGGCAGCGGCGAATTTCGCCTTGTCGATGGGGGAAAGTTCGGCGGGCATGGGCAGCTCCTGCAAGGGGTTTGCGCAGGTTATAAGCAATCCCCCCGCGGCGTGCGAGACCGAATCGGCCCCAAACCGCATCGGCTGGCGCGCCAACTGCTGCGGGTTCGGGCCGCGAAATGTCGCTTTGGCACTGTCGGGCGCGGCAATCCGTGCCATCGTGGGGCCTCAACAAGGGGCCTGGCATGTTTCTGAGCGTTTTCGATATTTTCAAGATCGGCGTCGGTCCGTCGTCGTCGCATACGATGGGGCCGATGGTGGCGGGAGCCCGGTTTTTGGCAACCCTGCGGGCCTCGCCTTTTGTCGCGCAGGGGCTGCGCGCGCGGCTTTATGGCTCGCTGGCGTTTACCGGCAAGGGCCACGCGACCGACCGCGCGACGATTCTGGGGCTGGCGGGGTTTGTGCCCGAAACGTATGACGCCGCCGAAGCCGAGGCCGCCCTGGCCGCGAACGGCAAGACGGGCTATCTGACCCCGCCGGGGTTGGCGCCGTTGGCGTTCGACCCGGTGCGCGATCTGGTTTTCGACTATGGCCCGGCGCTGCCCGGCCATGCCAATGGCATGGTGATCGAGGCGCTGGATGCCCAGGGCGACGTGATCTTGCAGGAAACCTATTATTCCATCGGTGGCGGCTTCGTGCTCAGCGCCGCCGAGGCTGCCGCCGTCACCGACCGCGCGCTGGTCGCCCCCAGTCCGGTGCCGTTTCCGTTCCGCACCGCCGCTGAAATGCTGCAAATGGCGCATGGTGCGGGTCTGAGCATCGCGCAGATGAAACGGCGCAACGAGGCGCGGTTCCGCACCGAGGCCGAAATCGACGCCGGGCTTGCGCGGATCTGGGCGGTGATGAACGATTGCATCGCCCGCGGCCTGGTGCAGGACGGGATCCTGCCCGGCGGGCTCAAGGTAAAGCGCCGCGCCAAGGCGATCCACGATGCGCTGCAGGCCGAACGCGGCCAGAACCTGACCGCGCCGCATGTCATCAACGACTGGATTTCAACCTATGCGATGGCAGTGAACGAAGAAAACGCGGCAGGCGGTCAGGTGGTGACCGCGCCCACCAATGGTGCTGCGGGCGTGGTGCCTGCGGTGATCCGCTATTGGCTGGATCATGTGCCCGGCGCCAGTTCGGCCCGGATGGGGGAGTTTTTGCTGACCGCCGCCGCCGTGGGGGGCATCATCAAGACCAATGCCAGCATTTCCGGCGCCGAATGCGGCTGTCAGGCCGAGGTGGGGTCGGCTGCTGCAATGGCCGCCGCCGGATTGGCCGCGGTGCTGGGCGGCAGCCCCGAGCAGATCGAGAACGCGGCGGAAATCGCGCTCGAACACCACCTCGGGATGACCTGCGATCCGGTCAGGGGGTTGGTGCAGGTGCCCTGCATCGAACGCAACGGCCTTGGCGCGATCAAGGCGATCTCGGCGGCCTCGCTTGCGTTGCGGGGCGATGGAACGCATTTCGTGCCGCTCGATGCGGCCATCGAAACCATGCGCCAGACCGGGCGCGACATGCATGACCATTACAAGGAAACCAGCCTCGGCGGGCTGGCCGTCAACGTCCCGAACTGCTGAGGCCTGGGCAGGGGGCACTCATGCCCCCTCAGCGCTGCGCCCCGTCACCCCCGGGGACATTTCTGCCAGAAAGGAAGCCCTTTCACGTTGGCCTAAATATCCCGGGGGGAGCGCGCCCGCGCGCGGGGGGCAGCGCCCCCCAACTGCCGTCTCAAAGCGCGCGCCAGCCGATATCGCGGCGGCAAAAGCCTTGTGGCCAGTCGATCTGGTCCACCGTCGCATAGGCGCGGGCCTGCGCCTCGGCCAAGGTGGCACCGCGCGCGGTGACGTTCAGCACGCGGCCCCCGGTGGCGACGATCTGGCCGTCGCGCTCGGCGGTGCCAGCGTGGAAGACCATGTTGAGGCTATCCTCGGGCAGATCAGCCAATCCGTTGATCGGCGTGCCTTTTTCATAGGTGCCGGGATAGCCATTCGCCGCCATCACCACGGTCAGCGCATGGTCATCTGCCCATTGCGCCTGCACCTGATCGAGCCGCCCTTCGGCGCAGGCGATCAGCAGATCCAGCGCCTGCGCGCCCAGCCGCAGCATCAGCACCTGACATTCCGGGTCGCCGAAGCGCACGTTGTATTCCACCAGCCGCGCGTGGCCGTCCTTGATCATCAGCCCGGCGTATAGCACGCCTTGAAACGGCGTGCCGCGCCGCGCCATTTCGGCCACGGTCGGGCGCACGATCTGGTCCATCACATCGGCCTGGATCGCCGGGGTCAGAACCGGCGCGGGCGAATAGGCGCCCATGCCGCCAGTGTTCGGGCCGGTGTCACCATCGCCCACGCGCTTGTGGTCTTGCGCAGTGCCGACGGACAGCACGTTCACGCCATCCGAGAGGATGAAGAAACTGGCCTCTTCGCCCTCCATGAACTCCTCGATCACCACCTCGGCGCCGGCATCGCCGAAGGCCCCGCCAAAGATCTCGTCCAGACCGGTCAGCGCCTCGGCCAGGGTCATCGCCACAATCACACCCTTGCCCGCGGCCAGACCATCGGCCTTGACCACGATCGGCGCGCCCTGTTCGGTGACATAGGCGCGGGCCGCCGCCAGATCCGCAAACCGTGCATAGCCCGCCGTGGGGGCCGCGCAGGCGTCACAGATTTCCTTGGTGAAGGCTTTCGAGGATTCTAGCCGCGCGGCCTCGGCCGAGGGTCCGAAGGTCAGGATGCCCGCCGCGCGCAAACGGTCGGCCACACCCGCGGCCAGCGGCGCTTCGGGGCCGACGACTACGAAATCAATCGCGTTTTCTTCGACACAGGCCAGAACGGCGGACGCATCGCAGGGGTCAATCGCCGCGCATTCGGCCAGCGCCGCAATCCCGGCATTGCCCGGCGCCACGATCAGCCGGTCGCATTTCGGGTTTTGCTTGATCGCCCAGGCCAGCGCATGTTCGCGCCCGCCACCGCCTAAGATCAGAATATTCATCGCATCCCCCTTGGCCTCGGTTTGCGGGCCTTCTAAGCTCTGGCAACCCATCAGGCAAGGCAGGCAATGGACCTTCTGGACGACACCCCCGGCGATAACGCCCATGATTACACCGTTTCGGAAATCTCCGGTGCCGTGAAACGCGTGATCGAGGGCGAATTCGGTCGCGTTCGGGTGCGTGGCGAGGTGGGGCGCGTCAGCCGCCCGGCCTCGGGGCACATGTATTTCGACCTGAAGGATGACCGCGCGGTGATCGCCGCGATCAGCTGGAAGGGCCAGGTCGCGAAAATGCAGATCCGCCCGGAAGAGGGGATGGAGGTCATCGCCACCGGCAAGATGACCACCTTTCCGGGGCAGTCGAAATATCAGCTGATCGTTGATGATATCGAACCGGCGGGCGCGGGCGCCCTGATGGCGATGCTCGAGGCGCGGCGTAAGGCGCTGGCCGCCGAAGGGCTGTTCGATGCGGGACGCAAGCAAGTCATTCCCTGGCTGCCGCAGGTGATCGGCGTGGTGACCTCGCCCTCGGGGGCGGTCATTCGCGACATTCTGCACCGGCTGCGCGACCGGTTTCCGCGCCATGTGCTGATCTGGCCGGTGGCGGTGCAGGGCCAGGCCTGCGCGCCCGAGGTGGCCGCCGCGATCCGGGGCTTCAATGCGCTGGCGCCGGGCGGGCCGATCCCGCGGCCCGATCTGATCATCGTGGCGCGCGGCGGCGGCAGTCTGGAAGATCTGTGGGGCTTCAACGAGGAAATCGTGGTGCGCGCCGCGGCCGACAGCGCGATCCCGCTGATTTCGGCGGTGGGGCATGAAACCGACACGACGCTGATTGACCATGCCGCCGACCGCCGCGCACCGACGCCGACCGCCGCCGCTGAAATGGCGGTGCCGGTGCGCGCCGATCTGATGGCGTGGTTGTCGGAATCCGAGGCGCGGATGGCGCGTGCCGCGCGCGGTCGGATGGAGGCCCGGGCGCAACGTCTGGCCGATCTTGGCCGCGCGCTGGGCCGGCCCGAGGCGCTGGTGGCGCCCGCCCGGCAGCGGTTCGACCTGTGGTCCGACCGCCTGGCGCCTGCGCTGCGCATGGTGACCACCCGCAAACGCGCCGCCTTCGCGCCGCTTGAAACGCGGATCGCGCCGCGGATCCTGCGCGGCTTCATGCGGCAGGAAGCGGACAAGCTGGCCCGTCTGGCCGCGCGTCTGGCACCGGCATTGGCGCGCAACCGCACCGAGGCCGCGCGTGCCAATGCCCGCAACCGCAGCGCGCTTGATGCATTGGCCGAGCGACTGGAGCGCGCGCCTGCGCAGCGGTTCACCGCGCTGGCCGAGCGGCTGGAGCGGCTGGACCGGATGCGCCAGACGCTGGGCTACACTGAAACCCTGCGGCGCGGTTATGCTGTGGTGCGCGATGGGGACGGCGTGGTTACGGGGTGCGATGCCGCAGCCCGCGCCGCGGTGCTGGAGATCGAATTCCACGATGGCCGTCTTGCGGTCAGCCCGGGCGGGGCACCGCCCGCTGCCGCGCCCTCGGGGGCCGCACCCGCGCCCGAACCCGTCCGGCCCGCAGCGAAAGCCGCGCGTAAAAAGCTCGCAGCGCCGGAACAGGGCAGCCTGTTCTGACCGCTGTTGTGCCGGTTGCAGGACGGGGTTTTGAGTATTTAGGCCAAGAAGAAATCCAAGGCCCTTCTTCTTGGCCCAAATACTCAGACCCGGCCTGTTTCCCGTGATGCGTGGATCAGGCGCCGATATCGGGGCCGCGGCAAGCCAGCGGCGCGGGGCTTTCGTTGAGCGAGACCAGCGGCTCTGCGGCGTCATCGCCTTGAAACTTGGCGCTCAGCCCCTGATCCGTGGCGAAGAAGGTCCAACATTGCAGGCCGCTGTCGTCTTGGTAATCGAAGCAGATCTGTTCGCCCGCCTGAAACCAGGTGCCTTCCTTGCATTCGCTTTCGGTGAAGGCCCACAGGACACGGCGCCCGGGAAGGTATTGTTCGACGCCATAGGGCTGGCCGCTGACGGAATAGGTGATCGTGCGCCCGACGGTGCGGGCATCGAATTCCATTGCGGTCAGCGGTTTGAGGGCGCTTGTGTCCTGCGCACGTCCGGGGGCTGCGGCGCAGAGCGCGCAGATCAGCAGGGGGGCGGCAAGGGCAGGGCGCATCGCAATTCTCATCTGGGGTTTGGCACAGATTGCCAGAGTGGCATCAGGATGAAAAGCCACACCGCCGTGAAGCTCAGCCGCGCGGTGTGCTGCGCAGGGCCAGAACCCGGCGATCCATCACCCGGCGCCAGAGCGGGGGGATCAGTGCCAGCGTTGCCATCGCGGGCAGGCTGCGCGGCAGCACAGGGCGGCCCGGCGCGCTCAGATCGCCCAGCCGCAGCGCCGGGTAAGTCCGTCCGGGGTGGGCGTGGTGGTCGGAATGGCGCGGGGCGTTCAGCATCCACAGGGCCGGGACCGGATGCGGCGCGTCCCAGCTATGACGGGCATCGACTGGTTCGAACTGCGCTGGGTCCAGGGCTTTGCGTTCCAGCCCGTAATGTTGCACGTAATCCGATAGCAGCAGTTGCATCTGTGCATAAGCGCAGAGTGCGAGATAGGCCAGAATGCCGCGCCAGCCAAACAGCTGCGCCACCAGCACCAGGCACCACAACGCGCCGAGCACATAGACGACATAGGGGTTAATCGCTGCGATCCGGGCGCGAAAACCCTGCGGGGCGCGGGTGGCGGCGCGGGCTCGCTCCATCTCGTAGCCCGCACGGAACGAGCCCACCCAGGCGCGCGGCGCGAAGGCCCAGAACCCTTCGCCCAAGGGGGCGGAGTTCGGGTCGTCGGGCGTCGCCACAAAGCGGTGGTGCACCAGCCGATGCGCCGAGGTGTGATGCCCGAACAGAAGCGAGATGTAGACCCATTTCCCCAGCACGAACAAACGTTTGTCGCTGCGGTGGATGAGCTCATGTGCGTTCGAGTTCGACACCTGTCCAAAAAACAGCCCGAAGGCCACAAACAGCGCAATCCGGCTGATCCAGCCCAGATCGGTTACCCCCGACAGCGCCGCCACGCCAAGCAAAAGCGCACCGAAATGCGCCACTGCGAGCCCGACCGACAGCGCATTCGCGGCGGGAAATTCGGTCCCTTCGGGGGCATCCGGCGCGGCGCGGGCGATCAGCGTGTCCAAGGCAAAGATCAGGACTGAAATATACAGCAGTGCCGCCCAGGCAAAGACCCCGCCAAAGAATGCGCCAAGCGCCAGCAGCGGCAGGGGTGCCAGCGTGACAAGGGCGAATGTGTCCACCGTGGGGGTCTGGCGGCTCAGGGCGCGCAGCGCGGCCAGCAGACGCAGACGGCGTTTTGGGCGGGGGGAGGCTTGGTCTTGGGGCATCGGTTCACCTGAGGGTCGCGCAGGCAGAGTAGCGCAAAATCCGGCCAAATCAGGGCAGATGCTTGAAATGGGAGAAAAACTCTGCCCCTGTTGCGCGATGACCCTGCTGAGCGCACCGCCGTTGCCTGCCCTGGTTTTGATCGCTGCTGCTGTTTTGGCGGTCTGGCAGCTGTTGCGGTATGCCGACGCGCCGCCGGGCTGGGTGAAATCCTGGGTCAAGACCGGCTCGGTTGCGGCGCTGGCGCTGGCGGGGCCCGGGCTGGGTGTGCCGTGGGCCATCACGCTGGGGCTGGCGCTGGGTGCTGTGGGCGATTTTTGCCTGTCGCGCCCGGGGGACCGCGCCTTTCTGGCCGGGATGGCGGCGTTCGCGGCGGGGCATCTGGCCTATCTGGCGGCCCTGATCGGGTTTGGCGCGGGGTGGCCCGGGGGCTGGACGATCCTTGGGCTGCTGGCGTTGGGGGCGTCCACCGAGCTGTGGCTGGCGCCCCGCACCGGGGCGTTGCGCTGGCCGGTGCGGGCCTATGTGCTGGTCATTCTGGCGATGGCGTTGGCGGCGCTAGGCCTGCCACCCGGGTTTGCCGGGCGGGGGGGTGTGCTGGCGGGGGCGCTTGCCTTCGTGGCCTCGGATCTGATTTTGGCGCTCGAGATTTTCGTGCTGCCCGACGGTCGCCTGCGCCAGATCGCAAAGCGGGCGCTTTGGGTGTTGTATTGGGGCGGGC
>JAQTYE010000233.1 GCA_028749255.1 Paracoccaceae bacterium | reverse complement strand
GGGCCGCGAGGGGGCAGCGCCCCCTTAGCCTTTGGACGGAAACACGAAGCAACGGTCGCGGCGGATCATCAGCCACATCGGCGTGCCGGGTTTGGGCAAGAACACATTGGGCACTGTGGCGCGCAACACCCGGTCGTCAAAATCCATACGGAATTCAACCAGACTTTCGCGCCCCATGAAGCGCGCGCGCTCGACCACGCCACGCGCAGGCGTGCCGTCTTGCGCGGTCGGATTGGGGCCGCGCCCGGCACGGTCAAAGTCGATTTTCAGATGCTGCGGGCGGATCACGATATCGACCTGCGTACCATCCGCATGGCCCGGCATCAGAAAATCACCAAATGGCGTGGCCGTCAGCGCGCCCTGCACAACGCCTTTCAACACATTGACATCGCTGAAAAATGCCGCTGCCGCACGGTCTACCGGCGCATTATACAGGTTGTAGGGCGCGCCGCGCTGCACGATCCGCCCGCCACGCATCAACAGGATCTGATCGGCCATCCGCATCGCTTCGTGCGGTTCGTGCGTGACCAGAAGAACGGCGGTGCCTTCCTCTTTCAGCAGCGCCAGGGTCTCGTCACGGATGCCATCGCGCAGCCGTTCATCCAGCCCCGAGAAGGGTTCGTCCATCAGCAAGATGCGCGGTCGCGGCGCCAGGGCCCGGGCCAGCGCCACGCGCTGTTGTTCGCCCCCTGACAGCGCATGCGGGAAGCTGTCGATGTGTTTTTCCAGATGCACCCGTTCCAGCAGCTCGACCACGCGGGCGCGTTTTTCGGCCCGCGACCCACTCAGACCGAAGGCCACGTTGTCCGCCACGCTCAGGTGCGGGAACAGCGCGAAATCCTGAAACATCAGGCCAATGGCCCGGCGTTCCGGCGGCACCCGGAACACGGTATCGCACACCAGATTGCCATCGACAAAGATTTTGCCCTGATCTTGCATATCCACACCCGCGATGATCCGCAGCGTCGTGGATTTGCCGCACCCCGAGGGCCCGAGCAGGCAGGTCACCTGCCCCGCCGGAATGCTGAAGGACACATCATCGACCACCACCTGCCCATCGAAGCGGCGGATCAGGTTTTGCACCTCCAGCCGCGGGGCTTCGGCGGGGGGCGTCTGCGGGGCGGGGGATGGGCTCACCGGGCTTTCCGATCAAATCACTCAGGGATAGGGGCGGAATAGCAGGACGGGTGCGGGGGTGCAAGCCGCGCCCCCCACCCGTCCGCGCGCTCAGATGGTGATATTCGCGGCGCCGCCATCCAGCAGGATATTCTGCCCCACGATGAACCCGGCATAGTCCGAGCACAAAAACGCGCACATCGCCCCGAATTCATCGCGCGTGCCATAGCGCCCGACCGGAATATTGGCAAAGCGGCGGGCGCGCGCTTCGTCCATCGTGATGCCTTCGGCGCGGACCACCGCGCCATCCAGCGCATCGGCGCGGTCGGTCGCATGCAGCCCGGGCAACAGGTTGTTGATACACACCCCCGCCCCCGCCACCTGCCGCGCAGTGCCCGCGACAAAGCCGGTCAGCCCGGCACGGGCCGAATTCGACAGGCCAAGCTGTGCAATCGGGGCGCGCACCGATTGCGAGGTGATATTGACCACCCTGCCCCAGCCGCGCGCCATCATCCCCGGCAGGCAGGCCTGCATCATCGCAATCGGCGCCAGCATATTGGCATCCAACGCCTTGATGAAATCCTCGCGCGTCCAGTCGCTCCAGATCCCCGGCGGCGGGCCACCCGCGTTATTGACCAGAATATCCACATCGCCCGCCACGGCCAGCACCGCAGCGCGGCCTTCGGGCGTGGTGATATCGGCGGCAACCGGGGTCACGGTCACGCCGAACCGCGCCTCGATGTCATTGGCGGTGGTGGCCAGGGTCTCGGCCCCGCGCGCATTCAGCACGATGTCCACGCCAGCCTCGGCCAGTGCTTCGGCGCACCCACGGCCCAACCCCTTGGACCCCGCGCAGACAATCGCGCGCCGTCCCTTGATCCCCAGATCCATCGTCCTCTCCTTTGCTGGCCCGCGTGCATTTGCAGGCCCGTCCGTTTCGGCGCTGACCCTAGCGCGCATGGCGCGTAAAACAAGTGCATCACGGCGCGCAAATCAGCCCAAGGCTTGACGTCTGCGGCAAGTCCTGATTAACCCAGCGGAAGCCATTTCCGTAGTTTGCCGCGCCCTGTAATACCCCTTAATCAGAGATCCGCCCGCCGATGGTATCGCGCCCCGACCTTCCCGCACAGACCGTTCATGTGTTTGATGCGGATCTGATCTGGGTCACGTCCGGGGCCAATCAGGGCGACGGTCTGGATCTGGCGGATCTGTGCGAACCGGGCGATGTCTATCAGCTGGACCGCGAGGCGCAGCCATTACGGCTGATGCTGCAGCCCAGTGGCGCCACGGACAGTTGCCAGCATATTGCGCCGGGTTCCGACTTCGGCAGCCCGGGGGATTGCATCACCTTGCTGGCGCGCCATGTGATGATGACCACCGATGGCGACACCGTCGATATCCTGCTGATCCGCCACGAAGAGGGCCACGCACTTTATGCGCTGCCGTTGTCGCCGATTGCCGCGCGCGCCGATTACACGCTGATCGAGGCGCATGAAGATCCGGGCGCGGCGCGGTTGTCCGATCTGGTCTGTGTGGCCTTTACCACCGGCACGATGATCACCCTGGCGGGCGGCGCGCAGCGTCCGATTGAAACCCTGACCCCCGGCACCCGCGTGCTGACCCGCGACAATGGCCCGCAACCGCTGCGCCTGGTCAGCAAGGCCACGCTGCGCGCGCTTGGCTCGTTCGCGCCGGTGGTGATTTCATCGGGCACGCTGGGCAATGACGGCGATCTTGTGATCAGCCCGCATCACCGCGTGTTCCTGTATCGGCGCGGCGAAAAACGGCTGGGCGACACCTCGGAAATTCTGGTGCAGGCCAAGCATCTGGTCGATGGTGAACATGTCTGGCGGCGCGAGGGTGGCTATGTCGATTATTACGCGCTGGTGTTTGACCGCCATGAAATCATCTATGCCGAGGGCATCCCGGTCGAGAGCCTGATGGTCAACGCCGCCACCTTGAACCTGCTGCCCGAAGAACTGACCGCC
>JAQTYE010000107.1 GCA_028749255.1 Paracoccaceae bacterium | reverse complement strand
GCTATCACACGCTCGACTGGAATGCGTTTCGCTTTCTGGGCGCGCGGGTCGGCCAACGGCTGATTGACGTGGCCGAACTGGCGCCACTGCCCGACAGTGTCGGCCCGGGGCGCGAACTTGCGCTGTCGGTTCTGGGTCCGTGGCAACATACCGGCATCGGGGAACGGCTGATGCACGCGGCGTTGCACCTGGCCTGCGCCGAAGAACATCAGCCATTGGTGCTGTTCGTGCGCCCCGACAACAAACCGATGGTGCGATTGGCGCGCAAGTTGGGTGGCGCCTGTCAGGCCGAACACGGCGATTACAGTTTCGTCTTTCCCGCCGCCTGAACTGGTTGGGCGGAGCCTGTGCGGCCCCGCCCGTTTGTCTTAGCCTTGCAGATCCATGTCGCGGGCCTGATCGCGTAGCACGAATTTCTGCACCTTGCCGGTCGAGGTTTTCGGCAGTGCGCAGAACACCACGCTTTTGGGCGCCTTGAAATGCGCCATGTTCTGGCGGCAAAACGCGATCAACTCGGCCTCGGTCACGGCAGCACCCGCACGCAGCGTCACAAAGGCGCAGGGCGTTTCACCCCAGCGTTCATGCGGGCGGGCCACCACGGCGGCCTCCATCACGTCGGGGTGCTTGTACAGCACATCCTCAACCTCGATCGACGAGATGTTCTCGCCGCCCGAGATGATGATGTCCTTCGAGCGGTCCTTCAGCTCGATATAGCCATCGGGATGCATCACGCCGAGGTCACCCGAGGCGAACCAGCCCCCTTCAAACGCCTCGTCGGTGGCGGTCGGGTTTTTCAGATAGCCCTTCATCACGTTATTGCCGCGCATGAAGATCTCGCCAATCGTTTCGCCATCGGCGGGCATCGGCTGGCGGGTGACCGGATCGCCGACCATCAGCCCCTCGGCCGCCAGATTGCGCACGCCCTGGCGCGCCTTGAGCCGCGCGCGTTCGGCCGGGCTTTGCACATCCCACTCGGGGTGCCACGCACAGGTCACGGCCGGGCCGTAGGTTTCGGTCAGGCCGTAGCCGTGGGTCACGTCAAAACCCAGCGCCTCCATCTTTTCGATGATGATCGCGGGCGGCGGCG
Source organism: Paracoccaceae bacterium (assembly GCA_028749255.1). Lineage (GTDB taxonomy): Bacteria > Pseudomonadota > Alphaproteobacteria > Rhodobacterales > Rhodobacteraceae > Rhodobacter. The sequence continues at coordinate 11,708 of JAQTYE010000107.1, read as the reverse complement.
CGCCGCCGGTCAGCACCTTGATCCCCGGCTGCAGGCCGTCTTTCAACGCGTCGGGCGCATGCACCAACATCGCCAACACCACGCTTGCGCCACAGAAGTGGGTCACACGTTCTTGCTTCATCGCCCGCAAGATCGGCTCGTCACGCACCGCACGCAGGCAGACAACCGTGCCCGCCGCCGCCGCGATGGTCCAGGGGAAGCACCAGCCGTTGCAATGGAACATCGGCAGCGTCCACAGGTAGACCGGCGTTTCGCCCATCTGCCAGGTGGCAATATTCGACAGCGAATTCAGATGCGCGCCGCGATAGTGATAGACCACGCCCTTGGGGTTGCCCGTGGTCCCCGAGGTGTAGTTCAGGCTGATCGCGTCCCATTCGCTGGCCGGCGGCACCCAGTTGAAATCAGGATTGCCCGCCGCGACCAGCTCGTCATAGCTGTGCTGACCGATCCGGCGTCCGCCATCATAGCTGGGGTCAAGAATGTCGATCACCAGAATATCGCGCCGCCCGGCGATATGCACCGCGCGCTCGGCCACCTCGGAAAATTCGGGATCGACCAGAAACACCTTGGTTTCGGCGTGCGTTAAAATGAACGCAATCGCCTCGGCGTCCAGACGCGTATTGATCGCGTTCAAAACGGCCCCCGCCATCGGCACTGCAAAATGCGCCTCATAGATTTCGGGGATGTTGGTGGCGATGATCGACACCGTATCGCCCGTCCCGATTCCGCGTGCGGCCAGCGCACTGGCAAAGCGGCGGCAACGGTCATAAGTCTCGGCCCAGGTCCGGCGCAGGTCGTTATAGACGACCGCTGTACGCTGCGGAAACACCGCCGCGCTACGTGCCATGAAGCTGACCGGGGTCAGAGGCACATAGTTTGCCGGGGTCTGATCGAGCCCGATGTCATAGATGTTGTGTTTCATCCGGTTTGCTCCTCCTAAGGCGAGCGATATCTTTCACCGCTCGGCGGTATTTGCATGCGAAACGTCACGTCCCGCGCGGTATTCTCGCGCACCGCCTGAACCGGCGGTGCGACTTGGCGTGGGGCCACGGCCCAGGCAACCGGGACGAAACCATGGTTGGACCCCAAGCCGTCATCATTTCGCCAACACATAGCGGCCCGGGGCATCCTCGATAACCTTAAGCCCCCCTTGACCGGGCTTGCGTGCAGGCACCCGCGGTTCCGCATCCTGCGCGTCGATCCATTCGGCCCAGACCGGCCACCACGAGCCCGGATGCTGCGTCGCACCGGCCAGCCATTCGGCAGGGGTCTCGGGGTAGTCGTCGCGCAGCCAGTAGCCGTATTTCGCGCGCTTTGCGGGCGGGTTGATCACCCCGGCGATATGGCCCGAACCGCCCAGCACAAATTTCACCGGACCGCTAAGGAGCTTGGTCGTGGGATAGATCGACGTCCAGGGCGCGATGTGATCCTCTTTTGTGGCCAGCACGAAACAGGGCACGTCGATCTTCGACAGATCAATCGGCGTGCCATCCAGCGACAGATGCCCGGGCTGCCGCAAACCGTTCTCGATATAGATCTTTTCCAGATACCACAGCAGCATCGCCGCAGGCAGGCGGGTGCTGTCGGCATTCCAGAACAGCAGATCGAACGCCGGAGGTTTTTGCCCCATCAGGTAGTTCATCACATGGAACGACCAGACCAGATCGTTCTCGCGGATCATCGAGAACATATCCTGCAGGTGATAGTTTTCCAGATAGCCCGACTCGGCCGTATGGGTGCGCAGCGCGCTCAGCTGATCGCGGTCGATGAACACCCCGACCTCGCCGACATTGGTGAAATCGACCATCGTCGCCAGCGTCGTCGCCGTCACGATCCGCTTGTCGCCCCGCGCCGCCAGCCAGGCCAGCGTCGCCGTCACCAGAATGCCGCCGATGCAGAAGCCCAGAATGTCGAAACGGTCTTCGCCGGTGGCCTTTTGCATCGCCTCCAGCGCCGCCAGAGGCCCGAGCTTCATGTAATCTTCAAAGCTCATCTGGGCGTGTTCGCGGGTCGGGTTGACCCAGGAAATCAGGAACACCGAATGCCCCTGTTCCAGCATGAACTTCACCATCGAATTATCGGGGCGCATATCGAAGATATAGTATTTGTTGATCCACGGCGGCACGAACAGCAGCGGGCGCTTGCACTGCGTTTCGGTCTGCGGTTCGTAGTGGATCAGCTGCATCAGGGCGTTTTCATACACCACCTTGCCCGGTGTCACCGCCAAATCGCGACCGACGACGAAGGCCGCCGCATCATTGGTGTTGATGTCCAGCCGCCCCTCGCCGCGTTCCAGATCCTCGACCAGATTGCGCAGCCCGTCCAACAGGCTCTGGCCCTCGGTTTACAACAGGCGTTCGCGCGCGGCCGGGTTCAGCGCCAGAAAATTGCTCGGCGCCAGCGCGCTCAGCATCTGCCGGGTGTAGAACTTCACCCGCAGGCTGTCTTTGGTGCCTTCGGGCAGCAGCGACAGGAAGTCTTCGGTCGCGTGTTCCATCGCCAGATGACTGTCGCGCAGGCCACGGGTCACCGGGTCGGCATCCCAACGCCGGTCACGAAACCGCTTGTCGGCAACCTTGGCACCTTCGCCGGTCCAGGCATTCTGCCAGGCCTTGCCCCAGTCGAGCCAGAACCGCTGCATATATTCGAGCGATTCCATCGGCCGTTCCCAGATCGCAGGCAGCGCCCGCAGATAGGCCTCGACCACGCTGCGATAATCAACAATCGAGAAATCCGCGCCCGAGATCTTGGCCGAGGCGGTCTCTTGTGCGCGCTGCATCACCGCCTGCAAGCGGGTCATCAATTCCAGAAACTCGGCCCCGTGCCGTGCCAGGGTCTCCGGGTCCAGCTGTCCTTTTCCGGGGCTCATCGTAGACTGGTCGCTCATTTGGGTCTCCTCCCTGAAACCGTCACTCACATCGTCGGATGGTCCGGGCCGTCGCGCCGCCCCCCGCAAAGCGGGGGCACGGTACGTTTTATCAGAGCGCCAACCCCAAATCGGCGGGGCTCAGCGCCAGAACGGTCTCGGCGCCCATCGTCACCTGCATGCGCAATGCCTGCGCCTGCGGGAAGACCTGCGTGCGATAGAATTCCGCGATCCGCAGCTTGGAGCCAAGGAACGCAGCGCCATCGCCCGCCGTCATACGTGCATAGGCCGCCAGTGCCGAATCCGCCATAGCCCATGCACCCAGACAGATGCCCGACAACTCCAGCATCGCGGCGGCTGCGGCCTGCGGCAAGAGCGCATTTTGATGCCCGCTCTCCAGCAGCCACGCGGTCGCCGCCTCCAGCGCGTCGGCGGCCTGGCCCACCATCGCCGCCTGCGCCGCCCAATCCAGCGCATCGCCGTCAGTCGCGGCCAGTCGCGCCTGCGTGGCACGCAGATCGGTGATCAGTTCGCCCATCGCACGGCCCTTGTCGCGCGCGATCTTGCGCCCGATCAGATCCAGCGCCTGAATCCCCGTGGTGCCTTCATAGATCGTGGTGATCCGGGCATCGCGCAGATGCTGCGCAGCGCCGGTTTCCTCGATATAGCCCATGCCGCCATGCACCTGCACACCCAGCGAAGCCGAGACATTGCCCATTTCCGTGGACCAGCCCTTGACCACCGGGATCAGCAGATCCAGCCGCCGCTGCGCCTTGGCGGCAACATCGGCATCCGGGCTGCGGGTCGCGACGTCTTGCGCCGCAGCGGCACGATAGGCCAGCACCCGTGCGGCCTGCGTGCGGGCCTTGATCAACCCCAGCATCCGGCGCACATCCGGGTGCGCGATGATCGCGACCGATCCCTCGACCCCGGCCTGACCGCCCTGCTTGCGATCTGCCGCATAGGCCACGGCATGCTGACCCGCGTGTTCGGCAATACCGATGCCCTGCAGACCCACGCCCAAACGCGCGCTGTTCATCATTGCAAACATGTATTGCAGGCCCTGGTGCGGTTGCCCGACCAGATAACCAATCGCGCCGCCAGTATCGCCGAAGGCCAGCGTGCAGGTCGGGCTAGCATGGATGCCCAGCTTATGCTCGATCGAGACGCAGCGCACATCGTTGCGCGCCCCCAGCGAGCCATCGGCATTGACCATGAATTTCGGCACCACGAACAGCGAGATCCCCTTCACCCCCGCCGGTGCATCGGGCAGACGCGCCAGCACCAGGTGGATGATGTTCTCGGCCATGTCATGTTCGCCGTAGGTGATAAAGATCTTCTGCCCCGACACCCGGTAATGATCGCCTTCGGGCACCGCCTTGGACCGGATCGCTGCCAGATCCGACCCGGCCTGCGGTTCGGTCAGGTTCATCGTGCCGGTCCAGTGCCCCGAGATCAGATGCGCCAGATAGGTCTGTTGCAGGGCTTCGTCGGCGTAATGCGCAATCGCCTCGATCGCACCCTGGGTCAGCAGCGGGCACAGCTGAAACGCGGTATTGGCGCCGTTGAACATTTCCTGAATGCAGGCGTTCACGGCGGCGGGCAAGCCCATGCCGCCATGATCCGGCGATGCCGTCGGGCTGTTCCAGCCCATTTCAACCAGCGTCTGATAGGCCTCTTTCCAACCTGCGGGCGTGGTCACCTCGCCATCGGCAAAGCCCAGCCCCGCCGCGTCGCCCGTGGCATTCAGCGGCGCCAGCACCTCGCCCGCGAATTTCGCAGCCTCTTCCAGAATCGCCGTAACCATGTCCGGCGTGGCATCTTCGAGACCGGGCAGGTCCGACAGTTGTGCCAGACCGCACAGCTCTTCGAGCACAAAACTCATGTCTTGCAACGGCGCTTGATAGCTCATCTCATTCTCTCCCGAGATCAGATTTTTTGGGTCAACGCGGGAACCGCGTCGAACAGATCTGCGACCAGCCCATAATCGGCGACCTGGAAGATCGGGGCTTCTTCGTCCTTGTTGATGGCGACGATGATCTTGCTGTCTTTCATGCCGGCCAGGTGCTGGATCGCGCCCGAGATGCCGCAGGCGATGTACAGATCCGGCGCCACGACCTTGCCGGTCTGGCCGACCTGCCAGTCGTTCGGCGCGAACCCGCTGTCCACCGCCGCGCGGCTGGCGCCCACGGCGGCGCCCAGCTTGTCGGCCAGGCCCGCGATCAGCGCGAAATCGGCCTCCGATCCCACGCCACGCCCGCCCGAGACCACGATCTTGGCCGAGGTCAGTTCGGGGCGGTCGCTGGCGGCAACCTTGTCTTCGACCCAGGCGCTCAGACCCTTGTCGCCCGCGCTTGCGGTGGCTTCGACCGGGGCCGAGCCGTCTGCGCCGGCCGCCTCGAACGAGGCCGTGCGGATCGTCATCACCTTCACCGGATCGCTGGATTTCACCGTCTGGATCGCGTTGCCCGCATAGATCGGGCGCTCGAACGTATCGGCATCGACCACGCCGGTCACATCCGACAGCACCATCACATCCAACAGCGCCGCGATCCGCGGCAGCGCGTTCTTCGCCGATGCCGTCGAGGGCGCGACGATGTGGCTGAACCCGCCCGCAAGACCGACCACCAGATCAGCCAGCGGTTCCGCCAGACCATGCGCATAGGCCGCGTCATCGGCCGCCAGAACCTTGGTCACGCCGTCCAGAGCCGCCGCCGCAGCCGCCGCCCCGGCAATGCCCGCGCCCGCCACCAGAACCGTCACCGGCCCCATCGCCTTGGCCGCCGACAGCGCCTTGGCGGTCGCGTCCAGCGCCAGATCGGCGCCGGTGACTTCTGCAATCAAAAGAACAGCCATCAGATCGCCCCCGCGTCTTTGAGTTTCGCCACCAGCTCGTCCACCGAGGCCACCTTGATGCCCGCGGACCGACCCGCTGGCTCGGCGGTTTTCACCACGCTCAGCCGCGGCGTGACATCGACGCCGTAATCGGCGGCGGTCTTTTCCTCGAGCGGTTTCTTCTTGGCTTTCATGATGTTGGGCAGGCTGGCATAGCGCGGCTCGTTCAGCCGCAGATCCGCCGTGATGATCGCCGGCAGCGCGACCGAAATCGTCTGCAACCCGCCGTCAACCTCGCGCGTCACCGTCGCCTTGCCATCGGCAATCGCCACGTCGCTGGCAAAGGTCGCCTGACCCCAGCCCAAAAGCGCCGCCAGCATCTGGCCCGTCGCATTCATGTCATTGTCGATCGCCTGCTTGCCCGCGATCACCAGGCCGGGGGCCTCGTCGGCCACCACTTTCGCCAGGATCTTGGCAACCGCCAGCGGCTCGATGTCGCTGTGCACATCGTCAGCGGCCAGCACCAGGATCGCCCGGTCCGCCCCCATCGCCAGCGCCGTGCGCAGCGTTTCCTGCGCCTGTTTCACGCCAACCGAAACCACAACGATTTCCGACGCTGCCCCCGATTCCTTCAAACGGATCGCCGCCTCAACGGCAATCTCGTCGAACGGGTTCATCGACATCTTCACATTCGCAAGATCGACACCGCTCCCGTCCGCTTTAACACGAACCTTGACGTTATAGTCGATCACGCGCTTCACAGGCACCAATACCTTCATGGGCGAGTGTCTCCCTACCTTTGATTCCGCCCGCATGACGCGGGCCACAAGCTCTCGGCAATTTTGTTACAAGACCAAAACACCGAGGGACAGAGCAAAATCGACGCAATCGCCTGTCGCAACGTCACGTCGCGGGTGGTTTGCGCTATCGCTGCCGATTTGTGCGGCAGATGGCCTTAACGATTGCCCCCCGGAACCCACAGCACATCTGCGCGGCCTTCGTCATTGGCGATCCGCGCGGCGCAGAAGAACCAGTCGGACAGGCGGTTGAGGTATTTCACCGCAATCGGGTTGACGGTTTCGGTGGCCGCCAGCTCGACTGCATCGCGTTCAGCGCGGCGCGAGACGGTGCGGCACAGATGCAGATGCGCCGCCAAGGCCGAGCCGCCGGGCAGGATGAAGCTGCGCAACGGTTCAAGCCGTGCCACCATCGCGTCGATCTCGACCTCCAGCCGGGTGAGCTGTGTGTCGATCACCCGCAGCACGGGATAGCCCGCTTCGGCGTCCTTCTCCATCGCGGGGCGGGCCAGGTCGGCGCCCAGATCGAACAAGTCGTTCTGAATTCGGGCCAGTGCGGCGTCGATGTCGCCTGTCGCGTGCAGCCGGGCCATGCCCAGTGTCGCGTTCAGCTCATCGACCGTGCCATAGGCCGAGACGCGCAGGGCGTGTTTGGCGACCCGGTCGCCATTGGCCAGCGCGGTCTGCCCCGCGTCGCCGGTTTTTGTATAGATGCGATTCAGCACGACCATGGATCAGCCCCCTTTTCGCAGCCAGACAAACAGCAAAATCAGCGCAATCGCAACCGCCTGGGCGGCGATGCGCAGTCGCATCAGCTTGTTGGCGTGTTTGCGGTTGAAATCGCCACCCCTGGCAAATCCGCCGATACCGATCATCAGAATGATCAGCACGGCAAAGCTTGCGGCGGCAACGACGTAGAAAAGCGGATCGTTGCGCATCTGTCCTCCCTGTTCGGGCCCACAGTAGCGGGCGGGCAGGGAAAATCGAGGGTTTTATCGCTCAGGCTTTGGCCATCATCCAATCCAGCACGCGCTCCGGCAGCAACCGCCGCGCCATCGCTGCGATCCATGTGGCTTTGGTCACATAGTAATGGCCACGCGGGTTCGGTACGGTCAGCGCCGTCAGGATCGCACGGGTGACTTCCGATGCGGGCAATTCGAACGTGTCTTTCTTGCCCGAAGGTTCATACAGCCGTTTCAGCAGCGAGGATTCGTATTGATCGCGGCGGGCCGAATTGCGCCAGTCGATCCAGCGTTCAAAATGCGGGATCGCGTTGAGTCGGAACCGGGTCGGAATTGGGCCGGGGTTGATCAGGACGATCTTGATATTGGTGTCGCGCATCTCCAGTCGCAGCACGTCGGTCAGCCCCTCGAGTGCGAATTTTGTCGCAACATAGGCGCCGCGCCAGCGGATGCCGACAAGGCCAAGCACCGAGGAGCATTGCAGGATTCGACCGTGTCCCTGCGCACGCATCACCTTGATCGCGCGCGTGGTCAGATCGTGCAGGCCAAACAGGTTGGTCTCGAAAATCTCGCGCAGGGCGCCCGGGGGCAGATCCTCGATCGCGCCGGGGCAGGCATAGGCCGCGTTGTTGTAAAGCGCGTCCAGTTTGCCACCCGCGCGGGCCAGAGCCTCGTTGAACCCGGCCTCGATCGAAGCCGGGTCGGCGACATCAAGCGGAAACGAAATCAGCCCCTCGGCGCGCAGCCGGGCGCAATCTTCTTCGCGGCGACAGGTGGCCAGCACCTTCCAGCCCGCGGATTTGAGCCCGTGCGCGGCGTCATAGCCGATGCCCGAAGAGCAGCCGGTGATCAGAATTGTCTTGGTCATGGTCGTGCACGCCCCGCGGTAAATGTTGCCCCGGGATAGGGGGCACGGGGCGTCTGTGCAAGCGCGTCAGTTCGCGGGCGCCAGCAGTTTGCGCGCGACCCAGCCCTCGATGCCGTCGCCTTCGATGCGGATCTTCACCCAGGAGGCGCGGGTATCCGACACCACCAGAACCTCTTCGCCACGGCTGATCCGATCAACCACGGGATTTGTCGTCGAGGGGCCGGAGCGAACATTCAGGCTGTTGGCGGTGACGACCCAGACCGAGGCCCTGGGCGGCGCCTCGGTCAGCGCGGCCTGTTGCGCATATTCGGGCGAGGGGCGCAGCGCAGGCCCCGGCATGCGGACCACCTGAAGCGGGGTCGCGGTCGGGGAGGGCAGCGGGTCGGTTTCGTCGCCCGCGATCTGCGCGACTTGCGGGGCGTCCATGGCGTTGATGACGGCCACGTCAGCCCGTGACGATGCCTGACCGTCGTCGCGACCGGCGATCACCAAAACCATAAAAACGACGACAAGCGTCGAGATGGACAGCTTCAACATCAAACGACCTCGCAAGACTCATTACCACACGATCAGCTTACCACGCTTTCACGCGCCTGCCCGGGGGGAAACTGTCAATGCCTGCCCCCCCATTGTTCGGGTCGAGGCAAAAGTTTCCGGCTGGACCGGGCGCGTGGCGCGCTTTACACCCGGGGCCATGAGCGAAAATGATGATCACCTGCCCGCATCCCTGACCTCCGAACCGCTGAGCCGCGCGATTGGCGAGCGCTACCTGACCTATGCGCTCTCGACGATCATGCACCGGGCCCTGCCCGATGCGCGCGACGGGTTGAAACCTGTGCACCGCCGCATCCTGTATGCGATGCGCGAGCTGAAGCTGTCACCCACCGGGGGGTTTCGTAAATCGGCCAAGATTTCGGGCGACGTGATGGGCAACTATCACCCGCATGGCGATGCCGCGATCTATGATGCGATGGCGCGTCTGGCGCAGGATTTCGCCATGCGCTATCCGCTGGTGGACGGGCAGGGCAACTTCGGCAACATTGACGGCGATAACCCGGCTGCCAGCCGCTATACCGAGGCGCGTCTGGCGCATCCCTCCGAGGCGCTGCTGGAAGGTCTGGCCGAAAACGCGGTCGATTTCCGCCCGAACTACGACGGCACGCTGGAAGAACCGATCGTGCTGCCCGCGGCGTTTCCGAACCTGCTGGCCAATGGCTCTTCGGGGATCGCGGTGGGGATGGCTACGAACATTCCGCCGCATAACCTGCATGAGTTGATCGACGGTTGTTTCGCGCTGATCAAAGACCCCGCGCTGAGTGATGAAGCACTGGTCGATCTGGTGCCGGGGCCGGATTTTCCGACCGGGGGTGTGCTGGTCGAGCCACGCGAAAATATTCTGGAGCATTACCGCACCGGGCGTGGCGCCTTCCGCCTGCGCGCGCGTTGGGAGGTCGAGGATCTGGGCCGCGGGATGTGGCAGGTCGTGGTCACCGAGATCCCCTATCAGGTGCAGAAATCCAAGCTGATCGAACGGCTGGCCGAACTGATCCAGACCAAGAAAGTGCCCGCGCTGGCCGATGTGCGCGACGAAAGCGCCGAGGACGTGCGTATCGTGTTGGAGCCGCGCACCCGCACGGTCGAACCCGCGCAGCTGATGGGGATGCTGTTCCGCAGCTCGGATCTGGAACTGCGCTTCAGTATGAACATGAACGTCCTGATCGACGGGCGCGTGCCCAAGGTCTGCAGCCTGAAAGAAGTGTTGCGCGCGTTTCTGGACCACCGCCGCGAGGTGCTGTGCCGTCGGTCCGGTCATCGGCTGGACAAGATCGCGCACCGGCTCGAGGTGCTGAACGGCTATATCATCGCCTATCTGAACCTGGACCGGGTGATCGAAATCATCCGAACCGAGGATGAGCCCAAGCCCGCGCTGATGGCGGAAAACTGGGCTGTGACCGATGGCGACCGGGTCTTCCTGAGCGATGTGCAGGCCGAGGCGATCCTGAACATGCGGCTGCGCAGCCTGCGCAAGCTCGAAGAAATGGAATTGCGCAATGAGCGCGATGCCTTGCTGGCCGAGCGTGCCGATCTGGAAGGTCTGCTGGCATCGGAGCGCGAACAGTGGAAGCGGATCACCGCACAGCTGAAAGACGTGCAGAAACAGTTTGGCAAAGCGACGGTTCTGGGAGCGCGGCGCACCAGTTTCGGCGATGCCGCCGAGGTCGAGGATGTGCCGATCGAAGCGATGATCGAACGCGAGCCGATCACCGTGATCTTGTCGAAAATGGGCTGGGTGCGCGCGCTCAAGGGGCATCAGCCGCTGGATGCCGAGGTCAAGTTCAAGGACGGTGACGGGCCGCTGTTTGCACTGCATGCCGAAACCACCGATCGAATCGTGGCGCTGGGGTCGAACGGGCGGGCGTTTACCGTGCTGGGCGCCAATCTGCCCGGCGGGCGTGGCATGGGCGAGCCGCTGCGGCTGATCGTTGATCTGCCGAACGAAACCGAGATCACCCATCTGCTTATCCCCAAACCGGGCGACAAATACCTGCTGGCGTCATCGGATGGCGACGGGTTCGTGGTGCCGGGCGACGAGCTGGTGGCGCAGACCCGTTCGGGCAAGCAAGTGCTGAACATGCGCGAAGGCGCACGCACGCAGGTTTGTCGCCTGGTCGCGGGCGATCACGTCGCCTGTGTCGGCGAGAACCGCAAGGTTCTGGTGTTCGCGCTGGACGAGCTGCCGGAAATGGCGCGTGGCAAAGGCGTGCGATTGCAGAAATACAAGGACGGTGGGTTGTCCGATGCGATCACCTTCGCGCTGGCCGATGGTCTGAGCTGGAAAGACCCGGCGGGCCGCACCCGCAGCGAAACCGATCTGGGCGAATGGCTGGCCAAACGTGCCAGCGCCGGCCGGATGGCGCCGCGCGGCTTCCCGCGCGACAATCGCTTCTGCTGACGAAACGGGACCGGGGGCGCGTCGCCCCCGGGCGCCGGATCACGCGTGGAGCGCGGGCACGCCAAGCTGCGCATGGATGTGGTTGACCGAGGTCTGGTTGATCCCCAGTGCAGTTGCCAGGCTGTGCAGATACTGCGCCTCGGACTGGTTATCGAGGTCGATTGCCATCACCGACATCGTATAGGCCTGCGCCTCAAGCCCGTCGGGGACCAGCCGGGCAAGCCCGTCCACATCCACCGGGGCGGCCAGTTCGCGTTCGACAAAGGCACGTTCGGCGGCATCGACATTCCCCAGCTGCCCCATCAGTTTTTGCTGCTCGGCGGCGTCGATCTGGCCATCGGATTTCGCAGCCTGGATCATTGCCTTCAGCATGATCGCTGCGGCGGCATTTTGAGCCGGGCTGGGGGCCGCTTCGGGCTCGCCGCCA
>JAQTYE010000106.1 GCA_028749255.1 Paracoccaceae bacterium | reverse complement strand
AGGTCATGGACGAACCCCGGACGTTTGGATTTTGGCGATACCTAGCGGGCGGCGGGCAATCAATCAAGAGAAGAGCATGCACAAAGGCCCATGTGCGGCGATCTGGCGTGCCTGCGCTACGGCTGTTCCGTCGGATCCCCCGGCGCGCGAACGCCCGTTTCTTCCAGCATCTGATACAATGTGGCGGCCTCGGGGGCCGGGCCACGGCGGGTGCCACAGCCCAGCACGCGCAGCAGCCGGATCTGATCGCCCAAACGTAAGGTCAGCACGTCGCCCGGGCCCACGGCACGCCCCGGCTTCACCACCTTCTGGCCATTGACGCGCAGCTTGCCGCCCTGCACCAGCGCGGCGGCCAGCACGCGCGTTTTACAAAACCGCGCGTGCCAGAGCCATTTGTCGATGCGGATCCGCTCCGCCTCGGTCACATCAGGTCTTGCTCTTGAACCCCATCAGCGCGGCGGCGAAGGGGTTGTCAGGGTCGATCGGCTTGTCTTTCTTCGGCGGCCGGGCTTCGAACTGGCGCTGGCCTTCGGGTTTTCCGCCCGGCTTGCCGCCCTTGCCCTTCGGTTTGCCGCCGAACTTGTTGTCCTTGCGATCACCGCGGGGCTTGTCGCCCCCCTCGCGACGCTTGCCGCCCTCTGCGCCCTCACGGCGCGGGCCACGTTCGGGGCGCTCACCGCCCCGTTCGCCACCACGATCCCCCCGCGGCGCGCGCGGACGCGGCGCCCAGGTGAAGGTGTAGAACACTTCCATCTCGGGGGCAGCCGCCTCGGCCTCGGCTTCAGCCGCCGCTATCGGCGAGGCCTCTTCCGGGATCGGGTTTTCGGCGCCCTCAACAGGCGCCTGCGGCACGGGCACAACGCGGGCTTTCTCGCGTTCGCCCTTCTCGGCCTTATAGCCCAGACCTTCCATCAGATCGGCGAATTGCTCCAGCGTCATGCCGGTGATCGACAGCATGTCGGGGTTCGCCTCGAACCCGCCCCGGCTGTCCTGACCGCGCAGGATGTCGGCCAGACGTTCCAGCATGTCGATGCGGATCGCACGGCTTCCCGACTGGCGATAGCCCGAGCGGGTATAGGCCGAGGCCTCGATTTCCGCCACATTCGGGATCGTGACCAGGCCGGGCGGCGGGCTTTCGGGGAATTCCTGCAACCCGTCCCACATCGAGGCGAGCACCAGCCGCAGCCGGGTCGGTGCGGGTTTCAACAGCGCCTGCTGGAAGATCGTGTATTGGCCGAACCGCACGCCATGCTTGCGCAGCGCGCCGCGGGCCTCCTGATCCAGTTCCTTGACCTCGGCGGCCACACCTTCGCGCGGCAAGATGCCCATCGCCTCGACCAGCCGGAAGGCAAAGCCACGCGCAAGGCCAGTCAGCGCCTCGTCCCGACTCATCGCCAGCAGCGGTTCGAACAGGGTCGCGACCTTGCGGTCGATGAAATGCTGCAGGCGACGCTTGACCTTTTCGGCCACGTCATCGCCCGCCTCTTCGTCGACAAACGCCTCGACCGAGGGGCGCAGCGCCTCGGGGCCTTTGACCAGCTTGCCAACGGCCACCGTACCCCACATCAGACCACCCTGTTCGGTGAAGTCCATCTCGGTATCGGGCGCGTTATAGAACCGGTCCGCCCGCAGGCTGAACTCGGGGCGCAGCGCCTCGTAGGCGGCACGCGCCAGCATCTTCGCCTCATCGGGCGAACTGGTCGCATCCTGCTTGAAACGGAACCCGTCCAGACGGCCGGCGAATTCGCCTTCGACCGTCACTTCGCCCTTGTCGTTCACCTCGGCCACGAGGGTCTCCTTCTGCTTGAGCCGCCGCAGCAGAACACTGGTGCGCCGGTCCACAAATCGTTGGGTCAGCGCGCCATGCAGCGCATCTGACAGGCGGTCTTCTACAGCGCGCGTCTCGGCGCGCCAATGACTTTCGTCGTCCACCCAACCTTTGCGTTGGGCGACGTAGGTCCAAGTGCGGATAAATGCCAACCGTTTGGACAGCGCGTCGATATCGCCCTGCACCTTGTCGATGCGCGCGATCTGCCCCGCCAGCCAGTCTGACGGCACGCCCTTACCCGATTGCAGAAAGCCGAAAATCCGCGCCAGAAGGGTCGCATGTTCGGTCTGTGAAATCGAGCGGAAATCGGGGATGCGGCAGACATCCCACAACAGCCGCACATCGCTGGGATGCGTCACCCGGTCAATCACTTCAGGAAATTCCGAAAGTGTTTTCAAGGCGATAAGGTCATCCGCGTCGCGCCCGCGGGTCAACCACTCATCGCGCGGGCTTTCTTCAAGGCTTTTTATCAACCGCGGCAGCGTGCCAAATTCCAGACGTGGATTGCGCCATTGCAGCCGCTGGATTGGCGCGAAGCGGTGGTTCTCGACCGCGTCGATCACCTCGGGCGTCAGCGGGCTGGCGTCGCCTGTCACCCCAAAGGTGCCGTCCATCGTATGCCGTCCGGCGCGGCCCGCAATCTGCCCCAATTCATGCGGGAATAAATGTCGCATCCGGCGTCCATCGAATTTCGACGTGGCCGAAAACGCGACATGTTCGATATCGAGGTTGAGCCCCATCCCGATTGCATCGGTTGCAACCAGATAATCGACATCGCCGTTTTGATACATTTCGACCTGCGCATTGCGCGTGCGCGGGCTGAGAGCCCCCATCACCACCGCAGACCCGCCCTTCTGGCGGCGCAGCAGTTCGGCGATGGCATAGACATTATCAACCGAAAACCCGACGATTGCGCTGCGCACGGGCATCCGGCTTGTCTTTTTCGAACCTGCCCACGCCAATTCCGAAAATCGTTCGCGCCGGGTGAACTGCACCTTCGGCACCAACGCCGCAATCGCGCCCTTCATCGTTTCCGACCCCAGAAACAGCGTTTCATGCAAGCCCCGCGCATGCAAAAGCCGATCGGTGAAGACATGGCCGCGTTCCGGGTCGGCGCAGAGCTGGATTTCATCAAGCGCGACAAAATCGGCACCGATTCCCTCGGGCATCGCCTCGGTGGTGCAGACCCAATATTGCGTGCGCTCGGGAACGATGCGTTCTTCGCCGGTCACCAGCGCGACGCAGGACGGCCCGCGCGCCCGCACGATCCGGTCATAGACCTCGCGCGCCAGCAGGCGCAGCGGCAGACCGATGACCCCGGTGCGATGCGCCAGCATCCGCTCGATTGCGTAATGGGTCTTGCCGGTATTGGTCGGCCCCAGCATGGCCGTGATCTGCCCTGACATCATCTCTCTCGCTTACAGGGCCCCTGCTTACAGGGCCACCCCCGCAAGCGCCTTTTCCAACCTGTCGATCGCGTCTTTCACATCCTGCTGATGCGGGTTCAAGGCGAAAGAGGCGCGAAACGCCACCAGCGCCTTCTGCTCTTGCCCCATCTCATCCAGAATCATCCCTAAACCCGCCAAGGCGCCCCAGTGGCGCGGCTCCAGCGCCAGCGTGTGTGCGATATCTTGCAGCGCCGGGCCAAACTCCCCGGCCATGAACCAGGCACTGGCCCGCGCATTCCAGCCTTCGGGAAAATCGGGGGCATGGTCTGTCAGGGCGGTCAGATGGGCGATTGCCGCTTCGGCGTCGCCCTCATCCAGTGCCGCCTCTCCACGCTGCAACAGCAAATCCATCGCCGCCGATCCCGACCGTGACCAGGCGCGTTCGATATCCGATTGCGCCCGCTCCCACCCGGCATAATCGGGATCGGCGAGTTCGTCGAAGTACCGCTCCAGCCCGACGGTCTCGGCGTGCAGAGGCAAAACACCCAAAACCAGGGCCCCAAGTGCCGCGACGATATATTTGTTTATGGTCATAAGCCCGCGCATAACTAAACTGTAACCAAAGCGCCGGAGAAAGCGAGAGCCCGGCCATCACAATCGGAGGAATTCATGAGCGACATCATCGAGGCGGCTGTAGCCGCGCTGGCTGCCAAACTGCCCGACGGGTTTTCATCGACCGCGAAATTCGTGATCAAGGACGAAGGCGCCATCGTGATTGACGCAGACGGCGTGCGCGCGGGCGATGACGAGGCCGATGTGACGCTGATCGCTGATGTCGAGACGTTCAAGGGCATCTTGTCGGGCGACGTGAACCCGACCATGGCCTTCATGACCGGCAAGCTGAAGATTGACGGCTCGATGGGGCTGGCGATGCAACTCGGTTCGGCGCTGTCGTGATGCAGCCCGCGCCCCTGCACAGCGATATCGCGCGCGGCCCCGAAGGGGGGCGCGCCTTCTGGCTGCAGGCGGCGGATGGGGTCCAGATCCGGCTTGGGGTCTGGCCCGGGCCTGCGGCGGCAAAAGGCACGGTCTTTTTGCTGCCCGGGCGCACCGAATATATCGAAAAATATGGCCCCGCCGCTGCGGATTTCGCGCAGCGCGGCTATGCGATACTGGCGGTGGACTGGCGCGGGCAAGGGCTGGCCGACCGGCTGGTCGAGGATCCGATGCAGGGCCATGTCGTGAACTTCGCCGACTATCAGATTGATATGGCGGCGGTTTTGCAGGCGGCCAATGCGCTGGATCTGCCCCGGCCCTGGTTCATTCTGGGCCATTCGATGGGCGGCGCCATCGGCTTGCGCGCAGTGATGGGCGCGCATCCGTTCGCAGCCTGCGCCTTTTCGGCGCCGATGTGGGGCATTGGGCTGCCCAGACTCGTGCGGCCCTTCGGTCCGGCGCTGGCCCGCGCGCTGAACGATACGGCGCTGGCGGCACGCTATGCCCCAGGCACCGGACCGCAAACCTATGTTTATCGCGACGCATTTCTGGACAATAAACTGACCACCGACCCCGGCATGTGGGCCTTCATGGTCGATCAGGTCGCGCATGTGCCCGCGCTGATGCTTGGCGGGCCGTCGTGGCGCTGGGTGACCGAAGGTATTCTGGAATGCGCAGCCCTGGCCGCCCTGCCCGCCCCCGATCTGCCCTGCTACACCGCGCTTGGCGGGATGGAGCGGATCGTGGACATCCCGGCGGTCGAACGCCAGATCGCGCGTTGGCCCAAGGCCCGGCTCGACCGGATCCCGGGCGCGCAACACGAGGTGATGATGGAAACTGCCGCCAGCCGCGCGCACTTCTACGACGCTTGCGCGGCGCTGTTTGACGCCCAGATCACAGGCTGATCAGGGTAAATCCATCGCGCAGCGCATCAGACCAGGCGTGGGACATTCGCGTGAACTGCGGGTCTTCTTTCTCGATCCGGCGCCGCATCGTCACCTTGCAGTCGTCTTTCTCGATCACCGCCAGGTCCAGCGGCATCCCGACCGACAGGTTCGAGCGCAGCGTCGAATCCATCGACAACAGCACCGCCTTTTGCGCGTCCTCCAACGAGGTGTCGGGGCGCACGACCCGGTCCAGGATCGGCTTGCCATATTTATGCTCACCGATCTGCAAAAACGGCGTGTCCTCGGTCGCTTCGATGAAATTGCCTTCCGGGTAGATCAGGAACATCCGCATCGCACCGCCCGCGCGCTGCCCCGCCACAATCATCGAGGCGGCGGTCGATACTTTCGACGCGGTCATCTTGTCGTCAATGTCCTGACGCACCCCCGCCAGCGTATTTCCAACGATTTCAGCCACTTTCAGCATCGTCGGTGCCAGCATGATCGAATCTGACGGCGTGGCATCCGCATCGTCCACCGCCTCGCGCAGCCGCGCCATGGTGGTTTGCGTCACCGACAGCGACCCTGCAGTCAGAATCGTCACCACCCGCTCACCCGGATCTTCGAACACGAACATCTTGCGGTAGGTCGCAATATTATCGAGCCCCGCATTTGTGCGGGTGTCGCTCAGAAGCACCATTCCTGCATCCAGCAGAAGGCCCACACAATAGGTCATTCGATCCCCCCGGGATTCGCGCGTTGTGGCGAGATTATTGCTGCACCGACTCGAGGGCAACTGTGACATCTAGGCTCTCTTCGCCCGTGCCCAGTGCAATCCCCTTGATCGGCGCCGCATCGCGGGCGTCAAAGCCCGATCCCAGTCGAATATATCGGCCATCGGGGCAGCATTCGTTCGCCGCATCGAACCCGATCCAACCGATTCCCTGCACCCAGATTTCGGCCCATGCGTGGGCGGCCTCATGCGGTTCGCCATCGTCACGCGCGAACAGATAGCCCGAGACATAGCGGGCCGGAATTTCCAGCGCCCGCGCACACGCGATCAACGCATGGGCATGGTCCTGACAGACCCCTTCGCCCAGCGCCAGCGCCTCGGCGGCGGTGGTGTGGGCGTGGGTGACGCCGGGCTTATAGACAATCGCCTCGGCCACCGCACGCGACAACCGGTGCGCCCGCTCCAACGCGTCTTCGGCGCCCAGCGCCGCCTCTTGGGCCAAGGTTTCCAGCGCGTCGTCGATCCAGGTGGCGGTGGTTTCCCGCAGATAGGCAAAGGGCGAGACGACCTCGCGATGACCGCGTAAAACACCCGCCATATCAATGGTTTCAACCTGCCCGGCGACCGCGACGGTCACTTCGGACACGGGGCCGCGCACGGACCACCCCTCGACCCGGTCCCCCGCGCCATCCCGGAATGAGCCGCCTTTGACACCGCCCTCGACCGCGACCTCCCAGTTAACCGTGCGTTGCCCATCGAAGCGTGAGGGAAACAGCCGCAGCGATTGCACCGCCGACCGCATCGGCGCGTCGTATTGATAGGTGGTGACGTGATTGACCGTCAGGATCATCGCGCTTCTCCGCTCAGATAGGCATGCTGCACCATTTCGGTCAATTCGCCGATCTCACGGATGAACCGGGTCAGGAATTCGTGCAGCCCCTCTTCGAAAATATCTTCAACCCGGGTTTCGGACAGCTCGCCCAGCACCGCCCGGGCCCGCATCTGCGCCGGACCCGATTTGTGATAGTCGCGCGCCAGCTGGTCCAGATGGTCCATCGCGGTTTCTGTGGCCGTGATCAGCGACCGCGGGCTTTGCCGGTTCAAGATCAGGAAATGTGCGATTTTTGCAGCGGTGATTTCGCCACCATAGGCCCAGTGGAACGCCCGATGCGCCGAAAGCGCGCGCAGCAACGTCTGCCACTGGTAGTTATCCAGCCCGCCCCCCACAAAATCCAGACGCGGCAGCAAGACGTAATATTTCACATCCATCAGACGCGCGGTGTTGTCGGCGCGTTCCAGCGCGAAGCCAAGGTTGAGAAAGTGATAGCCGTCATTGCGCAGCAGCGTGGCATCCATCGCACCGCGCACCATCGCGGCCTGCCGGTTGACCCATTCGGTCAGTTCGGTCAGTTCCAGCTCGGAGCGCGCCTTGCGCTCCAGCTGGCGCATTTCCTGAAACGCCATGTTCAGCGCATCCCAGACCTGAGAGGTCAGCGCCGTGCGCACGATCCGGGCGTTTTCGCGGGCCCGCTCGATGCAGCTGACCACCGAACTGGGGTTGTCGCGGTCAAAGAACAGATAGCTTTCGATGTTGCGCTGCACCGGGTCGCCGTATTTCTCGGCAAAGCCTTCGGCCGTACCCGAGGCTTGCAGCAGGCTCTCCCATTCACTGCGATAGCCGTGCCCCGCCGAGGGCATCAGCGCGATCCGCGCCCCAACCTCCAGCAGCCGCGCCATTGTTTCCGCACGTTCGATATACCGTGCAATCCAAAACAGATTTTCCGCCGTCCGGCTTAGCATGTCAGGTCACTCCGCCAGAACCCAGGTATCTTTAACCCCGCCGCCCTGCGACGAGTTCACAACAAGCGAGCCGTCGGTCAACGCCACGCGGGTCAAACCGCCCGGCACCAGCTCGATATTTTCGCCGACCAGGCAATAGGGCCGCAAATCGACGTGGCGCGGCGCGATCCCCTCTTCGACGAAGGTCGGCGTGGTTGACAGCGCCAGCGTCGGCTGGGCGATGTAATTGCCGGGGTCTTCCTCGATCTTCAGGCGGAAATGCTCGATCTGGTCCTTGGTCGCCTTCGGCCCCACCAGCATGCCATAGCCACCCGAGCCATGCACCTCTTTCACCACCAGCTCTGGCAGATGCTCAAGCACGTATTTCTTGTCATCCGCCTTGCCGCACTGCCAGGTCGGCACATTTTGCAAAAGCGGTTCTTCTCCCAGATAGAAGCGGATCATTTCCGGCACGAAGGTATAGATCGCCTTGTCATCGGCCACGCCCGCGCCCGGCGCCGAGGTGATCGTGACCCCGCCCGAACGGTAGACATCCATCAGACCCGGCACACCCAGCATGGAATCGGGGCGGAAACACAGTGGATCCAGGAAGCTGTCGTCGATCCGGCGATAGATCACGTCAAGCTTCTTCGGCCCTTCGGTGGTGCGCATCCACACGAAGCCGCCCTCGACAAACAGATCGGCGCCTTCGACCAGTTCAACCCCCATCAGATCGGCGAGGAAGCTGTGTTCGTAATAGGCGGAATTGAAATGCCCCGGCGTCAGAATCGCGATCGTCGGGTCGCGGTCGCATTTCGCGGGGGCGACCGAGGCCAGCGTGCGGCGCAGCGCATCGGCATAGCCATCGACCGGCTCGATCCGGCTTTCACGGAACAGCGCCGGGAACATCCGCATCATGATCTCACGGTTTTCCAGCATATAGCTGACCCCCGAGGGCGTGCGGCAGTTGTCTTCCAGCACGAAAAACTCGTCCGGCCCGGTGCGCACAAGGTCAATGCCGACGATATGGCTGTAAATTCCGCGCGGCGGGACGAACCCGGTCACTGCGCGCTCAAAGGCCTCGTTTTGATAGACCAGACGCGCCGGGATCTTGCCCGCTCGCACGATTTCACCGCGGCCATAGACATCCAGCAGAAACGCGTTCAGCGCCCGGGCCCGTTGTTTGATGCCGCGTTCCAGCTTGCGCCATTCGAACTGGGTGAAAACCCGCGGGAACATGTCGAACGGGATCAGGCGATCCGGGTCGCCACCCTCGCCATAGACCGCAAAAGTGATACCGATGCGGCGAAACAGCGCCTCGGCCTCGGCCTGTTTCATCTGCCGCAATTCGGCGGGCATTGCGCGGGTCCAGCCTTCGAGCCTGGCATAGGGCTCGCGGACTTTGCCACCATCATACATTTCATTGAAGAAGTTGCTCATGCGCCTTGATTCCTCCGGGCTTGGTCCAAGCTTAGGCAGCGGCTGGGAGGAGGAAAAGTGGCGCCGAAGTGTTAACGCGCTTCCACCGCAAGAAATTGCCCTGAAAATAGGATAATGCCCAATATTTGTGCGAAAGCAACATCGGCGGCGCATGGCGGCGATGATTTCTTGCGCAAGCGGCAGGAATTCAGCGCTTTGCGTAGGGCTCCACGTCGCAAAGGCGCGCCGGCCCGCCGACTGCGGACGGGATGATTGAGCAGATCACCCGCACGGGGTCTTGTCGAAAGCGGGACGGGCGAAGCCGCGGGGCCGAACATGCGCGATGGGATCAACCTGCGTCGCCATGCCCCCGCCCCCGGGACGCCCTGACCGCACCCAGCCCTTGCAGCGCCCCCCCCGCAGCCCCTATCTGTGGGGGGACGCGAAACACGAGGACGCCATGACCCTGACCCTGCCCACGCCCGTTTTTGATGCAAATGCCAACGCGGGGGCCTTTGGCGATTTGCCCGACTGGGATCTGAGCGATCTGTATACCGCCCCCGACGCGCCCGAATATGCCCGCGACATGGGCTGGCTCGAGGGTGCATGCGCGCGCTTCGCGGCGGATTACGAAGGCAAGCTGGCCAGCCTTGATGCCGCCGCGATGGCCGAGTGTATCCACCGTTACGAAGCGATTGAAACCACCGCCGGGCGGATCATGTCTTATGCGGGCCTGCGCTATTATCAGAACACCACCGATGCGGGGCGCGCCAAATTCATGGCCGACGCGCAAGACAAGATCACCAATTTCACAACGCCGCTGGTGTTCTTCAGCCTTGAATTCAACCGTATCGACGACGCCACCTATGCGCGTGTTTTCGCCGATCCGGCAGTGGCGCGTTACAAGCCCGTCTTCGACCGGATGCGTGCGATGAAACCGCACCAGCTGTCCGACGAGATGGAAAAATTCCTGCATGACCAATCGGTTGTCGGCGCCGCCGCCTGGAACCGGCTGTTTGACGAAACCACCGCCGGGCTGGAATTCACCGTGCAGGGCGAGGTGCTGAACCTCGAAGCGACCACGACGCTGCTGTCCGATCACGACCGCGCGAAACGCGAGGCGGCCGCGCATGAGCTGGCCCGGGTGTTTGGCCAGAACATCAAGCTGTTCTCGCGCGTGCACAACACGCTGGCCAAGGAAAAGGAAATCGAGGACCGCTGGCGCAAGATGCCCAGCCCGCAATATGGTCGCCATCTGTCCAATGATGTCGAACCCGAGGTGGTCGAGGCGTTGCGCAACGCGGTCGTCGCCGCCTATCCGCGCCTGAGCCACCGCTATTACGCGCTGAAGGCCAAATGGCTGGGGCTCGACAAA
Organism: Paracoccaceae bacterium; assembly: GCA_028749255.1. Lineage (GTDB taxonomy): Bacteria > Pseudomonadota > Alphaproteobacteria > Rhodobacterales > Rhodobacteraceae > Rhodobacter. Next base: position 2,428 of record JAQTYE010000106.1, on the reverse strand, counting down.
CTGCAGGTCTGGGACCGCAACGCCCCCCTGCCCGCCGAATCCCCGCGTCCGATCCAATGGGACGAGGCCCGCGAAACGGTGATGTCGGCGTATGCCGCCTTCGCGCCCGAAATGGCCGAGATCGCCGCGCCCTTCTTTGACAAGGGCTGGATCGACGCGGGCGTGAAACCGGGCAAGGCGCCGGGCGCGTTTGCACATCCGACCGTGACCACGGTGCACCCCTATGTGATGCTGAACTATCTGGGCAAGCCGCGCGACGTGATGACGCTGGCGCATGAGCTGGGCCACGGCGTGCATCAGGTGCTGGCGGCGGCTCAGGGCGAAATGCTGGCCTCGACGCCCCTGACGCTGGCCGAAACGGCCTCGGTCTTTGGCGAGATGCTGACCTTCCGCAAGCTGCTGGACGGTGCGAAAACCCCGGCCGAACGCAAGACCCTGTTGGCGGGCAAGGTCGAGGACATGATCAACACGGTCGTGCGCCAGATCGCGTTTTACGATTTCGAATGCAAACTGCACGCGGCCCGTGCCGAGGGCGAGTTGACCCCCGACGATATCAACGCGCTGTGGATGTCGGTGCAGGCCGAATCCCTTGGCCCGGTGTTCGACTTCATGCCGGGATACGAAACCTTCTGGGCCTATATCCCGCATTTCGTCCACTCGCCCTTCTATGTCTATGCCTATGCGTTCGGCGACGGGTTGGTGAATGCGCTCTATGCCGCCTATGCCGACGGTCTGCCGGGGTTCGAAGAGAAATACTTCGACATGCTCAAGGCGGGTGGCTCGATGCATCACCGCGAATTGCTGGCGCCTTTCGGGCTTGATGCCAGCGATCCGGCCTTCTGGGACAAGGGGCTGAGCATGATCGCGGGCTTCATCGACGAGCTGGAAGCGCTGGAAGCGTAACGCGACGGCATCACGCGGCACCGCTTGCCGCACACCAAACCCCTGATAACCTCCCCGCAAAACGGGGAGGTTTTTTCATGGGACATAAATGGCTCAAAGGGATTGCGGGTGTCGTCATTCTGGGGGCCGCGGGGTTTTTCACCTTTGCCCCCGGGATGGTCGAAAATGGGCAAAACAGCGTGGTTGCACATGACCCCTGGCCGGTATCGCCCGAAGCCGCGGCGCTGCATGCCCGGCTGGTGATCGGCGATTGGCATTCGGATGCGCTGTTGTGGGACCGCGACCTGACGAAACGCAGCCCGCGCGGGCATGTGGATTTGCCGCGCCTGCGCGAGGGCAACGTGGCGGTGCAGGTCTTCACCACCGTCACCAAAAGCCCCAAAGGCCAGAATTATGACCATAACGACACAGACGCCGCCGACAACATCACGCCTCTGGTGATCGCCGAGCTGCGCCCGCCGAAAACCTGGTTTGATCTGACCGAACGCGCGCTCGATCAGGCCGCACGGCTGAACGCCACCGCCGAACGCGCCCCCGATCAGCTGCGGGTGATCCGCACGAAATCGGATCTGGCGGATCTTCTGGCCGCACGGGCGGGCGGCGCGCAAACCGTGGGCGGCATTCTGGGCGCCGAGGGCGGGCATGCGTTGTCGGGCGACCTTGCGAACCTCGGGCGCCTTTACGATGCCGGGTTCCGGCTGCTCGGCCTGACGCATTTCTTCGACAATGAACTGGGCGGCAGCCTGCATGGCACCGAGGATAACGGCCTGACCCCGTTCGGGCGGCAGGTGGTCAGCGATCTGGTCACACGCCACATGGTGATTGACCTTGCCCATGCCTCGGCGCAGATGGCGCGCGACGTACTGGCGATGCCCGGCACCCGGCCGATCGTGTCACATACCGGCATTCACGGCGTTTGCCCGGTCAAACGCAACTATCCCGACGATCTGATGCAGGCGATCGCGGCCAAGGGCGGGGTTATCGGCATCGGCTATTGGACCGATGTAACCTGCGACGCGACGCCCGCAGGTGTGGCCGCCAGCATCACGGCCGCCGTGGCCCTTCTGGGCGAAGATCACGTCTCGCTCGGGTCGGATTTCGACGGCGCGGTGGAAACCGATTTTGACAGTTCAGAACTGGCCGCGCTGACTCAGGCGCTGCGCGACACAGGCCTGTCCGAGCCGGTGATCGCCAAGGTCATGGGCGGCAACATGATGCGCTACCTCACTGAAACCCTGCCCGACTGAGCCTGCAACAAAGCAAAAATATCCCCGCCGGAGGCATCAAACCTCTGGCGGAGCCTAGCCCAGCAGCCCCTCGGCCTCGAACCGGGTCAGCCGGGGATGAGCCAGCGGGCCGAACCCCGTCAGGCCGGGCATCTGCGGGAAAATCGCGGTGAACAGCGACAACATCCGCGGACCGATCATTTCCGCGATGCCTTCCCCGGGATGAAAGCTTTCAATCTCCATCCCCGCGACCCGCAGCGATCCGTGATTTTCCAGCACGACATGGAACCTTGGCACCC
>JAQTYE010000232.1 GCA_028749255.1 Paracoccaceae bacterium | reverse complement strand
GGTTTGGCGTGACGGTATTTTTGGGCATCAAGCTGGCGACCAAGGGCCGCGTCAGTCTGGAGGATTTCGAGCGCGCCGCGACCGCCATCCCCGAGGTGCAGGTGGTGCAGCACGTTTTGGGGCTGTTCGATTACCGGCTGAAGGTGCGCGCCCGCGATATCGCCGATTTTGAGCGCGTCCTGCGGCGGCGGGTGATGACCCTGCCGGGCGTGGGGCAGGTCGAGGCGAATGTGCTACTGTCCGAAGAGCGGCTGCTGGGACCGTTGGGTCAGGTTCGCTGACTGGCTAAAAATTCACCATTTCGCGTATTGTTTGCGCATTGCGTCAAGCTTCGTGTGGTGGGGCCGTCGTCTGCCGTGGCTGTGCGATGGACGCCGGGGCCACGCGCGGATTGGATCGGCGTGAGAGGATTCCATGTTCGACAGCACCGCAGCGATCCGAATGCAGCGCAGCCACGGCGAGGCCGCCGTGGCCTTTGACGGCGCGCGTCTGACGGGCTTGCGCCAGAAGGGCTCGGCCAAGGCGCTGCTGCCGCGGGTGCGGGGCGCGGTGCCGGAGGTGGTGTTTCTGAACACCTCGGGCGGGCTGACGGCTGGCGATACGTTGCGCTATGGCCTGGATCTGCAGGGCGGCGCACGGGCTGTGGCCACGACGCAGGCGGCCGAACGCGCCTATCGCGCCGATGCCGGAGTGGCGCAGGTCACGGTCACGCATCGGGTGGGCGCGGGGGGCTGGCTCGAATGGTTGCCGCAGGAAACCATCCTGTTTGACCACGCTGCGTTAGCGCGTGAAACGCGGATCGACCTTGCCCCCGATGCGGGCTGCCTGATGCTGGAGGCGGTTATTCTGGGCCGTGCCGCGATGAATGAGACGGTCCAAAACTTGCAGTTTTTCGACAATCGACAGATCTTTCGCGGCGAAAAACCGGTTTTGGTCGAGCCGCTTTTGCTGAATTCAAACATTCTTGCCAAAGGCGCGCGGGGCGCGCTGTTGGGGCCCGCGCGGGCGATGGCGACACTGGTGTTGTGCGCGCCGGGGGCCGAAGATGCGGTGTCGTCCGCGCGCGGCGCATTGGACGAGCCGGGGGTCGAAGGCGCGGCCTCGGGGTTTGATGGCAAATGTGTCGTGCGACTGCTGGCGGGCGATGGCTGGCCGCTGCGCCGCCAGATATTGAAACTGATGGGCGCGCTGCGCCGGGGTGCTGCCCCGCCGCGCGTCTGGCAACTGTAAGAGGACCCAATGAACCTGACGCCGCGTGAAAAGGAAAAGCTGCTGGTCAGTCTGGCCGCCATGGTTGCCCGCAACCGGCTGGCCCGGGGCGTCAAGCTGAACCACCCGGAAGCCATTGCAATCATTTCGGATTTCGTGGTCGAAGGCGCCCGGGAAGGGCGCAGCGTTGCCGATCTGATGGAGGCGGGCGCAGGCGTGATCACGGCCGAGCAATGCATGTCCGGCATCCCCGAGATGATCCATTCGATTCAGGTCGAAGCGACCTTTCCAGATGGCACCAAACTGGTGACCGTTCACCATCCGATCCGCTGAAGGAGCCCCCGATGAAGAAATTTCTGCTGACGTTGACCGCAATGACCGCCCTGCCGGGGGCCGCGCTGGCCCATGCCGGGCATGAGACGGGCAGTTTCGCTGCGGGCGCGTTTCACCCGCTGAGCGGTGCCGATCATGTGCTGGCGATGGTCGCGGTCGGGCTTTGGGCCGCGCAGACCGGCGGACGTGCGCTTTGGGCGATGCCTGCGGGCTTTGTTGGCGCGATGCTGCTGGGCGGCGCGATGGGCGCGGGCGGCATCGCCTTCCCGGCGGTCGAGCCGATGATCCTCGCCTCGATCATCATCCTGGGCGCGCTGGTCGCACTGGCGGGCAAGCTGCCGCTGACGGCCGCGCTGCCGCTGATCGCGCTGTTTGGCGCGGCGCACGGTTGGGCGCATGGTGCCGAAGGGCCGGCAACGGGCATGGTCAGCTATGCGCTGGGCTTCGCACTGGTGACGGCGGCGCTGCATGGCGCGGGGCTGCTGCTGGGTCGGGGTCTTGGTGCGCTGGCGCTGCGTGGGCTTGGCGGCGCGGCGGCCCTGTCCGGGCTTGCTTTGGCGGTAGCGGGGTAAGCCACATGATCCCGGGTGAAATCTTCCCCGCCGAGGGCGAAATCGTTCTGAACGCGGGTGCCGAGGTGACCACGCTGATGGTGGCCAATACCGGCGACCGTCCCGTTCAGGTTGGCAGCCACTACCATTTTGCCGAGACCAATCCGGGCCTGCAATTCGACCGGGCGGCGGCGCGCGGCAAGCGGCTCGATATTGCGGCGGGGACTGCGGTGCGCTTCGAGCCGGGCCAAACCCGCGAGGTGCGCCTTGTGCCCTTTGGCGGGTTGCGCCGGGTCTATGGCTTCAATCAGGCCGTGATGGGGGATTTGTAAATGCCAGCGACGATTTCACGCGCGACCTATGCCGATATGTTCGGCCCGACCACCGGCGATAAGATCCGGCTGGCCGATACCGATCTGATCATCGAGGTCGAGCGCGACCTGACCACCTATGGCGAAGAGGTCAAGTTCGGCGGTGGCAAGGTCATTCGCGACGGCATGGGGCAATCCCAGATCCCGCGCGCGGGGGGCGCGATGGATACCGTCATCACCAATGCGCTGATCGTCGATCATACCGGAATTTACAAGGCTGACGTCGGCCTGCGCGATGGCCGCATCGCGGGTATCGGCAAGGCGGGCAACCCCGATACGCAATCGGGCGTGACGCTGATCATCGGCCCTTCGACCGAGATCATCGCGGGCGAGGGCAAAATTCTGACCGCAGGCGGCATGGACGCGCATATCCATTTCATCTGCCCGCAGCAGATCGAGGATGCGCTGGCCGCGGGCATGACCACGATGCTGGGCGGCGGCACCGGCCCCGCGCATGGCACGTTGGCCACCACCTGCACCCCGGGGCCCTGGCACATCAGCCGGATGTTGCAATCGTTCGAGGCCTTTCCAATGAACCTTGCGCTGTCTGGCAAGGGCAATGCCAGCCTGCCTGCCGGGTTGGAGGAAATGGTCACCGCGGGGGCTTGTGCCTTGAAATTGCACGAAGATTGGGGCACCACCCCGGGTGCGATTGACTGTTGCCTGAGCGTCGCG
>JAQTYE010000105.1 GCA_028749255.1 Paracoccaceae bacterium | reverse complement strand
CATACATGCCGACGGCGTGAACCTCGTCCAGATAGGTCAGCGCATTGAATTCCATGGCCAGATCGCAAATTTCGGTGATCGGGCCGAAATCGCCGTCCATCGAGTAGACCGACTCGAAGGCAATCAGCTTGGGCGCATCGGGCGCGTCAGCGGCCAGCAACTCGCGCAGGTGGGCGACATCATTGTGACGGAAAATCCGTTTGGCGCCGCCGTTACGCTTGATGCCTTCGATCATCGAGGCGTGGTTGAGTTCATCCGAATAGATGATGAGGCCGGGAAACAGCTTGTGCAGCGTCGAAAGCGTCGCATCATTGGCGATATAGGCCGAGGAAAACACCAGCGCGGTTTCCTTGCCGTGCAGGTCGGCCAGCTCGGCCTCCAGACGTTTGTGATAGACCGTGGTGCCCGAAATATTGCGCGTCCCGCCCGAGCCTGCTCCGGTGGCATCCAGCGCCTCGTGCATCGCGGCCAGAACGACCGGGTTTTGCCCCATGCCCAGATAATCGTTGCCGCACCAGATGGTGATCTCTTGCTTGCGGCCGTCAGGGCGAGTCCATTCCGCTTTCGGATAAGCCCCTTTTTCACGCTCGATGTCGATGAAGACACGATAGCGGCCCTCGTCATGCAGCCGCTGAATCGCCGTATCGAGTGCGTGATTATAGTCCATGTCGTTTCCCTCGCCTTGGTTCGCTGGGGTGAGCCTTAGCGGCCCTGTTTGCGCCCGGCCTTGATAAAGGTCAAAGTCACGTTTGGGGAGCGTAATTTTGTCGCATGGCTGAATCGATTGCCGAAAATCGAATATGTTGGCGCAAACCGGCCCTGTCCGGGGAACGCTGGACAGTCCCGCGCGGGGTGTTAGGCTCCCCCGAAACAGGAGACCCCAATGACCCTAGATGCCGTTCTGACCCGTATTGACGACACCCTGCCCGAGGCTCTGGATCGGTTGACCGATCTGCTGCGCATTCCCTCGATTTCGACCGATCCGGCCTTCAAGCCAGCCTGCGCCGATGCCGCGAACTGGCTGGTTAACGAATTGAATTCCCTTGGTTTCAAGGCCGAGCTTCGGCCCACGCCCGGCCATCCGATGGTGGTGGCCCGCCACGAAGGCCCGGGTCGCCACATCTTGTTTTACGGCCATTACGACGTGCAGCCGGTCGATCCGCTGTCACTGTGGGATCGCGACCCCTTTGATCCGCAAATCCAGGACACGCCGAAAGGCCGGGTCATCCGCGCGCGCGGTGCCAGTGATGACAAGGGGCAGTTGATGACCTTTGTCGAGGCCTGCCGCGCTTACAAAGATGTGATGGGCACCCTGCCCGGCAATCTGACGATCTTTTTCGAAGGCGAAGAGGAATCGGGGTCTCCGTCGTTGATCCCGTTCATGAAACAGAATGCGCCCGAACTGACCGCCGATCTGGCGCTGATCTGCGACACCGGGCTGTTTGCCGATACCGTTCCCGCGATTGTCACCATGCTGCGCGGGTTGGCAAAGATCGAATTCACCATCAAGGCCGCCAACAAGGATCTGCATTCGGGCATGTTCGGCGGCGCCGCGATCAACCCGATCCGGGTGCTGACGCGAATCCTGGGCGGGCTGCACGACGATCAGGGCCGGGTCACCGTGCCGGGGTTCTATGATGACGTAGACGAGTTGCCCGAGGCGGTGCGCGCGCAATGGCAAAACCTGGCTTTCGATCACGCAAGCTTCCTGGGCGGTGTCGGCCTGACGACACCTGCGGGCGAAGTCGGTCGCACGCCGCTCGAAATGATCTGGTCGCGCCCAACGGCCGAGATCAACGGCATCTGGGGCGGCTATACCGGTGCGGGGTTCAAGACCGTGCTGCCCGCCGAAGCCCATGCCAAGGTCAGTTTCCGGCTGGTGTCGCGACAAGACCCGGCCAAGATCCTGCCCGCCTTCCGTGCCTGGATCGAGGCGCAGTTGCCGCCCGATTGTGAACTGATCTGGAATGACCCCGAGGGCAGCCCGGCCAGCGTGATGGAAATCACCGACCCCGCCTTCGAGGCCGCCCGCGGCGCGCTGACCCAGGAATGGGGCGTGCCTGCGTCCTTCGTGGGCTGCGGCGGCTCGATCCCGATTGCGGGCTATTTCAAGGAAATTCTGGGCATGGATGCGATGCTGATCGGCTTTGGCCGCGATGACGACCAGATCCATTCTCCGAACGAGAAATACGATCTGGAAAGCTTTCACAAAGGCATTCGCAGCTGGGCGCGGATTCTGGACAGGATCGCGAAATGAACTGCACCCGGGGGCTGCGCGCCCCCGGACCCCTGCGGAGTATTTGGACCAGGAGAAGCAGCCCTCCCTACGGGGCCTGACGTCACCGTGAGGGCCGCGCCACGCGGCAGCTAGCCTTGCCGCAAGACCGAAATCAGCTCCTGCGCCGCGCCGCGCAGGGGCTGACCGCGGCGGAAAAACAGGATCATCGGCACGCTGGGCATCGCCAGCACCGGGCGGCACACAAGGCCGGGGATGGTGATCTTGTCGGCGGTCAGCCGGTCGATCACGCCGATCCCGCCGCAATTATCCACCAGTTGGCACACGGTCGAGCAAAACGGCACTTCGCACTGGGGGCGATAGGCCAGACCGTTGTTTTGAAACGCAATACGGATCGCATCGCCCATTGGGGACCAACCCGGATCGTAGCCGACCAGTTGCCCCCGGGCCAGATCCTCCAGCGTCAACTGGGCTGTGGGGGCCAGCGGATGCTCGGCGCGCATCACCGCCAGCAGCGGCACCTCCATCAGGGTTTCAGCGTGGAAATCGGCCTTGGTCGGAAACGCCATTTGCAGCCCGAAATCGGATCGGCCATTGCGCACATCCTCTTCGGGTTCAGTCACCCACAACCGCAACCCACGCCGCCAGCCCGCGAACCCCGCCTGCGCCAGTTTCGGGCCCAGAAACCCCTCGACAATCGCCGGCGTGGCCGAGACCCGGACCTGCGCGATATCGTCTTGCCGCAGGCTGCGGATGCGTTCGTTCACCCGCGCCTGCGTGGCAAAGATCCCCGCGCTTTCGGCAAACAGCGCCTGTGCCTCGGCGGTGGGTTCCAGCCGATTGCCCGCGCGCTGAAACAGCATCAACCCCAACCGCGCCTCCAGCCGTTTGATCTGGCCGCTGATCGCGGGTTGCGACACGCCCAGCACACGCGCGGTTTCGGTGGTCGTGCCGACCCGCATCAGGGTTCCGAACAGCTCGATCTCGCGCAGGTTCATTATCACCTCAATTATAGTAGAACTATTTTTAATAATTTTACTTATCTAAATTCAAAATGCTATCCCAAAAGCATCGGCCCTTGCCCCACCCCACGGAGTTCAGATGTTCCTTACCCAAACCCCGGACTGGACACAGCGCGGCACCGCCCTGGTCACCGAGATGCTGGCACGGTTCGGCGATCGTGGCTTGCAGGCCGACGCGATGGGATTGGTGGTTTTTGAACGTGGTGCGGATGGTCGGGCGCAGGGCTTTGCCTGGCGCGGCGACTGGCGCTGTTATCCCTGTTCACTGGTCAAGGCGTTTCATCTGGTGCACGGGCTGACGCGGATCGAGCGCGGGCAGATCCAGATGCATCCCGATCTGGACCGCGCCCTGCGCGACATGATTTTGTGGTCGTCGAATACCGCGACGAATTATGTGATCGACCTGATCACCGAAACCACCGGCGACACCTTGCTTGATGACGCGGATTTCACCCAGTGGCGGGCCCGGCGCGAGGCGTTGAACCGGTTTTTCACCGCGCTTGGCTGGCCCGAATTTGCGGGCTGCAACCTGTCGCAAAAGCTGATGGATGACATGCGCTATGGCCGCGAGGCGCAATATGCGGGCGCGGATGGCGCCTATCTGAACGTGTTGACGCCGCTGGCCACCGCCCGCCTGATGTGGGAGTTGTTCGAGGGCACCGTCCCCGTGAGCGGCCCCTATTTGGCCCGCGCACGGGCGGAACTGGCACGCGTTTCCACGCATCCGCAAGCCGCGCACTCCGCCTATCAGTTGGCAGAATATCTGGGTGGCGGTTTCCCTGCGGGCACCGAACTCTGGAGCAAGGCAGGCCACAACCTGTGGACCGGGACGTTCGAAAGTTCGTATTTCAAGCATGATATGGTGCGTTGGATGCGCCCGGATGGAGCCCCGATCTATGCTGTGCTGATGACCAAGGGCCAGACCCTGGCCGAAACCGACCCGCAGGTGTTCCCCGATATCGGGCGACTGATCCACGCCCGGCTGTCACAGCCCGCACTATTGGAGCAGGTCTGATGACGGTGCCATCCTTTGCCCCTGCCGCGCCATGGTCGGGCAACTGGCTTCAGGTCAGTGCACGGCATCGGATCTGGGTCGAACAGGCGGGAAACCCGGCAGGCAAGCCGGTGGTGCTGCTGCATGGCGGCCCCGGCGGCGGCAGCTCGGAGGCGCTGCGTGCGCTGCATGACCCGGCGCGGTATCGCATCATCACTTTCGATCAGCGCGGCTGTGGTCGTTCGACCCCGTTCGCAGATCTGACCGACAACACCACCTGGGATCTGGTTGCCGACATGGAGGTGCTGCGCGCGCATCTGTGCATCGACCGCTGGCAGGTGGTCGGTGGATCCTGGGGCTCGACGCTGGCGCTGGCCTATGCGGTCACCCACCCCGAACGGGTCAGTGAACTGATCTTGCGCGGGATTTTTCTGGGCACCCAGGACGAGGTGCAGTGGTTCTATCAATCCGGCGCGTCGATGATCTGGCCCGAAGAATTTGCAAGGTTCATCGCCCCGATTCCGGCCGCCGAACGCGGCGATCTGGTCGCGGCCTATCACCGGCGGTTGTTTGGCGCCGATCCAGCGGACCAATCGCGTTGCGCCCAAAGCTGGAGCCGCTGGGAAGGCGCCGCGCTGTCGCTGCGCCCCGACCCGGCCCGGGTCGCCGAATTCGAAGCGCCCGAATCCGCCACCGCACTGGCACGGATCGAATGCCATTATTTCCAGAACGGCTGTTTCTTCGACCATGACGGCTGGCTTTTGGGCCAGACGGATGCGTTGCGCGACATTCCCGGGCGGATCATCCATGGCCGCTATGACATGGTGACGCCGCTGCGCAGCGCCTATCTGCTGGCGCAGGCCTGGCCCGAAGCGCATCTGACAATCGTTCCCGATGCGGGCCATGCCGGCGCCGAGCCGGGCATCGCCGCTGCGATGACCTCCGCGACCCAGGACTTCGCGGGTCTTCCGCCCTGACGCCAATATCCCCAAGAGCAGACCCCGAAAAACGGGGCACCCCCTCCCAACAGATTGGAAAACCGATGACCAAACCACTGAAATCCCTGCTGCTGGGCAGTGCCGCCCTGGCGCTGACCCTGTCGCTTGGCACTGCCGCCATGGCACAGATGACGCTGAACCGTGGCAATCTGGACGACCCGGAATCGCTTGACCCGCACCGCACCTCGACGCTGGCCGAAGCCAACCTGATGCGCGATCTGTTCAGCGGTCTGGTGGCGCTGGATGCGGGCGCCAAGGTGATCCCCGATGCCGCCGAACGCTGGGCCGTGTCGGAAGACGGGCTGACCTATACGTTCACGCTGCGTGCCGATGGCAAATGGTCCGATGGCACGCCGGTCACCGCCGATGATTTCGTCTATTCCTGGCGCCGGGTGGTAACGCCCGACACCGCCGCCGAATACGCCTTTATGCTGGCCCCCGTGGTCAATGCCGAGGCGATCACCGCAGGCAAGATGGCGCCCGATACGTTGGGCATCGTGGCACTGGACGCGCACACCGTGCAGGTGACGCTGAACGCGCCCACGCCCTATTTTCTGCAAATGTTGACGCATCAATCGACCTATCCGGTGCAGCGCGCCAATGTCGAAGCTTTGGGCAATGCCTTCACCAAGCCCGGCAATCTGGTGTCGAACGGCGCCTATGTGCTGGCCGATTTCGTGCCCAACGACCATATCACCCTGGCGAAAAATGCCCGGTTCTATGCCGCCGATACGGTGGCGATCGACACGGTGAATTACTACCCCACCGCCGATGCGGCGGCTGCGGTCAAACGGTTCGAGGCGGGCGAGCTGGACATCAACCGCGATTTCCCGACCGAGCAGACCGAAGACCTGAGCGCGAAACTGGGCGATCAGCTGCGCGTCGGGGCAACGTTGGGCACTTATTACTACGGCTTCAAGACCGACAAGGCCCCGTGGAGCAACCCCAAGCTGCGGCAGGCAATTTCGATGCTGATCGACCGCGATTTCCTGGCCGAAAAGGTCTGGCAAGACACCATGCTGCCGGCCTATTCCTTTGTGCCGCCGGGGATTGCGGGCTATGACGCCGCAGCGCTGGATTATGCCGAAATGTCGCCGCTGGACCGTGAAGATGCGGCTGTCGCGATCCTGACCGAGCTGGGCTATGGCCCGCAAAACCCGCTGCCGATGGAGCTGCGCTTCAACACCTCGGACAACAACACCAACACCGCCGTTGCGGTGCAGGAAATGCTGGCGCCCTTCGGTGTGCAGGTCAGTCTGGTGAATGCGGATACGAAATCGCACTATGCCCATCTGGAAGCCAAGGGTGATTTCGACATCGCACGCGCGGCCTGGTTTGCCGATTATTCGGACCCGGAAAACTTCTTGTCGCTGTGTAAATCGGGCACCGGCAACAATTATACGCAATATTCCAGCCCCGAATATGACGGGCTGCTGGAACAAGCCGCCGCCGAAACTGACCCGGCCGTGCGCATGACCCTGCTGGGCCAGGCCGAGGCGGTGGGTGTCGCGCGGGATCTGTGTGTCGTGCCGCTGATGTTCTACAGCTATCACAATCTGGTCTCCGACCGGGTGCTGGGCTGGCAGGACAACGTGATGGATGTTCATCCGAGCCGTTTCCTGAGCCTGCAATAACCCATTCCCCCGGCCTTCGGGCCGGGGCCTTTCCCGACAGGGGCGCGTTTCATGCTTCGCTACAGCCTGCGGCGTCTTGCGACCGCACTTCCCACCCTGCTTGCGGTGATCACACTGTCCTTCTTCATGATGCGGATTGCGCCGGGCGGGCCGTTCGATCAGGAACGCGCGCTTGATCCGGTGATCCGCGCGAATATGGAGGCGGCCTATCACCTCGATCTGCCGCTGTGGCATCAATACCTGATCTATCTGGGCAATCTGCTGCGCGGCGATCTGGGGCCCAGTTTCACGATGCCGGAATTCACCGTGGCCGAGCTGTTCGCGGCGGGTCTGCCGGTCTCGGTGCAGCTGGGCGGCTGGGCGCTGGTGCTGGCGCTGCTGATCGGCGGCGGGCTGGGGATTGCGGCGGCCTTGCGGCAGAACGGCTGGATCGACGTGGCGGTGGTCGCTGTCGCCACGGCAGGCAGCACGATCCCGACATTTGTCGTGGCGCCGGTGTTTCAGCTGGTCTTCGGGCTGAGCCTGATGTGGCTGCCGGTCGGCGGCTGGCAGGACGGGGCGGCGCGCAACATGGTCGGGCCGGTGGTCTGCCTGATGCTGCCGCAGCTGGCGGTGGTGGCGCGGCTGATGCGCGGCTCGATGATCGAGGCGCTGCGTGCCCATCACATCCGCACCGCCCGCGCCATGGGCCTGTCAGGCTGGTCGGTCGTCGGACGGCACGCGCTACGCTCGGCGATGCTGCCGGTGGTGTCCTATGCGGGGCCTGCGGCGGCGGCGCTGCTGACCGGGTCGGTGGTGGTCGAGACGATCTTTTCGGTGCCCGGCGTCGGGCGCTATTTCGTCGATGCCGCGCTGAACCGCGATTACACCGTGGTCATGGGCGCGGTCGTCGTGGTGGCCGTTTTCACCATTGTTTTCAATCTGATCGTGGACCTTCTTTATGCGATCATCGACCCGAGGGTGCGCTATGCATGACCATATCTCTGCGCACAGCCAGTCGCTGTGGAGCAAAGCCTGGACACGGCTGAAACGCAATCGCGCAGCGATGGCAAGCCTGACCTATCTGGTGCTGATGGTGCTGGCGTGCAGCTTTGGCCCGATGCTGGCGCCCAACAGCTATTCCGAACTGTTCCAAAGCTATACCCGCGTCCCCGCCAGCCTGAGCGCTTATCCCCGCGCGGAACAGATCGGCCCCGCGATCGAGGCCACGGCGGCGCGTGCGCGTCTGGATCTGACCGGCTGGCAGCTGCAGGGCGACACTGTGGTGATCGAGGTCAGCGCCCGGCGCGCCATCGACCCGCGCGCGGTGCAGTATTTTGACCGCTCCGACCTGTTCGCCGACACCCGGCTGCAGGCCACCGACGACACCCATGCCACCCTGACCGCGCAGATTGAACGCCACTGGTTCTTTTTCGGCACCGATGCCACCGGGCGTGACCTGTTCGCGCGCACCCTGATCGCGGGGCGGGTGTCGTTGGCGATCGGGGTTCTGGCGGGGTTGGTCGCGGCGGTGATCGGGGTGTTTTACGGCGCGATTGCCGGGTTTGCGGGCGGGCGCACCGATCAGATCATGATGCGCGTGGTCGATGTGCTGTATTCGCTGCCTTTCATCTTTTTCGTCATCATGCTGGTCGTGTTCTTTGGCCGCAACTTCCTGCTGATGTTCGTGGCGGTGGGGGCGGTGTTGTGGCTGGACATGGCACGGATCGTGCGCGGCCAGACCCTGTCGCTGCGCCGTCAGGAATTCGTCGAGGCGGCCGAGGCCCTGGGTGTCAGCCCCTTCGCCATTCTGACCCGCCACATCATCCCCAATCTGCTGGGCCCGGTGATCGTGTTCCTGACGCTTCTGGTGCCCAATGTCATCATTCTGGAAAGCTTCCTGTCCTATCTGGGCTTTGGCGTGCAGGAACCGATGTCCAGCTGGGGCATCCTGATCGCGCAGGGCGCGCGGGCGATGCCTTCGGCCAACTGGATGCTAGCCTTCCCCGCGCTATTCCTGATTTCCACGCTGTTTGCGCTGAATTTTCTGGGCGATGGGCTGCGCGATGCGCTGGACCCCAAGGATCACTGACATGAGCATTCTGCAAGACCCCCCGCTGATCGAGGTGCGCAACCTGTCGGTGCATTTTGCCACCCCCGAAGGGGACACTCAGGCGGTGCGCGACGTGTCGTTTGCGGTGCATGCCGGCGAAACCGTGGCAATTGTCGGCGAGAGCGGATCGGGCAAAAGCCAGTCGATGATGGCGGCGATGGGGCTGTTGCCCGGCAACGCCCGGGTGACCGGCGAGATCGCCTTCAAGGGTCGCAACCTGCTGACCTTGCCGCGCCGCGCCCTGCGTGAATTGCGCGGCGCCGAGCTGGCGATGATCTTTCAGGAACCGATGACCTCGCTGGATCCGCTGTATCGCATTGGCGATCAGCTGATCGAACCGATCCGGCGCCATTCCCGGCTGAGTGCCCACGACGCCCGCGCCCGCGCGCTGGAGATGCTGGGTCTTGTGCGCCTGCCCGAACCCGAGCGGATGATGCGGTCCTATCCGCATGAATTGTCCGGCGGCCAGCGCCAGCGCGTGATGATCGCGATGGCACTGACCAATGACCCGGCGCTGTTGATCGCGGATGAACCGACGACCGCGCTGGATGTGACGATTCAGGCGGAAATTCTGGCGCTGATGGCCGATCTGCAAAAGCGGCTGGGCATGGGGATGGTGTTCATCAGCCACGATCTCAACATGGTGCGCCATATTGCCGACCGGGTCTGTGTGATGCGCGCAGGCGAGGTGGTCGAACATGGGCCGGTCGCACAAATCTTCGAGGCGCCCCAGCACCCCTATACCCGCGCGCTCATCGACGCCGACCCGAAAGGTCACAAGCCCCCTGCCCCGACCAATGCGCCCGTGCTGCTGCACGCGCGCGACGTCACGGTCACCTTCGGCACCGCCCCGCATCAGGTGCAGGCGGTGCGCGGGCTGAGCCTGGATCTGCGCGCGGGCGAAACCGTTGGCATCGTCGGCGAAAGCGGGTCGGGCAAATCGACCTTCGCGCGCGCGTTGTTGCGGCTGAACCAGTCCGAGGGTGAGATCCGCTTTGACGGCGTGCCGATTTCGACACTGACGCGGGCACAGATGCGCCCCTATCGCGCGCAGATGCAGGTGGTGTTTCAGGACCCGTTCGGCGCGCTCAGCCCGCGGATGACGGCAGGACAGATCGTGACCGAAGGGCTGTTGGTCCATCGCCCCGATCTGACCCGCGCTGCGCGCGATGCCATGGCCGCGCAGGCACTGACCGAGGTGCAGCTGAACCCCGAATTTCGCAACCGCTATATCCACGAATTTTCAGGCGGGCAGCGGCAACGCATTGCGATTGCCCGCGCGCTGATCCTGAAGCCACGGCTTCTGGTGCTGGATGAGCCGACCTCGGCGCTGGACCGGATGGTGCAGGCGCAGGTGGTCGATCTGCTGCGCGATCTGCAGGCGCGCCACCAGTTGACCTACCTTTTCATCAGCCACGATCTGGCGGTGGTGCGTGCGATGGCCGACCGGGTGATGGTGATGAAATCGGGTGAACTGGTCGAGGAAGGCCCCTGTGCGCAGGTGCTGCACGCCCCCCGCGCGGCCTATACCAAGCGCCTGATCGCGGCGGCATTCGACACCCAGGCCATGGCGCCCGCCTGAGCGCAACACCCCCCGGCGTCCCCGGGGCTGTCAGGGGTGGGCGGTCAGCCCACCACCATATCGTCACGGTGGATCAGCGCGGCACGGCCCGGATAGCCCAGGATTTCCTCGATCTCGCCCGAGCGATGCCCGGCGATCTGACGCGCCTCGTCCGAGGTGTAGCGCATCAACCCCTTGCCAAGCGCCGCACCATCGGGGCCCGCAATCGTCACCGGCTCGCCCCGGCCAAAGCGCCCGGTGACCTTGACGACACCGGCGGGCAACAGCGATTTTCCGCGTGCCAGCGCGCCCACGGCGCCCGCATCGACCACCACCTCGCCGCGCGGTTTCATCGCCGCGATCCAGCGTTTGCGCGCCGCCTGCGGGTCGCCTTCGGGCAGGAACCAGGTGCAATCGGCGCCTGCGGCCAGCGCCGACAACGGGCGCGGCACAGACCCTTCCATGATTGCCATCGCGCAGCCCCCCGCCACAGCGGTTTTGGCGGCCAGCAGCTTGGTTTTCATCCCGCCTTTCGACAGGCCCGAAATCGGATCGCCTGCCATAGCCTCGATCTCGGGCGTGATGTGATCGACAATTTCAAAGCGGATCGCAGTCGGGTCTTCTTTCGGATTGGCCGAATAAAACCCGTCAACATCGGACAGCAGAACCAGTTGATCGGCACCCACCGTCACCGCGATCTGCGCCGCCAGCCGGTCGTTGTCGCCAAAGCGGATTTCATCGGTCGCGACCGTGTCATTTTCGTTCACGATCGGCACCACCCCCAGACCCAGCAGCGTCTCCATCGTCGCGCGCGAGTTCAGATAGCGGCGGCGGTCATCGGTGTCTTCCAGCGTCACCAGAACCTGTGCCGTGGTCACGCCATGCGGGGCAAGAACCTCTTCATAGGCGCGCGCCAGCCGGATCTGGCCAACGGCGGCTGCGGCCTGACTTTGTTCCAGCGGCAACGGCCCGGACGGCAGGCCCAACACCCGACGCCCCAGCGCGATCGAGCCCGAAGACACCAGCACCACATCGGCACCGCGCGCCCGCGCAGCCGCCACATCGCAGGCAAGCGCTTGTAGCCAATCGGTTTTCAACCCCTGCGCGCCCACCAAAAGCGCCGAGCCGATCTTGACGACCAACCGTTGGGCGGTGCCGACATCGGGCTTCACGGCCACGGTCACAGCAGAGGTTAAGGCTGCCAAGGCGCCACCTCTTCGGTCTCGCGGCGGCCCTCCTCGATCTCGGCCCAGATCGCGCGCAACACCTCGGTCACGCCCTGTTTCGAGACGCCCGACATCAGATAGACCGGCCCACC
Source organism: Paracoccaceae bacterium (assembly GCA_028749255.1). GTDB lineage: Bacteria > Pseudomonadota > Alphaproteobacteria > Rhodobacterales > Rhodobacteraceae > Rhodobacter. The sequence goes on along the minus strand of JAQTYE010000105.1, from coordinate 1,007 downwards.
GCTCGCCTTTTCCAACGAGCGTTTGCGCGACGACAGGGTTTTCGGGTCCAGCGCATCGACCTTGTTCAACACGGTGATCCGCTTCTTATTGAAAAGCGCCTCGGAATAGGCCTCCAGCTCGCCGATGATGGTGCGGTAATCCTTGGTGATCGTGGACGATGTGCCATCGACCAGATGCAACAGCACCGAGCAACGCTCGACATGGCCCAGAAACTGATCGCCCAGACCCCGGCCTTCAGAGGCGCCTTCGATCAGGCCCGGAATATCAGCCATCACGAATTCCTTGCCGTCCACGCCCACGACGCCCAGGTTCGGCACCAGCGTGGTGAACGGGTAATCCGCAATCTTCGGGCGCGCGTTCGACACGGCCGCCAGAAAAGTCGATTTGCCCGCGTTGGGCAGACCCAGAAGCCCCGCATCCGCGATCAGTTTCAGCCGCAGCCACAAGGTGCGCTCGACCCCTTCCTGCCCCGAATTGGCGCGCGAAGGGGCGCGGTTGGTCGCGGTCTTGAAGCGCAGGTTGCCCCAGCCACCATTACCGCCCTTGGCCAGCAACACGCGCTGCCCGACCACGGTCAGGTCGGCGATCACGGTCTCTTCGTCTTCGTCGATGATTTCGGTGCCAACGGGCACACGCAGCACGGCGTCATCGCCATCCTTGCCGGTGCATTGGCTGCCCATGCCGTGCTGGCCGCTTTTGGCAAAGAAATGCTGCTGATAGCGGAAGTCGATCAGGGTGTTCAACCCATCCACCGCCTCGGCCCAGACCGAACCGCCCTTGCCGCCATCGCCGCCATCGGGACCGCCGAATTCGATGAACTTCTCGCGCCGGAACGATACACAGCCGCCGCCGCCCGAACCCGAGCGGATATAAACTTTGGCGAGATCGAGAAATTTCATCGGAAGCGTCCTTATTCACAAGGCGCCGACATACGCTGCGGCGGGGTTTTGTTCAAGGCTTGCGTGGGGGCGCGGCCCCCACACCCCCGGGATATTTTGACCAAGGT
>JAQTYE010000231.1 GCA_028749255.1 Paracoccaceae bacterium | reverse complement strand
CTCCCGGGACTAGGCTGTTTTGGGGTGTTTAGGGCTTTGACCGGGGGGCCGCAAGGCTCAGGGCGCCAAAGCGGCCAGTCGGCGCATCAATTCCGCGATGCCCGCCGCATCGACATTGGCGAAGGCGATGCGCAACTGGCGCTGGCCTGCCGGGTCGGTGGCGGGCATGAACATCGTGCCGGGCAGCAGCAACACCCCCGCCTCGCGCACCAGCGCGCGGGCAAATTCGGGCGCGGGGCGCGGGTCGGGGTGGGTGACATAGGCGAAATAGGCGCCACAGCCGAGCGTCTGCCAGCCCGGCAGATCCTTGAACCCCGCGACCATCGCCGCGCGGCGGGCCAGGATTTCGGCACGTTCGCCCGCCACCCATTGTGACAGGTTCCGCATCCCCCACAGTGCCGCGATCTGGCCCAGCTGACCCGGGCAAATCGCCACGGTATCCAGGAATTTCTCGACCTCGGCCAGCCGTGCGGGGCTGGCGACAATCGCGCCGACACGGTGGCCTGTCAGGCGGTACGCCTTTGAAAAACTATACAGATGGATGAAATTCGCGTCCCAGTCGGGATCGGTGAACAGATCATGCGGTGCGCGGTCGCGGGCATCGAAATCGCGATAGGTTTCATCGACGATCAGCGCCAGCCCGCGGGCCTGCGCCAGATCGTGGAACGCGCGCACCAGATCGGCCGGATATTCCACGCCGCCCGGGTTGTTCGGGCTGACCAGAACGATGGCGCGGGTGGCGGGGGTGATCAGGGCGGCGGCGGCCTCGGGGTCAGGCAAAAGCCCTGCACCCGTGGCCAGCGGCACCGTGCGCACGCTCTGCATGTCGAGCCACATCTTGTGGTTGAAATACCACGGCGTGGGCAGAATCACTTCGTCACCAGCCCCCGCCAGCGTGGCCATCACCGCGCAAAACGCCTGATTGCAGCCTTGGGTAATCGCCACCTGATTGGCAGCAATCGCCCCGCCATAGGCTGCCGACCATTGCGCGGCCAGTTCGGTCCGCAACTCGGGATTTCCCAGCACCGGGCCATACAGGTGCGCGGCCGGATCATTCAATGCTGCCTCGGCAATCGCGCGGCGCAAGCCTTCGGGGGGCGGATCGACGGGGGCGGCCTGGGACACGTTGATCAGCGGGCGGTCGGGGGCGAAGCTGACCCCGTCAAGCCAGCGCCGCGCCTCCATCACCGGCGGTGCGAAGGTCTGGCCAAAGGTGGGGTTCAACGGCGTGAGTGTCATGGGGTCCTCGGGTTGGTTGCGCCAGATCACCACCCCGCCGCCGCCTTGGCAAGGGCGGACGCCTCCGGCGGGGGAGTATTTTCGTCAAGAAGAAAGCGCCGCCCGAAAAGGCCCCGAGGGGGGCTCAGGCGGCTGCGACCGTGCCGCTGACCACGCGCCATTCGCGCCAGGTCAGCGCAATCACCAGAAGATCGAGCGCGGTCAGTGCCAGCATCATCGGCGCGTGTTCGAGGGTCCACAGATAGATCTGATAGGCGCAAAAGCCCGACAGCAACACGATGGCCAGCGGATAAGCCCACCGCACCCCGCGCGCCAGCAAAACCACGACGCCCAGTTTCAGCACGCCATGTGACAACAGGTACAGCGCATAGAAGTGCTGGGTGGCAAGCGACAGATGTTGCGCCAGCCCCAGCAGATAGTTGGCGAGCGGATCCTTGGAGTCTTGCAGCAGCTCGTGCCACGTCAACCGGTTGACCAGCGCGACGATCTCGGCCTTGTGGGTCAGCAGCAGGGCCAGCCCCGAGAGGGCCTCGCCTGCGGAAAACAGACCTTTTGCCAGCAGGCTGACTTCAAACAGCCCATGCAGCCAGGCCGCGATCCGCCGACGCATCACGCTCAGGCGTCGGTGCCGCGGAACGGCTGGACGTATTGCAGCGCCATGTCCCAGGGGAAGAAGATCCAGGTGTCCTGGCTGACCTCGGTGACATAGGTGTCGACCAGCGGCTTGCCTTTGGGCTTGGCATAGACGGTGGCGAATTGCGCCTTGGGGAACAGCTTGCGCACCAGTTCCAGCGTCTTGCCGGTATCGACCAGATCATCGACGATCAGGATGCCCTCGCCATCGCCCATCAGGTCCATCTGCGGCGATTTCGTCACCATCGGTTCGCGTTGATCCTGATGGCTGTAGGATTTGACCGAGATCGTATCGACCACCCGGATATCCAGCTCACGCGCGACGATCATCGCGGGCACCAACCCGCCACGGGTGATGCCGACGACGGCCTTCCAGGCGCCATCATCGGGGCCCTTGCCGTCCAGCCGCCAGGCCAGTGCGCGCGCGTCGCGGTGCAGCTGATCCCAGCTGACGTGAAAGCCTTTTTCATGCGGAAGACGGTCGGTCATGGTGTTGCTCCTCAGGTCAGGGCGAGCTTGGCCCCGAGGAGCGCCAAAAGCCCCCCGAAGGTTCGGTCGATCACGGTTTTCAGGTTCAGATAGGCCGAGCGAGTGCGTTCCAGCGAGAAAATGCGCGCCACCAGCACATTCCAGCCCGCATCATTGATGAAGATGATCGCCAGAATTACCGGATAGGCCCACAGCGGCGCCTCTGGCGGCACGAAGGTCAGAAAAATCGTGCCGAAGAACACCGCGGGTTTCGGGTTGGCCAGCTGTGTGGCGATGCCTTGCCAGACCAGCCCCCAGGCGCCGCGCGCCGATTGTTCTTCGCTGATGCGGGTATCCAGCGGTTCGGGCGCATGACGCCACATCTTCCACGCCAGATAGACCAGATAGGCCGCCCCCGCGTATTTCAGAACGCTGAGCAGCGCGGGGGCGATGCGAAACAGCACCGCCAGCCCGAACAGCGCCGCCAGAGCCCAGAGGCAGGCGCCCAGCCCGATGCCCACCGCCATCCAGGTGCCGCGCAAGAAGCCCTCGCGCAGCCCGGTGCGGGCCGCCAGTAGAACCGCTGGCCCCGGCGAAATTGCTGCCGCCAGATGCACAAAATAAATCGCGGCAAAGGCGGCGAGCGTCATGGCTCAGCCTTTCGAGGCAGAGGGCGGTGCGGTGACCGTGGCGATATCGGGCGCATCAACCGCCTTCATGCCAACCACATGATAACCCGCGTCGACATGCAGGTTTTCGCCCGTGGTGCCCGAACCCAGATCCGACAGCAGATAGAGCGCAGCCTTGCCGACCTCTTCCTG
>JAQTYE010000104.1 GCA_028749255.1 Paracoccaceae bacterium | reverse complement strand
CAACAGCCTGTCGCTCGGCTCGATCCTGGCGATTTCGCCCGAGGCCTTGCAGGCCAACATCGGGCGCATTTTGCCCGACCTCAAACTGAATGTGTTCGATCTTCTGATGGCGGTGGTCAGCCTGAACGGTAGCGGCGCGAACACGCCGCTAGGCAGTGCCACAGTGGGGATCCCGTTGCCCGGTCTGGCCGAGGTCAAGCTGGGTCTGGCGCTGATCCACCCTGCGGTGATCGCGGTGGGGTTCATCGACGATGTGCCCCCGGTGCAGGCCGAACTGAGCCAGCTGGATGTTGCGCTGGACACGGAGTTGCTGAGCGTCGTGAAGCTGGGTCTGGCTGTGCAGGGGGCGGCGGCGAAGGCGACCGCGCTGACGCTGGATTGCGGGGCGGCGCAGGGGGCAGACACGCTGGCGACCTTCAACGTTAAAACCGAAACCCTTCGGTTGACGCTGTCTGCGTCGTTGCTGGACCTGATCCAGGGAACGACGCTGGAAAGCAGCACCCCGCTGTCGATCCTGGGCCATGAGCAGGTGGTGTCTGTGCGCAAGGATCAGCTGGGCGTTGCGGTGCCGATCAGGAACGAAATCCACCTGTCCACCATCACCGGCGCATTGAGCGGGTTGTTGACGCAGTTGCGCGACAGCACTGTCGTCAAGAAACCCACGTCCTGCGGGTTGCTGGGGCTTGGCTGTCTGCTGGGATCACTGTTGCGGTCGGTTTTCGATCTGGTGACTTCGGTGGTGAATGTGCTTGACAGCCTGCTGTCCAACCTCGGGCTGCTGGATGCGTTGGTGCAGGGGCTGCTTGATCTGCTGGGCATCCAGCTGGCGCAGGCCGATCTGATCTTGAACGATTACAGCTGTTCGGGCGCGCTGGTGCAGTGATCGGGCGCGATGCCTGCCCGGCTATCGGGCAGGCCAGGGAAAGCGCGGATCGGTGTCGAATTTCAGCAGGGCCATCAGGCAGTGCTGCACGTTATCCACGCGGATCTCGTTGTTGTAGGTCTCGGCGCGCAACCCACCGCGCGCCGCCTTCGGGCGCGCGATATAGAACATGTCGCTGTCGGGATCGCGAAATTGCAATTGCGCGACGCTGCGCAGCGCCCGGCGCAGTGCCTTGGCATAGCGGTCCGCACGCACGGTATCTTGCCGTTGCAGCGCCAGCCGCCAGGCATCGGCCAACCCCTCCATATAAACCCCGGTCGCCGAGGCGTGGGGTGGCCCGAAATCGGGCCGTTTCGGATTGTAGAACCGCCCCCACAGATCGGGCGCAAGCCTGCCGCCCCATTGCTGCATCTCCAACAGCCAGTCGCAGCGTTCGAACACGAATTCGGCCAGCGCGGGCAGGCCCAGATCCTCGTGCAGCATGACATAGGCCTGCACATGCCAGGGCACGAAGGCGGGGTTGGGCGCGTCACGGTGCCAGGCGCTGTAATAGGCAAAGCTTTTCAGACATTTGTCGGCAAGTTCGGGATCTTTGGTCTGGCGATGCAATGCCGCCCAGAACAGCAGCGCTTCGCCCGGATAGAAGTTCTGATTGTCGTTGCGATCCGGGGGGACAAGAAAGGTGCGAAACGCGCCGTCGGGTTGCCACAGATGTGCGATGCCGCGACACAACCCGTCGAATTCGCGGGCATATGCGTCTGGCGCCAGAAACCCGTTGGCGCGGCTTTCCAGGATCGCCAGCGCGGCCAGTGCCGCTGCACCCAGCTTGGCCTTGCCGTCCAGAATGATCGCGCCAAGCCCGCCGATCTCGGTGTAATAGCGCGCCAGATTATGGGCGAGATTGCGCAGCAGCGCGTCGCGGGCGGCGGGGGCGATGGTGCGCTGCGCAATCCGCCCCAGCGCAACGGTGGCCATGAATTGCCGGATCGTGTTGTCGGCCTGCGATTCCGCGCCCCGGCTGGGCCAGTATTTGTAGGTCATCCGCCCGGAGGCCGCGACATTGTTCAGCATCCAGTCGCACAGCCCCGTCACCGTGTCGCGCAGCAGATCGGGGCCGACGGCCTCGGGGGGGATCACGATATTGCCGCGATACATCTCGACTTGTGCCGCGCCCGACCCCAGCCCGATCACGAATTGACGTGCCGTGAAGCTGAAGATCTCGGCGCGCTGGTGCAGGTCATCGACGCTCAGCCCGGTCGCCTCTGCGAACAGCTCAATCTCGCGCGGAAGACTGCGGTTGGTGGCGATGCTCAGCGTGGGCGGCACCCGGTGGCGTGCGGTGCCCAGCCGGATCTCGATCCCCAGCCGCCCACGCGCGCGATTGCCAAAGACCTGCGTGATCTGGTCGGCAGGCACCGGTTGCAGGGGCTGTGTCAGGCAGATCTCGACCGCCGTCGCGGTCGCAGCCCCGGGGTTGGCCCGGGATTGCTGCAGCGCCATTTGCAGCGTCGGCGCCGCGTGCCAGCCACCATGCAACAACTTGCCGTTGCGGCGCCACAAGATCCAGACCGGGGCCTGCAACGCGACCACAGACCCACCGCCCGCCACCGCAGCGGCGACATCGTCCAGTGTCGGGGCAAGTTGGTCTGCGATCATGGAACCCTCGTCTTCCGCTCGAAATGCGCCAGCGCCGATACGGCCATCAGTCTGGCGTAAGACTGGCCCGCAGCGGCTCTGGACGCAAGCGTGGAGTGACCCTGATCCGGGGCGGAATTGTGTTCAAAATCATTGGTTAAGCGAAGGAAATGTGCAAACATTCCGCGGGTATGCCACAGACAGGATAAACCCCATGCCATCTGCGCCTTTGTGGACCGCACCAGAGATTGCCAGGGCGACCGGCGGGCACTGGCTGGTGCCGCCCCCCGAAGGATGGGCACCCAAACGGGTCTCTTACGATGTGACGGGCAATATGGCGGGGCAGTTCTGCGTTCTGGTGCATCCGGCAAGCTGGGGGGCGGCACGGCGCGATCCGACCGCAGACATAGCGCGGCTGGCGCGGCAGGGCGCTGCGGGGATCATGGTTGAGCGGGGCCATCTGGAAACCTTGGCGCAGCAGGGCGCGCAACTGCCGCCCGGATTGCCTGTTCTGTTGGTCGCCAGCACCTGGACCGGGTTGCAAGACATGGCACAGATCGCGCGGATGCGGTTTCGTGGCAAGCTGTTCGCGGTCACCGGGACGGTTGGCAAGACCACCACGCGCGAGATGATCAGGCATTTGACCCATTTGCAGGGGGGGGCCACGGCCTCGGCGGCGAATAACAACAATATTTCGGGCGTGCATCGCAGTCTGGCCTATATGCCGCGCGAAAATGCCGCTGGCGTGATCGAGATGGGCTTTGGCAAGCCGCTGGACGGGATTGAACGTTCGTCGCGGATCGCGCAGCCCGATGTGGCGGTGCTGACCACGATTGACGTGGCGCATTTCGATATGTTCACGCCGAAGATGCTCGAAACCGCGCGCGGCAGTCATTTGTTGCTGCACTACAAGATGCAGATCCTGGCCGGGTTGGTGCCGGGCGGGGCGGCGGTGATCAATGCCGATCTGCCCGAGTCTGCACTGGCCCGGGCCTTTGCCGAACGTCGGACCGACCGGGTCTATGGCTTTGGTACGGCCGTGGATGCCGATGCCCGGCTGGGGGCGGCAGAGCTGGATATCGCGGGGTCGCGGGCGCAGGTCACGATCCTTGGGCGGCCTTATGTCCTGCACATGCAGGTGCCGGGGCGGCATATGCTGATGAATGCGCTGGCGGCGCTGCTGGCGGTGGGGGCGGCCGGGTTCGATCTGGACCAGGCGGTGGCTGACATGGCCCGGTTCGAGCCGGTGGCCGGGCGGGCGCGTGTGGTGCAGGCCTCGCTGCCGGGCGGTGGCAGTGCCACCATCATCGACGACAGTTTCAATGCCACGCTGGCCTCGATGCGTTCCAGTATCGGGTTGTTGCAACTGGCGCGTCCGGGGGCGGGCGGACGCCGGATCGCGGTGCTGGGCGAGATTGGCCATGTCGGCGCGACCGAGGCCGAGGAACACCGCGCCTTGGCCGAGTTTCTGGCGGAATCAGGCACTGATCTGGTGTTTTCCTGGGGGCCGTTGATGGGCCCGATGTTCGAGGCGCTACCTGTCGGTCTGCGCGGCGCGCACGAGGATAGCTCGGTCGAGGCGCTGTATCAGCGGCTGCGCCCGCTGCTGCGCGACGGTGATGTTGTGACGGTCAAAAGCGGACGCGGCACCAATGGGTTGGGTGATATCCGGTTTCGTAAGTTCGTCGAACATCTGGTTGCGGGCAAGGCGGCGCTGGTGCTGTAAGGGCCCGGCGGGCCCTCAGCGCACGATGACTGCGGCCTGACGGGTGATTTCACCCAGATGAACCCCCAGAAAGCCCGAAAACACATCCGCCAGGCTGCCCGCCATGTTATAGGTCACTGCCACGGTGAATACGCCATTGGCGTCGGGCTGGTTTGGGCAGTTTTGCAGTGCCTGAAAACCGCTGGCCGACAGGGTGACGCTGTTTTCGATCAGCTGCGGCAGGTAATCGCTGTTCAGCTTGGCGCAGATATCGCCGTCGAAGCTGGAGGTATTGGCCAACAGCATGCCGAACCGCACCAGTTCGAACGCCACCTGTTGCACCTCGCTTTGCGCCGCGACGGCAAAGCTGACGAAGGCGATGAAGGCCAGCACCAGCAAGATCAGCGGGAAGATCACGACGAATTCAATCGTCACCACGCCGCATTCTTCCCGGAAAAAGGACCGCAGGCGAGAAAGGCAGGGGGGGCGGTGTCATGTCTCTTGTCCTGGTTCAGGAGCCCGACAGGCTGTCGCTCGTCAGATTGGCGGTGGTTCTCAGATCCATCTCGGGCGGGTGGTTCCAATAGCTGTTGCCGGTTTCCGGCAGAAACATGTCGCGTGGATCCGCGACCATCGCCGCCAGATTGGCTGCCGTGCTGCAGTTCGTGGCAACGGTGCACTGCGTGGTATCGACCGCGACGCCTTCGATATGGGCGATCCGCACCACACCGCGCGTGGCGACCGGATCACCGGGGGTGCCGATGACCAGACGCAGCGCGCCATAGCTGTTGCCGATCAGGGCGCGCAGGGCGGCTTGGCGTTGCCGGTCCACCCGGGCATTGCAGCTGCGCGGCACCGAGACGACGATCACATCGCGCGCCGGATCGGTATTTTGGCGCAGGAAATCGTGCAGGCGCTTCTGATCGGCTTTGCCGATACTGGCCGAGCATCCGCCCTGAAAGGCATAGCTTTGCAGCCGCGTGGTCTCATTCACAGACAGCCGTTCGAGCGTGCGCGGGGCGGTGGGGGTGTCGCATCCGGCAAGGGCCAGAACACCAAGAACAAGGGCGATAGGTCCGATCCGCATCCTGTTCACCTGTTCAGCAGGAACGTGGCGCCGCTGCGCCCGCTCGCTCCGTTAAGCTTTTGCACCGGGCGTTCCATCCGGCCGGTCGCCATCTGCTCGATCCCGTTGGCCGCCGGGCGCATGGCATCGACCGGGGTCTTCAGGGCCCGCCGGTCGGTTGGGCGCACGACATAGGGCGTCACGATGATGACCAGTTCGCTCTCGCCGCGCTGATAGGCCGAAGAGCGGAACAGCGCACCGATCACCGGGATTTTCGCAAGGCCCGGCAGTTCTGACAGCGATTGCTGCCTGTTCGTGCTGAACATTCCGGCGATTGCAAAGCTCTGGCCGCTGCCCAGCTCGATCGTGGTCGCCGCTGATCGCTCGGAAAAGGCCGGGGCGTCGGGGGTCGAATTGGTGGCATCAAGCTGGCGCACCCGGGTTTCAAGCTGGATCTGAATCTGATCCTGCTTATAGACCGTCGGGGTGAAATTCAGCTCGACCCCCAGTTTTTCGTAATCGACGCGGGTGTCATCTTGCGTCGCGCCAACCCGGACCGGCACCATCCCCCCGGCAAGAAACCGTGCCCGTTCGCCGGATCGCGCGGTCAGGTTCGGCTCTGACAGGATCGTTGCCAGACCCGATTTCGCCAGTGCATCCAGCGCCAGATTGAGGTTGCCGCCGTTGAGATTGAGCGAGACGTTGAACCCGTCCCCCGCACTGGTGGGCGGCGTGAAAGAGTTGCGCCCCGATTTGGAACTGGCGGTCAACGAAATGCCCAGATCCTGCTGCACGCTGCGCGACACTTCGGCGATGGTGACCTGCAGGTTGATCTGCGAAGGGGTCGTCAGCGTGAGGTTGTTGATCACCGTCGCCGTTGCCCCGGCGAGCTTGCTGACCACATCTTCGGCGCGCGCAGCATCGGCTTCGGTATCGACCTTGCCATTGAGGAAAATCGCGCCGTCCACCGTAGACAGCTGCACGGAGCCCGAGTTTAGCGCCTGTGATACCGCAGTCTGAATGCGGTCCAGATAGATATCGACATGCACCGTGCCCTGCACCAGCGGCTTGTCGTCCTGCCCCAGAACATACAGGTTGGTCGTGCCCAGACCGCGCCCGACGATGTAGATCGACTTGGCCGATTGCAGGTCGATATCGGCGACATCCGGGTTCGACACGAAGACCGAGGTCGCCGGTTCCTGCAGGCGGATGAATTTGGCCTCGCCGACCTTCAGCGACAGGGTGCTGACCCGGCCATCCCAGACATCTTGCGCCGCCGCATGCTGTGGCACAGTGCACAGCGCCAGCGCCATCGCAAGGACAAGGCGCTGTAGCGCTCCGGGCCAAAGGCCGGGGCGGGCTGCGGGGGGGGGCGAGGCTGCGGTGCTGTCTGGCGGTGCGTCTGTGTCATATCGGCTGCTACAAGGGTCCTGTCGGGCGTCGGATGCCGGGTCATCTGGGGCGGGGCGGTCATGTCATCGCAACTGGGCGCGCAGCAAGGGCCGCATCAAATAGCTGAGCACCGACCGCTGCCCGCTTTTGATATCGACCTGCGCCAGCATGCCTGGGCGGATCGGATATTCCTCGCCGTTGCGTTCCAGCGAATTCCGGTCGGTCTTGACCATGACCTTGTAGAAATCCTGCGGGCCCTGCGGGGTGTCTTCTTGCACGGTGTCTTCGCTGATCTGGGTCACGGTGCCCTTGATGTCGCCATAGACGGTGAAATCATAGGCGGTGATCTTGACGCTGGCGGGCATGCCGGGCGCGATGAAGGCCACATCGCGCGGACGCACCTGAGTTTCGATCAGCAGCTGGTCGTCAACCGGCGTGATTTCCATGATTGACTCGCCCGGCTGCACCACCCCGCCCAGCGTGGTGATGTTGATATTGTTCACCCGCCCGGCCACCGGCGACCGGATTTCGGTGCGCGCGAACTGGTCCTGTTTCTGGATGATGCTTTCCTTGAAGGACGCGTATTTCGCCTTCAGGTTGGCCAGATCCTTGTAGGCATCCTGCACATACAGGTTGCGGATTTCGCTTTCCTTGCCGACCAGCGTCGCCTTTTGCTGTTCCAGTTTCAGCAGGTCGATCTGGCTGACCGATTTATCCTTGGTCAGCGGCTGGGTGATGTCGATCTGCTTCTGGATCGAAGCGGCCTCGTCCTGGATCGCCTGCACCGAGGCCATCAGCTTCTCGCGCCGGGCGTTGAACAGCTTCTGCTCACTGATCTGGATCTCGGTCAGCGGCGCCGTATAGCCGATGCTGGATTGTTCCAGAACCTCGGCCTGCAACCGCGCGATCTGGGCTTCCAGCACCTCCATCTCGGATTTGCTTTGCATGTAATCCGAACGCGCCTGCGTCGGGTCCATCTGCAGCAAAACCTGCCCGGGCTGCACCAGGTCGCCCTCGTTGACCATCAGTTTCGACAAGATCCCGCCCTCAAGGCTCTGGATCGTTTGCAAACGGCGCAGCGGAACCACGCGGCCATCGCCCCGGGTGATTTCATCCAGTTGCGCAATCGCCGCCCAGATCACCGCGATCAGCACACTGCCCGCGACGAGCCGGATCGTGGTGCGCGCGACCCGCAGCGTTTGTTTGCGGTGGGTGCCGTCGATGAAGGCGGGGTCAACCGTGCCGGTGCTGCTCATTTGACCGCCTTCACCTGATTGCCCTGACCGCGGGCAGCCATTTCATAGATCTGCCCCAGCGGCCCGTCATGGGCGACTTGCCCGTCTTTCAGCACCACCGCGCGCTCGGCCAGCGTCAGCAATTCCTTGCGGTGGGTCGCGATGATCGTGGTGCGCCCGCTCAGCCAGGTTTGCAGATGCTCGATCACGTGGCGCTCGGTGTTCTGGTCGAACGAAGCGGTCGGTTCGTCCAGCAGCACCACGCGCGGATCTTGCAGCAAGACGCGGGCCAGGCCGATGGCCTGCCGTTGCCCGCCCGAGACATTCGAATTGCCGTGGATTTGCAAATCAAGCCCGCGCACATGGCGCCGCACAAAGACGCCCAGCCCGACCGCATCCAAGGCTGCCAGCAGTTCGTCGTCGCTGTGCAGCCCGTGGTCCAGCAACAGGTTGTCGCGCAGCGTGCCCTGAAACAGCGCGACGCTTTGCGGCAGATAGCCGATCTGGCGGCGTCGGTCGATCGGGTCGATCTGGCTCAGTGCGAGGTTGTCCAGCAGCAAACTGCCCGAAGCCGGGTCCAGATAGCCGGCCATGACCCGCAGGAAGGTGGATTTACCCGCACCATTGCCCCCCAAAAGCGCGATCCGCTCACCCGGCGCAATCGCCAGCTGGGCAATCTTCAGAACTGGCGGCGCATCCTTTTCATGGGCGAATTGCAGATCGCTCAGCGCGTATTTCCCGGCGATGGTGGGTGCGCGTACAAAGCTGCGCTCGGACGGGCGTTCGACCGGCATCTCCATGATCGCATCAAGCCCTTCAAGGGCTGCGCGCACGTTCTGCCAACGCGCCAGCAGGCCCGCGACCTGTCCCATCGGGCGCAGCGCGCGCCCCGACAGCAGCGTGCAGGCAATCAGCGCGCCGACCGTCATATGGCCGCCGCTGACCTGATAGACGCCCACGATCACCACGCCCGCATAGGCGAATTGCTGCACCGAGGCCACGAATTGCGAAATCACCGTGGTCAGTTCGCGGCTGCGGATCGACGAGGCGGCGATGGTTTCCGACAGCTGGGCATGGGCGCGCTGCAGGCGGGTCTCGGCGCGGGCTGCCTTGACGGTTTCCAGGTTCGACACGGTTTCCAGCAGCAGACCGTTCAACGCCGAGGATTCCCGCGCATTCTCGCGCGAGACTTTCGCCAGCCGCTTTTGCAGCACAATGCCGGGCAGCACGATGGCAATCGCCCCCGCCAGCGTGACCAGTGCGACCGGACCGCCGATGAAGGCGATGATCGCCAGAAAGACGAAGGTGAAGGGCAGGTCGCTGACAGCGGCCACGGTGCCCGAGGTGAAGAACTCGCGCACGGTGGCGAATTCACGCACCTGGTTGGCAAACACCCCGGTGGATTTCGGTTGATGCGACAGCCGCAGATTGGTGACCTGTTCAAACAGCCGCGCCGACAACCGCAGATCCAGATCGCGGCCCGACACGTCGATCAGCTTGGCGCGCATGACCCGCAGCGCCCATTCCAGCAAGATCGCCAGCCCGACGCCGCTGGCCAGGATCCACAGCGTATCGAAGGCGCCGCTGGGCACCACGCGGTCATAGACCTGCATCGAGAACAACGAGGTTCCGACCGCCAGAAGGTTGGCCACCAGAGCCGCCAGGATCACATCGCGATAAAGCGGCGCATTGTCGAAAACCGGGCCCAGAATCCAGTGGTGTTTGTCCTGAACCTTTTCTCCCAACCGATCCGACAGCACATCAATCGGTCGCGAAAACAGCGCCTGACCGGCATAGTCGGCCTGCAGGGCATCGCGCGCGATCTCGGTTTTCCCGCCCGAGGTTTCCGGGCGCAGGACGGTCGCGAATTCTCCGTCCAGCTCTTCCAGAACCAGCGTATGCCCGTCATGCGTGAACAGCAGCACCGGCAGCGAGGATAACGGGATTGCCTCCAGCGCGACCTGCGTGATCCGGCAGCTCATGTTGACGCGGCGCAGTGCGGTGGCGGCATCGGCCAGCTGCAACCCCTGATCCGCCTTCACCAGACCGTCGGTCAGGCGTTTTGTATGGGCCTGCACCCCATTGAGACGGCACAGCTCGACAAGGCCGAGGACGAGGGGATCATTGCTTTGCGAGGTCGTCATGTCGCGCCTTTCCCGAATCCGAAGGTATATCTCTACGTTCTTTTACTGGTTGGTTGTGGCAATAATAAGGGATCCTAGCATACCAACGGAGTGTGCCGCTTCGTATTCTGCCTGCAGCTTCGAATTGTATGTATCTATTTTGTCGATCTGTGCGTCATAATAGTCACGCGCAGAGGATAGAACGTCCACAAGTTGACGCTTCCCCCCGACGAATTGCTGTTCGTAGCTTTTGCGCACGGCCTCTGCCTGATCCAGTTGTCGAACCTGCGCCGCCTCGGTGGTGGCCAGCGACTGGACCTGTTGTACATAGGTTCTGAGCCGGTTTTGCAGCCGCCGTTCTACCGCAAGCTGAAGGGACTTGGCTGCGGCCAGATCCTGCTCGGCGGCCTGCGTCGCCCGCCCGCTCAGATCGCCCGCATCGAAATCAAGCGAGGTCGTCAACCCGATAGAGGCCGACCGCCCGCGCCCGCCGTTCAGCTCTTGAACGCCCTGAGCCTTGAGCACGATCTTCGGCTTGCGTGCGGCCTTGGCCTTGGTCACATCCGCACGGGCGATGGCCACATCGGCCTTGGAGGCGACATAATCGGGGGCCTCCTGGATTGCCGCAATGATCGCCGAACTGGATTTGAAACGGTCAGTGACCTGCAAATCGGGCGGCGGGCTCAGATCTGACACCGGATGGCCGGTGTAGAATTCCAGCTGCGACAGCGCCGTCAGGCGGTCAGATTCAAGCTGGGCGATCTGATCCTCGGCCCGCGCCACTTCCAGCCGGGCCCGCGCGATTTCGGAACTGTCAGTTACCCCGCCCGCCACACGCCGTTGCGAAACCTCTTCGATCCGCTGGGCAAAGGACAGGTAATCCTGGGTTTTTTGCAGTTTCAGGTCATCAACCGAGACCTGGATGAACAGCATCGAGATATTGAGCGCCAGCTCCTCGACCGAGCTTTTCAGCGCGGTGACGGCCTTCACGCGCTCTTGCGAGGCGGTTTCGATCTTGCTGCGGGTATAGCCCCAGTCAAACAGGACCTGCGACAGGGTCAGCGTCAGCGCCGGGTCGCTGTTGGGGCCCGAGGCGGTATCGCCTGCGAATTTGATCGACGGCTTCAAGCCATCGCGCGCTGCAGCAATATCAATCGTCTTGCGCGCGATCTTCTGGCGCATCGAGGCCACCGTGGCATCCCAGCCCGAGGCCATCTGCAGCGTTTGTTGCAAGGTCATCGCGGCAACCGGGGCGCTCAGCCCGCAGATCGTGACGAGCGTCATCCCCACCCCCATCGCCGTGCGGCGCAGACGGGGCAGGGCGGCCCCGAAAGACGGGAACGACGTGGCCGGCATGTCAGGCCCCACTTGTGGGGTCGCTGGTGTCGAACAGGCCATCCACAAGGCTGGTCAGGGTGTCCAGGCCAAGCGGGTCTTCGCTGCCCAGAAGGGCCGCTCCGCCCGTATCGCCGCCCGTATCTGCCCCGGTGTCGGCTCCGGCGCTGTCGCTGCCGAACATACCGCCTGCAAGGCTGCTTTCGGGGCTCGTGCTGTCTTGCGCACCGCCCAGACCGATCAGGTCCAGCAGCGATTGCAGGGTGTCGTGCAGCGGGGTCGGGTCACTGGGATCAGGCGTATTGCCGCCATCGACCGGATCCGTGACGTCGGTCGGATCGGTCGGATCGGTCGGATCAGTTGTGTCGGTCGGATCCGTGGCATCGGCCGCGTCTGAGGTGTCGCTGTCGTTGAAGCCGTGCGCCGCCGCATACACAACCGGCGTCGTCGCCAGCCCCCAAAGCAGCTGATCCGTCGAAAGGCCGAACAGGCCCGCGCTTTCGGTGCCGCCGCCAGGCCCGGTATCGCCGCCCTCGTTTACGCTCGGCGGGGCGCCTGCGGTCTGTTCCGCGTGCATCTGCGCCTGCGGCGTATCATCGACGGTCTGGTCGGGTTCGATCTGGCCATTGTCGGGACTTGCAGGTTCGGGCGCAAGCATCCCGGTCACCTCGGTTTCGCCGCCCTGCGCCAGCAGAAGGCTGCTGAAATCGCCCTCGGGCCCGACGACGAAGAAGTTGCGCACAAGCACGTCCTGCCCGTCCAGCAAGGTGATCCGAAGGTCGGTCCCGGCCTTTTCGTAATAGGCGATTCCGGGCGCACCCTTGCCAAAATAGATGTTCGACGAAGACCCGAGCGTGACTTCATTGCCGTATGTCCGCTGCGGAGTTCCGTCCGCAGTGGATTGGGTGAAGATTTCTACCGCCATCTGTGACCCTCGTTATTGTGCTCCAACTCTCGGGGAGCGGTAACATCAGTTTGGAGCTTTATCAAACCAAAGAATGTGCCGAAGCCCCGCCAGAATGCAGCGACCATACAACTCTATGTCGAAACGGATATCTTGGGTGAGAGAGCTGGCGTCAGCATGCCTTACAGGTGGCGCCTACCGTAATCAGGTTGGCCGATTCGCCTGAAAGATACGCACCCGGCGAAGTTTCCTGCGCCGGGTGCTGAGTCGTTGGATCAGGCCACAGTGTCGTCGATCAGCCCGCTGAGCAGGGGATCCACGGTGTCGGTGATGCCGCTAAGCAGACCGCCATCGGTGCCGCCGAGCAGGCCGCCCACGGTGTCAGTGACGCCGCCAAGCAAACCGTCAGCGCCGCCGAAGATCCCGCCAGTCAGGCTGCCCACCGCGTCAGAACCGCCCAGAAGCCCCCCCAACAAGGTGTCCACGGTGTCGGTCACGCCGCCGAGCAGGCCGCCATCCGAACCGCCCAGAACGCCGCCAAGCAGGCCGCCGTCCTCGCCGCCCAGCACACCGCCGAGCAGGCCATCCACGGTGTCGGTCACGCCGCTGAGCAAGCCGCCATCGGTGCCGCCCAGAACGCCGCCAAGCAGACCGCCGTCCTCGCCACCCAGCACACCGCCGAGCAAGCCATCCACGGT
>JAQTYE010000103.1 GCA_028749255.1 Paracoccaceae bacterium | reverse complement strand
CGCGGGCCGTGCGCTGCTGGCTTTGCAACGCATAGTCATCCTGCGCATCGCGGCTGATCCCATAGCGCGCGGCCACCCGTTCGGCGGTTTCGAGCATCGACAGATAATAGCCCTCTGGAACGCCCGGCGCGCGATAGCGATAGCCGTTCCAATGGGTGTTCTGAACCAGCGAAATCGACTCCAGCCCCCCCGCCAAGGCCACCGCAACGCCCTCGTTCGTCACCATATGTGCCGCCGCCGCGATCGCATTCAGCCCCGAGGCGCATTGCCGGTCCACGGTCATGCCCGCAACGCTGTCCGGCAGCCCCGAGGCCTGTGCGATATGGCGCGCGACATTGACGCCGGTTGAACCCTGCGTCAGGGCCGCGCCGAAAATCGCCTCTTCGATTTCGGTGCCATCCAGGCCCGCGCGCGCCACAGCGGCCCGGGTGGCATGGGCCGCAAGTGCCGGGCCTTCGAGGTTATTGAACGCGCCGCGATAGGCTTTGCCAATCGGTGTGCGGGCGGTGGAAACGATGACTGCGTCACGCATGGGAAACCTCAAATCTTTTCGACACCGCACCAGTCGGCGATGAACAGGGCGGTGCTTTGGGTGATACGGCGAAGGCTTTCCAGCTCCACCCGTTCGTTGAAACCATGGATCGCCTCGGCGCGCGGGCCATAGACCAGCGCGGGCGTGTCGGCATAAAGGCCAAAGAACCGGGCATCCGTGGTGCAGGTGATCGCGCTGTGTTCCAGCGCGGTGCCATTGACCGTGCGATGCGCCGTATCAAGTGCCGCGATGGCAGCCCGCGCGGCGCCCGACTGGTCATCCGCCAGCGCATAGCCCTCGGCCAGAAAGCCATGCCAGACCACCTCTGGCAGCGCATTGCACAAAAACGCAGTGCCGCGCGCCGCCGTCAGGATGGTTTCTTCGATCTCGGCCTTGGCCTGTTCCAGATCCTGCCCCGGATAGATCGCGATCCGCAGGTCGAACACGCACCAGGCGGGCACCGAACTGGCCCAGTCGCCACCTTCGATCTTGCCGATATTGAGGTTGATCGGGTGATGGCTATGCGCGAACCCCGCGTGCCGACATGCGGGGGCATTCCAGCGCTCTTCAAGCGCATGCAGCGCCGCGATCAACGGAATGGCCGCCTCGATGGCGTTGGCGCCGCTTCCGGCATAGGCGACATGGGTCGGCAGCCCCTTCAGACGCACCTGGGCCCAGATCACCCCCAGCTGCGCGGTGACCAGTTTTTCCTCGAACGGCTCGGGGATCAATACCGCGTCCGCACGATAGCCACGTTCCAGACAGGCCAGCGCGCCGTTGCCGGTGCATTCCTCTTCGACCACCGACTGAAAGAACAGATCCGCCGCCGGGGCCACACCGATCCGGTGCAATGCATCCAGCGCGAACAGGTTCGACACCAGCCCGGCCTTCATGTCCCCCGCCCCCCGGCCATACAGCCAGCCGTCATCGACATGCGGCGCGAACGGCGGGCTGTCCCACATGTCCAGCGGTCCGGTCGGCACCACGTCGATATGACCGTTGAGGATCAGTGAACGCCCCTTGCGGGTCGTGCTGCGATGGCTGCCCACCACATTCACCGCATCGTCGTAATCGCCCAGCACCGGCGAAAACCCCGGCAGATCGCGGATCTTGTCCAGATCAATCTGCCAGCGATCCACCTCCAGCCCGCGCGCGGCCAACGCCTCGGCCATGAACTCCTGTGCGCCCTGCTCATTGCCCCGGGTCGAGGGATAGGCCGTCAACGCGCCCAGAAAGGCGACCTCGGCGTCAAACAGGTCATCGACCGCATTCAGGATGCGGGTTTGCAGATCAGTGTCCATGGTCAACCTCAGAACGTTGGGATGTCGGCGTGCGGGATGAGGATCGGGGCGCCGGTGGCCTCGCGCAGGGCGCTCAGGCTGACGCCCTCGGCCAGTTCGCGCAGGGCAAACCCCGCAGGCGTCACATCAACCACCGCCATATCGCTATAGATCCGTGCGACCCGACCCCGGGCCGTCAGCGGCAAGGAGCAGGCCTCCAGCAATTTCGGATTGCCCTTGCGGTCGCAATGGGTGGTCAGCACAACCACGCGCCGCGCCTTGTGCGCCAGCTCGATCGCGCCGCCAACCCCGGGGGAAAACTTGCCCGGGATTTTCCAGTTCGCCAGATCGCCGTTCTGCGCGACCTCGAACGCGCCCAGCAACGTCAGATCCAGCCGCCCCGAGCGCACCAGCGCAAAAGACACCGCACTGTCGAAAAAGGCCGAACCCGGGATCGTCGAGACATAGGCACCGCCTGCGTCGATCAGGTTTCGGTCCGCCCGGTCATAGGGCAGCGTCGGACCGATCCCCGTCAGCCCGTTTTCCGAGTGCAGACAGACCGGGAAATCTGCGGGCAGGTGATTGACGACCTGCGTCGGCAGGCCGATGCCCAGATTGACCACCATGCCCGGTGCGATTTCACGCGCCGCGCGGGCCACCATGCGGGATTTAGCGTCGGACAATGCCATACTCCTGAGAAAGCGCCGAAAGCGTGACAACATGATCGACAAAGGCGCCGGGGGTTGCGACCGCATCCGGGGCCACGCCCCCCAGCGGCACCAGCACCTCGGTCTCGGCGATCACGCGGGTCGCGGCCATCGCCATCACCGGGTTGAAATTGCGCGCCGTGGCCGCATAGGTCAGATTGCCAAACGGGTCGGCACTGGCGGCGTGGATCAGCGCGACATCGCCGCGCAGCGCGGGTTCGACCAGCATCGTGCGGCCCGCCATCTCGACCTGTTGCTTGCCCTGTGCCATTTCAGTGCCCAAACCGATATCGGTCAGAATGGCCCCAAGCCCCGCCCCACCCGCGCGAATGCGTTCCGCCAAAATGCCCTGCGCGCAGAATTCCACCTCGATCGCGCCCGCGTTCATCGCCGCAATCGCATTCGCATTCAGCCCAAGATGGGTCACGATCAGTTTGCGCACCTGACCATTGGCGATCAGATGGTCGATCCCCATACCCGCTTCGTTCGCGTCATTCTTGACCACGACCAGATCGCGCTGGCCCTGCCGGGCCAGTTCCTGCAACAACGCGAAGGGCGTGCCCGGCACGCCGAAACCGCCGACCAGAACGGTCGCCCCATCGGGGATCGTCGCGATCATGTCTTCCAGCGCGGCGGTCTTGTCCGGGAGTTTCATCGCGCCGCCCCATCCAGAACAGCAAGGCCATGGTTCGCGGCAAACGCATCCAGCGCATCGGTCAGGATCGCCATGATCTCGTCGATCTGCGCCTCGGTCACGATCAGCGGCGGGCAGACCAGGAAGTGATCACCCTCTTTGCCGCCACGGGTGCGGCGCGAATAGATGATCAGCCCGCGCTCGTAGGCCAGTTCGACCAGCTCGACATGCGCGTTCCACTCTTTCGGCAGCACCGCCATCGTGTCGCGGTCCGAGACCAGCTCGAATGCCAGAAGCAGGCCCTTGCCCCGCACATCGCCGATGAAGGGATAGCGCGCCATCAACCCGGTCAGGCGGTCTTTCAGCACCACTCCCATCCGCGCGGCATTGCCGATGATGTCGTGGTCTTCCATCTCTTCCAGAACGGCCAGCCCCGCCGCGCAGGCCAGCGGATTGCCCGCATAGGTGAACCCGTGCAAAAACCCGCCCGCGTCAAGCAGCGCCTCGACCATGTCTGAACGGGCAACCACCGCACCCAGCGGCGCATAGCCCGCGCCAAAGCCCTTGGACAGTGCTACAACATCGGGGGTGATGCCCCAATGCTCGACCGCCAGAAACTTGCCGGTGCGCCCGGCCCCGGTCATCACCTCATCGTAAATCAGCAAGATGCCATACTCGCGGCAGATTTCTGCAATCCGGGTGTAATAGCTGTCAGGCGCCACCAGCGCGCCGGTCGAGGCGCCGCCCACCGGCTCCATCAGGAAAGCCAGCACCGTTTCGGGGCCTTCGGCCTCAATCCGTTCGCGCAGCATCTCGGCGTATTTCAGACCGCGTTCTTCCTCGCTCAGATTGTCGCGGTCCAGATAGCAGGTCGGCGCCGGGATCTTGGGCATGTCTTCGAACATCGGCGCGAAGGGGCCCGTGAACAACGGGCTGCCGGTCACCCCCAACGATCCCATCGTCGCGCCGTGATAGGACGGCATCCGCGAAATCACCTTCCAGCGGCTGCCCTGCCCCTGCGTGACCGCATATTGCCGCGCCAGTTTGATCGCGGTTTCCACCGCCTCCGACCCGCCCGAGACAAAGAACACCCGGTCCAGACCGGCGGGCATCAGCCCGGCCACTTTCGCCGCCAGATCCTCGGATGGACGGGTGCGGAAATGCAGCCGATAACCAAAGGTCGCGCGGTCCATCTGCGCCTTCATCTTGGCCAGAACGCGCGGATTGGAATGGCCGATGTTGGACACCATCGCCCCGGACGATCCGTCGATATAGCGTTTGCCCGACTCGTCATACAGATAGATCCCCTCGCCATGATCCAGAAACGGACGCGGCTGGCGGGACTGGTAGAACAGATGTGACGGCTCGGTGGTCATTTGGCACCTTCAAGATGTTTGCGCAGGAAATTCCGGGTCCGCTCTTGCGTGGGGTTGCGGAACACCAGGTCGGGCGGGCCCTCTTCGACCACGACGCCCTTGTCCATGAAGATCACGCGGTCACAGACCGAGGCCGCGAAATCCATCTCATGGGTGACGATGATCATCGTCATGTGCTCTTCGGCGAGCTTCTTCATCACCTGGTTGACCTCTTCGACCAGTTCCGGGTCGAGCGCCGAGGTCGCCTCGTCGAACAGCATCAGCTTGGGCTTCATCGCCAGCGCCCGGGCGATCGCGACCCGCTGTTTTTGCCCGCCCGACAGCTGCGAGGGGTAATAGTCGATCCGTTCCAGCATGCCCACGTGATCAAGCTGTTCCTCGGCCAGCGCATCGGCTTCCTTGTCCGAGATCTTCTTGAGCAGCTTGGGCGCCATCGTCACATTCTGGCGGACCGTCAGATGCGGGAACAGGTTGAAGTGCTGAAACACCATCCCCACCTGTTGGCGCATGTCATTGATATGTTTTTCATATTGGCGATGCGGCAAGGCTTCGTTCACCTGCACCCCATCCAGCCAGACCTCGCCACTGCTCAGCGGATCAAGATCGTTGATCGCGCGTAACAACGTGGATTTACCCGACCCGGACGGCCCGATGATCGCGACGATCTGGCCGCGTTCGACGGTCAGCGAGATATCCTTGAGCACTTCGAGCGAGCCATAGGATTTCTGCGCGTGGCGGATCTCGACGAAAGGAGGTTTGGTCATGTCGGTTCCTCTGGCAGTCAGCGGGAGAGACGGGCGCGGCGTTCGATCCGGCGCAGCACCGCCTCCATCCCGAGGTTGATAATGTAATAAAGCAGGGCAGCCACGGCATAGAATTCAAAGGCGCGATAGGTGCGGCCAATGGCCAGCTGCGCCGACAGCGTCAGCTCGGTCACGCCAATCGCCGAAACCAGCGCACTATCCTTCAAGAGCGCGATCATGTTGTTGCCGATCGGCGGGATCACATCGCGCACCGCCTGCGGCACCACCACACGCACCAGCGCCTGACCGCGCGACAGGCCCAGGGTGCGGGCGGCCTCCATCTGGCCGCGGTCCACGGCGACGATGGCGGTCTGGATCAGTTCGGAATTATAGACCGCGTAATGCAGGCCCAGCCCGATCACGCCCGCCACAAAGGCCGGCAGATCAATCCCGATCTGCACCAGCCCGAAATAGATCAGGAACAGTTGCAGCAGCAACGGCGTACCCATGAACAGCCAGGAAACGAAGCGGAAGGGTTGCTTCACCAATTGCGGCCCATGCAGCGCGATCATCGCCAGCAGGATGCCGCCGAAAAAGCTCAGAAGCGCGGCGACAACGGTGATCGCGATGGTCCACAAAACCCCGATGGCCAGCGTGCCATAGAACGGAGGGATGGCAGAGAAATCGAGGCCCATGACTTACTCCTGCGCAGCCGGGGGAAAGGAAAACGAGCGGCTCATTGCAAGCGCACCTTGCGGTCGAGGAACGCCACGCCTTTGCCGGTCACAGTGATGATCGCCAGATAGAGCGCCCCTGCGAGCAGAAACATCTCGAACGGTTTGTAGGTCGATCCGATATAGCGCTGCGCGGTATAGGTCAGCTCGACCACCGAGATTGCCGAAACCAGCGCGGTCGCCTTGATCTGGGCATTGATGTTCACCCCCAGCGGGCGGATCATCAGCCGCATCGCCTGCGGCAGAACCACCTTGCGGAAGGCCTGCGCCCGCGACAGGCCCAGCGTGCGCGCCGCCTCGCCCTGCCCGCGATCGACCGAAATGATTGCCCCGCGCATCGTCTCGGCCATATAGGCGCCGATATTGATGCCCAGCCCGATCACCCCCGCGGTGAAGGCATCCAGTTGAATGCCGATCTGCGGGCCGCCGAAATACAACAGGAACAACTGGATCAGCGCCGGGGTGCCGCGAAAGAAGCTGACATAGGCGGCACCCAGAAACCGCACCTCCGCAAAGCGCGACAACCGCGCCGCCGCGCCAAGCGCACCGCAGATCAACCCCAGCAGGACTGTCAGCACCGAAAGCTCGACCGTGATCAGGGCGGCTTCAAGAAAATAGGGATAGACCTTGAGGATCAGTTCCGTGTCCATGCGGCATGCGTCCCGGTTCGTTGGAGGATAGGGCAGCACCCGCCCGCCACAGATTCGGGCGGCAGGCAGGTGCTGTGTGGTGACGCGTCCCGGTTAGCGGATGTCGCCGCCGACCCATTCCTGCGCAATCGCCAGATAGGTGCCATCTTCGCGCATCGCATCCAGCGCGTCCTGCATCGCCTTGTGCAGATCGGGGTTGCCCTTGCGGATCGCGATCCCGGCCTGATCGGATACACCGCCCAGATCGACATCAAGCTTGCGGATCGGCGCCTCGTTCTTGGAAATCGCCAGAAGCACCGGAATATCGTCATTCACGATGGCGTCGATGCGACCGTTTTCCAGCTCCATCATCAGCTCGGGCAGGCCTTTGTAGGTGCGCACATTATACCCCTGTTCGCGGGCCCAGAGTTCGTGGGTCTCGCCCAGAGTGGCGCCGATCTTTGCCGATTTCAGGTCATCAAGGCTTGCGATCTTGCTATCCTTGGCGACGAAGATCGCGCGGCTCATGCGATAGTACGGGCCGACGAAATCGACGACTTCCTCGCGCTCGGCGGTGATCGACATCGACCCCACGATGGCGTCGTATTTGTTGGCCAGCAGCCCGCCGATGATCCCGTCCCATGCGGTGGTGATGATCTCGACTTCCAGGCCCATGCGCTTGGCGATTTCCGCGCCGATGGCCGGATCGAATCCCACCACCTCGTTCTGTTCGTTGACGAAGTTGAAGGGCGGATAGGCGCCCGACATCGCGATCTTGATCGCGCCCTTGGATTTCAGATCCGCCAGTTCGTCGGCCCACGCGACTGCGGGCAGCGACATCCCGGTTGCGGCAAGCGCGCCAAAGCCGAGCATGGATTTGAGAATGGTTCTGCGGTTGGTCATTTGGTTCTCCCGTTAGATTGACCGTCAGGCGCCCTGTTCCCGGTGCGTCCTGCAAGATTGGAGGGGCTGTTGCCCTCTTGCCGCGAAGCTTGCATGTGACGCAACATCGCGCAAATAAGTAATAGAAATCCTCAATATAGATTCCATCTATGACAAAACCCTACGAACAACGCTTCCCCTGGAACCTGGACTGGAACTTGCTGCGGACCTTCATGGTGGTGGTCGAGCAACGCGGGATTTCCCGTGCCGCGAACTATCTGGGACTGAAGCAGCCCACGATTTCCGCCGCATTGAAACGGCTGGAAGACACGACCGGGCATGATTTAATCATCAGAAAACCCAATGAATTCAGCGTTACACGGGCCGGGAACCTGCTGTATCAGGAGTGCTCGCAAATCTTTGGCGCCGTGTCGCAACTGCCCGCCTTGCTGCAAAGCGGGGCCGAGGAATTGCGGGGGCATATCTCGATCGCGACGACCTCTCATGTGATTTCGGATCATTATGACACGGTGCTGCACGACTTCGCCATAGCGCACCCCAAGGTCACCTTCTCGATTGCCGTGGCGGAAAGCGAAGAGGTCGTCGGTCGGGTGCAACAAAACCGCGCGAGCCTGGGGATTTGCCTGCTGCATAAAATACCGGCGAATATGAAGGCTTGGGTGCTGTACCGCGAATATTTCGGCCTGTTCTGTGGCGCGCGGCATCCGCTGTTCGCCGCAGAAGACATCGCCCTGGAAGAGGCCGAGGGCGAGACCTCGGTGTCGTTCCAGACGGAAACCGAGGACGGCCCGCTTTACCCGGTGGCACAGCTGCGTGCCCGCGCCAAGCTTGCGCCGGGATGGCGCGGTGTCTCGTCGAACCTGCACGAATTGCGGCGCATGATCGTCGCAGGGCTGGGGATCGGGGCCTTGCCGCTGCATGTGGCGCGCCCCGATGTCGCGCGTGGGAAGCTGCGGCAGTTACCGCCCTATGATGCCTTGCCGCTGGTCAACATCTATCTTTTGACCAACCCGATGCGCAAGTTTTCAGACGCAGAAACGGCCTTTCTGGCGGCCTGCCAGGATACGATCTCGAAGGTCGATCTGGCGGCCAGAACCTATATCTGACGGCACGGGCCGCGCGCGATGGGGCATCCGATCTGGGTCGCACCCGCGCCCTGAATCCAATTGACAGAATCGCATCGTCTTGTAGCTTTCCCTTTGTGACCCATCGGTCACATAGATCGACCTGGCTGCAATTGAACGGACTCCGCATGACAATCGCCTTGGCTGCTTATGGTCCCGACGCTGGAAACGGCCTTTGCGGAAAGCCGGGCGGTGCATCGGCGGACAATATCCGGGGGCCACGCCCGCATAGGCCCGCCCCATCGCGCCCTTGTCATGGGTGAGAGGGGTCAGATGTCGCGGCGTGAAAAGACCGAACAGGCGATTTTGAAAGCGTTGGGCGACCAGCTGCTGGAAGGTGGCATGACAAGTGTCGGCGTCAATGCCATCGCCAAGCGCGCGGGGGTCAGCAAGGAACTGATCTATCGTTATTTCGACGGCATGCCGGGCCTGATGCAGACCTGGATGCAGGGCCGGGATTTCTGGAGCAGCAAATCCGGCACCCTCGCCTCTGACGACTCCAGCACTTTGTCCCCGGCGCATCTGATCCGCACGATGCTGCACGAACAAGAAGCGGTGTTGTCCAGTGACCCGGCCGTCGCCGAGGTGCGGCGCTGGGAATTGATCGAGCGCAGCGACGTCGGCGAAAAACTGAGCCACCGCCGCGAAACCATGGCGCGCGCCTTCATCGACCGGCTGGACGGGTTGACCGACAAGGCCGATGTGCCCGGCATCGTCAGTGTCATGCTGGCGGGTGTGCTGTATCTTTCCCTGCGCGCCAAGACCGAAGAGGTTTTTCTGGGCATCCCGCTGCGCACCGAAGCGGGATGGGACCGGATCTGGCAAGCGGTCGATCACCTGCTGACGTCCCTGCCCGAAGACCTGCGCAACCAGTCGCTGAATGCACTTGAGCGCGACAAACACCTGCAATCGACAGAAAAGGAATAACGCCATGGCACCCAGAGCCGCCGAGATACTTGTGAAAGCGTTGCAGCTGCATGGCGTGGAACGGATATTCGCCGTGCCCGGCGAAAGCTATCTCAGCGTTCTGGATGCGCTTGTGGATGCCCCCGACATCCAGCTTGTGACGACCCGACACGAAGGCGGCGCGGGGTTCATGGCACTGGCCGATGCGCGGCTGTCGGGACGCGCGGGCGTCGCCTTCGTCAGCCGTGGCCCCGGGGCGATGAACGCGGCCATTGCCGTGCACACCGCGCAACAAGATGCGTTGCCGCTGCTGTTGTTCGTCGGTCAGGTCGAGAGGCCGCATCTGGGTTTGGGCGCGTTTCAGGAAGTCGATTACACCCAGGTGTTCGGGTCGATGGCGAAATGGGTCGTCTCGATCAATGATGCCACACGTCTGGCCGATACCGTTGCCACCGCATTTCACCGCGCCACCAGCGGCACGCCCGGGCCTGTGATCGTGGCGCTGCCCGAAGACATGCTTGACGATATGGTCGCAGACGCCGCGCCGATACGGCGGACGCCGGTTCGGGCCGCCGCCAGCACCGCAGATCTTGCGACCCTGCTGGACAAGATCGCGGCGGCGGAACGGCCGCTGATCATTGCCGGGCCGATGTGCCAGAATAGCGCAGGCCGCGCCGCGCTGTGCCGTGTCGCCGAGCTGTTCGGGCTGCCGGTTGCGACCTCGGTGCGGCAAGCCGACCTGATCGACAATGACCACCCGCAATTCGCCGGGCATCTGGCCTATGGCGCCCCGGCGGCCCTGGTATCGGCGCTGTCGCGCAGCGACCTGATCATCGCGATCGGCAGCCGTTTGGGCGACGTGACCTCGCAAGGTTACACGATGCCGCGCGCCCCGATCCCCGCGCAGCCGGTGATCCAGATCCTGCCCGAACCGTCCGAGGTTGGCCGCATCCGCAACCTGGCCCTGGGCATCGCGGCCGATCCCGTCGTCGTGCTGGAGCAGATGGCCGCCGCGCGTCCGCCTCAGCCCGACACCCGGCACCTTGCCTGGAGCACGGAAATGCATGCCGTCGTGCGTGATCTGCGCCGCTGGGACGGGCCCGACGATGCCGAGGATGGTGTCGTGTTCGGGGCGTTCATGCGGGACGCCGACGCGCTGATCGCAGAAGATGCGATCATCTCTACCGATGCGGGCAACTTCGCCGCCTGGGTTCAGAAACTGATCCGCTTTGGCGGCGGACGTCGGCTTGTCGCGCCGACCTCGGGGGCAATGGGTTTTGGCGTCCCCGGGGCGGTCAGCGCCAGTCTGCGGTTTCCAGGGCGGCAGGTCGTGGGTTTCGTGGGGGATGGCGGCTTGATGATGACTGGCAACGAACTGGCCACCGCGCTGCAATTTGGTGCGACCCCGGTTCTGGTGGTGTCGGACAACGGGTCTTACGGCACGATCCGCATGCATCAGGAACGCAACTTTCCGGGACGGCTTGCGATGACCACTCTGATCAATCCCGACTTTCACGCCTGGGCCGAAAGCTTTGGCGCGCTGTCGTTGAAAGTGGACACCGCAGCGGACGGCCGCGCCGCGTTGCAGACCGCGCTGACCTGTGGTCGCGCGGCCGTCATCACCGTGCGCACCAGCCTCAATTTCATTTCCCCCGCGACCACGATCGCCGCCCTGAACCCACCGACGTGACCCGTGCGCCGCGCGTCAGGATATGACGCGCGGCGACCACAGATATCGCACAACAGGCCTCAGAAACCCCGGGGCGGGATGTTCCCGCATCACCGCCAAAGCCTGCCCAGGGGCCCCGGATCCGATGCCCCTTGACCTTGCGCGCAGAGAGAACGAACGTGTCCCTCCTCGGGGCCGGCCGACCGCCAGGTGTCACCCCCTTCGAGACACAGATTTTGCCTGGATTTCAGAGCCCCGATGACGACTGACGCCTTTTGGTTCGCAACCGACTTTCCTGTTCCAGCAATCGTCCCAGCCCGCATTTTGCCCCGATGGATGCCCCGCAAGGGCGTCATGTCACGCGTGCTCGGGTGGGTTTTCGGGGGCGGGGCAACATCAGGGTCTGGCCAGCCGTCGGACCGGATGACGTCCGCGCGGAGCCGCATGCGCGTCCGATCGAAGGTATGGGCAGGAGAGTTTTGTGAAACACACCCCTTGGGTTCAGCGGCCCTTCGCGGCGGCGCTGGCATTTTTTTGCGTCTGCATGATCTTGCTGGCGATGCGGCCGCTGCTTGCGGTTGATGAGACGCGCTATCTGACCGTGGCCTGGGAAATGTGGAACGGCGGATCAAAGATCGTTCCGCACCTGAACGGGGAAGTCTACAGCCATAAGCCGCCGCTGCTGTTCTGGCTGATCAACATCGTCTGGCTGGCGATAGGTCCGGCCGAATGGGCGGCCCGGATGGTGGCCCCGGCCGCAGGCGCCGTTGCGATCATGATGACGGGCAGACTGTCACAGACCCTGTGGCCGGATGATGATGCCCGACCGGGACGGGCCGCCTGGATGCTGGCCACGGGCGGCGTGTTTTTGTCCTTTGGCTCGGCCACGATGTTCGACACGCTGCTTACGGTTGCCGTGCTTGGCGGGATGCTGGCGCTCTGGTCTTTGGCACAGAGGTTGTCCGCGAAGGCGATCCTGACCCTTGGGGCCGCGCTGGCCTTCGGGGTGTTGGCCAAGGGGCCGGTGGTCTTGCTGCATGTCCTGCCGGTCGCGCTTGCCCTGCCGTTGTGGCAGCCCGCACCTGCCGGGCGTTCGGTGATGGTCCGCTATCTGGGATCGCTGGGGCTGGCGGTTCTGGTCGCGCTGGTGCTGGTATCACTGTGGCTGGTGCCTGCGCTGGTCTTTGGCGATGCGGGATATCGCAATGACATCTTGTGGCGCCAAAGCGCGGGACGGATGGTGCAGTCTTTCGCCCATGACCGACCGATGTGGTTTTTCCTGGCATTATTGCCCCTGTATTTGTGGCCTTGGGGCTGGGGGCGCGAAATTCTGGGCATCTGGCGGCGCCCGGTCTTGCCGCAGGTCCGGTTCCTTCTGCTGTGGGCCGGGGCAACAACCCTTGCCTTCAGCCTGATCAGTGGCAAACAGATCCACTATCTCGTTCCGGTGCTGCCCGCAGTCGCCCTGCTCCTTTCAGGCAGCGCGGTGACGACACGCAAAAGCTGGGCGCGGTTTCTCCCGCTGCTGCCCGCCGCGATCTGTGTCGGGCTCGGGGCTGCCGTAGTCTTCCGCATGATCCCCCCGCAGCAACTGGACGGCAACAGCGTGGGCGCGACCGAGGTTGCGCTGGCAGCCGGTGTTCTGGCTGCCATGTCGGGGCTGGTTTGCCAGAACCGCTCCCCGATGGCCTTTCGCGCGCTGGTGGCACCGGCGACCTTGCTGATTGTGCAGTTGATCGCCTTCCAAAGCCTGTGGCAAACCAACAATCCCGCGCGGCTGGCCGCAGTATTGGCAACCCATGCCGATGCCGGTATCGCGACCGTTGATGCGGGCTATGCCGGACAGTTCAGCTATTCCGCCC
>JAQTYE010000102.1 GCA_028749255.1 Paracoccaceae bacterium | reverse complement strand
AAAGGCCAGCAGCGCCCCCAGAATATGCAGCGGGCGCAAATGTTCACCGGGCAGGAACCCGGAAAACAGCACAATCAGCAGCGGCCACAGATAGGCGATCAGCCCGGCCTCGGCCGGGGGCGCCAGACGCAGGGCTGAAAAATACAATAGATGATACCCAAAAAGCCCTGCAGTGCCAAAGGCATAGACCTTCCAGGACACGGCCTGCAATGCGCGGATCTCGCCCGTGCGCAGAACCCAGATCACCCCGATTGCACCACCGATGGCAAAGCACAGCGCATTGAGCAACAGCGGCGGCACGGGCGCCGAACCCACGGTGAACAAGGCCAGAAGCGACCAAAGCGCGACGGCCGAAAATCCGATCAATGTCGCGCGCAGCCTACCATTCGGTTCTGAAATCACGCCCAGCCTCCTGCACGGCCAGCGGTGCGGCCTCGCGTTGCAACCAATCCAGAAATGCGCGCACCGGCGGGCGTGTTTCGGCCCCGGGCGCGCATAGAAATCTGTAGCTTTCCCGCGGCATAAGCGAAAGCGCAAAAGGCGCCACCAACCGCCCGCTGCGCAGCGCGTCCTGGGCCAGTGTGTGACGTCCCAACACCACACCTGCACCGCTTATCGCAGCGTCAAGCGCATGATCCGCTTGCGAAAATTGCACCCCGGCCATGGGCGGCGCCTGTAACCCGGCGCTTTGGAACCAGGCCTTCCAATCGACGGCAGGATGCATGAAGGCGGTCTCGTCATGGTGCAGCAGCGGCGCGCGCAGCAGGCTGTCCGGTGTCGGATAGCGGCTGGCGAGGTCTGGGGTCATCATCGGTGTCAGCCATTCGCGCAGCAACACCCCACTGAAAAACCCCTCGGCGCGATCCGGCCCAAAGCGCAAGGCGACATCGACATCGTCAAGGCGCAGATCCAGCAGACGCAGCGTCGCGGTAAAGCGCAATTCGATGTTGGGATGCGCGCGGGCGAAATTGAACAGCCGCGGCGCCAACCATTTAGAGGTGAACGCGGGCCCTGCGGTTATGCTGACGGCCTGTCCCTGTGTTTGCCGCCGCGCTGTGCGCCAGGCGCTGCGCAGGCTGTCAATGCCATCGCGGACCCCGGGCAACAGGCGCCGCCCCGCCTCACTTAGGCTGACGGCGCGGTGCGCGCGGATGAATACCGCCTCCCCCAGCGCGTCTTCCAACTGGCGGATCTGAAATGACAGGGCGGCGGGCGTGACGTTCAGCTCCGCTGCCGCCTGCTGAAACGACAGGTGGCGGGCGGCGGCCTCGAAGGCGCGCAGGGCGGTCAAGGGGAGGTGATCTGTCATGCTGTGAGGTAAGATTTACTTGTCTATATCGGAAATATTACGCGTTTGATTGTGTGAAATATAGATGTGATTTTTGTCAGGTAAGAAATTCAAATCAAAGGTGTGCCGTGCTGCAAATCCCAACCTCTGCCCGTCAGGCGCGGGCCTTCGCGCAGGCCCAGGCCCTGCGCCGCGCAGCGTTCGCCCGGCTCTGGCAGCGAGTGCTGCGCCCATTCCGGGGGCGTGCGCATGAAAAAAGGGCCGCCCCCCTGCGGGGACGGCCCGAATGCTGCAAGCCCTAAGGTCAGGCCAGATATTGACCGCCGTTGGCGGTGATGGTCGAGCCGGTGATGAAGCTCGCCGCGTCCGAGGCGAGGAAGACGACACAACGCGCGATGTCTTCGGGTTCGCCCAGACGGCCGACCGGAATCGTCGAAATGATCGATTCACGCACTTTTTCCGGCACCGCCATCACCATTTCGGTGGCGATGTAGCCCGGGCAGATCACGTTCACGGTGATGCCCGCGCGCGCGCCCTCTTGTGCCAGTGCCTTGGTGAAGCCGATGTCGCCCGCTTTCGCCGCCGAGTAGTTGACCTGACCGAACTGGCCTTTCTGTCCGTTGATCGACGAGATGTTGACGATGCGGCCAAATTTGCGGTCGCGCATGCCCGGCCAGATCGGGTGGGTCATGTTGAACACGCCCGACAGGTTGGTGTCCATCACCTGGCTCCACTGTTCGCGGGTCATTTTGTGGAACGGTGCGTCGCGGGTGATACCGGCGTTGTTGACCAGCACATCGACCGGGCCCAGTTCGGCCTCGACCTGAGCGATGCCAGCCGCGCAGGCGTCATAATCGGCGACCGACCATTTGAAAGTTTTGATGCCGGTTTCGGCGGTGAATTTTGCCGCGGCTTCGTCATTGCCGGCATAGTTGGCGGCAACGGTATAGCCCGCCTCTTTCAGAGCCATCGAGATGGCAGCGCCGATACCCCGGGTGCCGCCGGTGACGAGTGCAATTCTGGACATGATTCCTCCTCTGGATCTAATGCCTTTGAAATCCTGTTACCGAAAAGAACAGGGGCGCGCAACATTGTTGCGCGCCCCTTTTTGCTTTTGCAGAAAAAAGCGCGCCTCAGAGCCCTTCGAGGCACATCGCAACGCCCATGCCGCCGCCGATGCACAGCGTGGCCAGACCTTTTTTCGCGCCCGAGCGTTTCATCTCGAAGACCAGCGTGTTCAGGATGCGCGCGCCCGAGGCACCGATCGGGTGGCCGATGGCGATCGCGCCGCCGTTGACGTTCACCTTCGACACATCCCAACCCATATCCTTATTCACGGCGCAAGCTTGCGCAGCGAAGGCTTCGTTGGCCTCAATCCGGTCCAGATCGGCGGCTTTCCAGCCCGCTTTTTCCAATGCTTTGCGCGATGACGGGATCGGTCCGCAGCCCATGATCGACGGATCAAGGCCGGCGGTTGCGTAGGAGGCGATTCGTGCAAGCGGCGTCAGCCCGCGCTTTGCGGCCTCTTCTTCGGTCATCAGCAAGACCGCAGCGGCGCCATCGTTGATACCCGAGGCGTTCCCCGCCGTGACCGAACCCTCTTTGGTGAAGGCCGGGCGCAATTTCTGCATCGATTCCAGCGTTGCGCCGTGACGGATATATTCGTCGGCATCGACGATGGTCTCACCCTTGCGGGTTTTGATCACGAAGGGCACGATTTCGTCGGCGAACTTGCCTGCCTTTTGGGCCGCTTCGGCCTTGTTTTGCGACGCGACAGCGAATTCGTCCTGCATCTCGCGCGAGATCTGCCACTGGTTGGCGACGTTTTCAGCGGTGATCCCCATGTGATAGCCGTTGAACGCGTCCCACAGCCCGTCTTTGATCATCGAGTCGATCATCTTCATGTCGCCCATTTTCTGGCCCGCACGCAGATGTGCGACATGGGGGCTCAGCGACATGCTTTCCTGACCGCCCGCGATGACGATGCCTGCATCGCCGCAGATGATGTGCTGCGCAGCCAGCGCAACCGAGCGCAGACCCGAGCCACACACCTGGTTGATCGACCAGGCCGCGGATTCGACCGGCAGGCCCGCATTGATATGCGCCTGACGCGCCGGGTTCTGGCCCTGACCTGCGGTCAAAACCTGCCCAAGAATGGTTTCGGAGACATCCGCCTTGTCGATACCAGCCCGCGCAACGACCGCTTCCAGCACCGCGGCGCCCAGTTCGTGGGCGGGCGTATTGGCGAACGAGCCGTTGAAGCTGCCGACAGCCGTACGAGCTGCCGAAACGATCACAACATTGGTCATGGGGTCCTCTCCTCATAGAATTCCGGGGCGTCTAGCCGCCCCTGTGTCGGCCCGCAGCATGCCCTAAGGAAAGGTCAGGTCAAGTATAATCGCCAAGGTGAGAGCGAATGTCGCGCAATTATCTTTCGTGCCGGGGCGAGGGTGCTCGCTTGCCGGATTGCGCATTGAATCCGGTCGTCGGCCCTCAGGCCCGCAACGCGGTTTGCGGCGTCTTCCATGGCGGCATGATTGTGGGGGCGCCAAAGTAAAACCCCTGCATGCAGTCCACGCCCAGATCCGTCAGATAGGCGGCGTCCTTGGCCGTTTCGATGCCTTCGGCGACGGTGTACATGTCAAAATGGCGCGCCACCGACAGCAATGCCTGGGTCAGCACCTGATTGTCAGGGCAGTCGGCGATGCCGCGAATGAACTGGCTGTCGATCTTGAGGATGTCGAAATAGAATTCGCGCAGGTAACGAAACGACGTATATCCCGCCCCGAAGTCATCCAGCGCAAAGCTGACACCGCGGGCTTGCAGATCTTGCATGAACACGGTGACAAGTTCGGGCATCGACATCGCCGAGCTTTCGGTGATTTCCAAGATAAGCCGCTCCGCCGACGTATCCTCCAGCGCCAGCCCCTTGTTCAGCGTCTTGACCCAAAGCGGATAGCCAATCGAGCGCGCCGACATGTTGATCGCCAGTCGCAAGGACGGATCTTCCGCAAGCGATGTCAGCCCCATTTCCAGCGACAGGCAATCCAGCTGCCGCCCAAGCTCGCTGGTTTCTGTCGTTTCAATGAAATCTTTCGCGGGAATGATCCGCCCGCTCTCATCCAAAACCCGGATCAGCCCTTCGTAAAAGGCGGGTCGGTCCGGTCGGGCGGTTTGCATCACCGGCTGAAACGCCAAGACCACATCATGCCGCGCCACCGCCTGCCGCACCATCGTCATGGTCTCGCGGTCGCGCTGTGCGACGGCGAAATCAAGCGGGCTGGCCATGTCGCGTGCAATCGGCTCCACAGTGGGGGATTCGCGTTTCGACATTTTCTTTTCTCCTTCACGGGCCCGCTCAGAATGCGCGAAACCACCTAAGAACCGGTAAAGGCGCCCCATTTCCTGCCGCAATGGTTAATGCACGGCGGGTCGAATTCCTGAGAGACGTAAACCTTGAGGTAAGAATGCATGCGTAAGCTGCAAGCCACCAACTCTGCCATGGGAGCCACGATGAACGCGCAGCTGGGGTTCGCCCGTCAACAAAGCGGTGAAGCCGCCTTCTCCTTCGAGGAGCTGTTTTATTCGCGCACCGATGATCGTGGTGTGATTCGTGCGGGCAACGATGTGTTCCAGCGTATTTCAGGGTTCGAATGGGCGGATCTGATCAACGCGCCGCACAAGATCGTGCGCCACCCTGATACGCCGCGGGCGGTGTTTCGGATCTTGTGGGACGCGTTGAAAAAGGGCAACCCGATGGGGGCCTATGTCAAGAATCGCACGAAGTCGGGCGAGTTTTACTGGGTTTTTGCGGTCGTCCTGCCGGTCGATGACGGTTATCTCTCGGTGCGACTCAAACCTTCCAGTCCGCTGTTCGAACGTGTCCGTGCCTATTATGAGGCGTTCAGTGACCGGGAACGGCTCGAGAAAATCGACCCCGAAAACGGTGCCGGAGAGCTGCGTGGGCTGGCGGCGGCGAGCGGGTTCTCAAGCTACACCAGTTTTATGGCCTTCGCGCTGGGGCAAGAACTGGCCGCCCGTGACGCCCGTTTGCGGCGGGTGGCGGACGGCCGGACTGGAATCCTTGTGGAAATGAACGAGGCGCTGGAAAAGGCAACCAAAGAGCAGGTGGGGCTGCTGCGCAGTTTTGAGGCCCTGCAATCAATCCCAAACAACATGCGCATTGTCGCGTCGCGGCTGGAGCCGTCGGGCGGGCCTGTTTCCGCCATTTCCGAGAATTACAAGGCGTCGTCCCTGGTCATCTCGGAACGGTTGCGCAGCTTCGTGGCTGGCAAGGGAAACCTGTGCGATCAGATGTCGCGCGAGGTGGCGCGGGCGCTGTTTCTGCTCGGGTGCGGTCGGGTGGTCAGTGAGATGAATCGTAACTTTGTTCATATGCGCCCAGTCACCGGCATTGATTGGGATGAAGAGCGCGGTTTGCTGGAGCGACTGGAAAGCTCTTGCACCGCTATGGCGCGGGAGGCGATGTCGCAGGCGGCGGAGCTGGCGACGGCTCTTAACCGGGCCAGCGCGGAAATCCGGCGTCAGATGCTGGGCCTTGACACGATCCGTGTGCTCGGGCGGGTGGAATGCGGACGGATGCGCGACACCAACGGCGGGCTGTCCGCCACGATTGATCAACTGGATTCGTTTCATGCCGACATCAAATCGCGGCTGGAATCCATCATGCGCCTGTCCGAGGTGATTGGAACTGCGATGACCAGCTATCTGCGGGCCGAAGCGCGCTGAGCGGGGTCAGTCGTCGATCACCGCCTGCAGCAGCGCCTGCGCCTCGGGGGCGTCCCAGGCCGCCTCGCCGATCAGCCGGGCGACCTCATGCCCCTCGGCGTCCAGGATCACACTCACCGGCAGGCCAACCACGCCCATCGCCCGCGCAAGATTTTGGCGTTCATCCTTGAACTTGGGCAGGCTGGTAACCCCGGCTTCGGCAAAGAATTTCTCGATTTTGGGCAGCGGGTTACGCCCGGTTGCCAAGGTTACCACCTTGAACTTCTCGCTGCCCATCGCAGCCTGCAGGCGTTCCAGCGCGGGCATTTCTGCGCGACACGGCGCGCACCAGGTCGCCCAGAAGTTCAACAGCACGACCTTGCCGCGAAACTCTGTCAGGCTGCGCTCGGCCCCGGTCTCGTCGGTGAACGGCAGGCTGGGCGTCGGCAGCGGGGCTTCATAAACCACCAGCTTGCGCATGTCGCCCGCCTTCAGGGCCTCCAGATCGGCGGCGGCGGCGGCATTTGCACTGAGCCCAAGGGCCGTATAAAGGACGAGAAACCGTAGCATTTTGCCTCCGACAAAGGGCCAGACCATGACCGACAGCAAGGATAAAGCCTCCAACGCGATGTGGGGCGGGCGTTTCGCCGCAGGACCGGACGCGATCATGGAGGCGATCAATGCCTCGATCGGATTCGACAAGCGGCTCTATGCCCAGGATATCCGTGGCAGCCGGGCCCACGCCGCCATGTTGGCCGCACAAGGCATCATCAGGGATAGCGATGCCGAGGCGATCCGGGAAGGGCTTCTCACGGTCTTGTCAGAGATCGAGGCTGGAAACTTCCCGTTCCGTACCGCGCTGGAAGATATCCACATGAATGTCGAGGCGCGGCTGAAGGAAATCATCGGCGAACCGGCGGGCCGTCTGCACACGGCGCGGTCGCGCAATGATCAGGTGGCGACCGATTTCCGGCTGTGGGTACGCGACCAGTGCGACGCGGCGATTGCCGGGCTTGATGCGCTGATCCGCGCGATGTTGGGCCAGGCCGAGGCGGGCGCCGAGTGGGTGATGCCGGGCTTTACCCATTTGCAAACCGCGCAGCCGGTGACCTGGGGCCATCACATGATGGCCTATGTGGAAATGTTCGCGCGGGACAAATCGCGGTTCGAAGATGCGCGCAAGCGGATGAACGAATGCCCGCTGGGCGCCGCCGCGCTGGCCGGCACCGGGTTCGCCATCGACCGTTTCGCCACCGCGGCCGCGCTGGATTTTGACCGCCCGATGGCCAACAGCCTGGACGCGGTGTCGGACCGCGATTTCGCGTTGGAATTCCTGTCGTCGTCCTCGATTTGCGCGGTTCACCTGAGCCGTCTGGCCGAAGAGCTGGTGATCTGGTCCTCGGCGCAGTTCCGGTTTGTCGCGATGTCGGACAAATGGTCCACCGGCAGCTCGATCATGCCGCAAAAGCGCAACCCGGATGCAGCCGAGCTGATTCGTGCGAAAATCGGCCGGATTTTGGGGGCCACCGTGGCCCTGTTCACGGTGATGAAGGGCCTGCCGCTGGCCTATTCCAAGGATATGCAGGAAGACAAGGAGCAGGTGTTTGACGCCGCAGACAACCTGATGCTGGCGCTGGCTGCGATGGCGGGGATGATTGGCGATCTGACGGTCAACACCGACAAGCTGGAAGCGGCGGCCTCGGGCGGGTTTTCGACCGCGACCGATCTGGCCGACTGGCTGGTGCGCGAGGCGGGCCTGCCGTTCCGCGATGCCCATCATGTGACCGGCACTTTGGTCGCCATGGCCGAGGCGAAGGGCTGCGATCTGCCCGATCTGAGCCTGACCGATATGCAATCGGTCAACCCGGCCATCACCGAGGCGATTTTCGGCGTGCTGGGGGTTCACAACTCGGTCGCTTCGCGGCAATCTTACGGTGGCACGGCACCCGATCAGGTGCGCGCCCAGATCGCCCGCTGGAAGGAACGCCTTGCGTGATTAAACTCGTCCCGCTGCTTGCCCTGGCCCTGATGGCCGCCTGCACGAACCCGAGCCTGAATGCCGACATCGGGATTTCGGAATCTGGTGTGCGGGTCTATCCATCGGTATCAGGCACGCTGGGCGCGGCGACCGTTTCGGTGTCGCCATGATCCGCGCGGTGCTGATCGCGGGCTTGCTGGCGTTGGCGGCCTGCGGGGTTGATGGGCCGCCGGTGCCGCCCGCGCAGGTTCAGGTGCCTTGACGTAATGTCAGGGTTGCGCCTGATCTATCTGCTGGCGGCGCTGCTGGCGGCGGGGTTTGCCGCAGTCGAATGGAGCCCGCCGACCTGGGCCTCGCTGTCGGCTGCCCCCCCGATGGTCTGTGCGGGTGTGGCCTTTGCCCTGTGGGTGTTGGCCGAGGTGATGGTGCGCCGCAACTGGA
Organism: Paracoccaceae bacterium; assembly: GCA_028749255.1. Taxonomy (GTDB): domain Bacteria; phylum Pseudomonadota; class Alphaproteobacteria; order Rhodobacterales; family Rhodobacteraceae; genus Rhodobacter. Next base: position 4,761 of record JAQTYE010000102.1, on the reverse strand, counting down.
TTGCGCTTGTCGTATTGCCTGTTGGCCTGTTACTGGGGCTCGGCCCCGCCTTGCCGCTTTATCTTTATTTTCGCACCCGGAAGATCAGCTGATGGACCATTTCCTCTACCGTGACGGCGTGCTGCATGCCGAAGACGTGGCGATCCCCGAGATTGCCGCCGCCGTCGGCACGCCCTTCTACGTCTATTCGACCGCCACGCTGGAGCGCCACTTCAAGCTGTTCGACGATGCGCTTGAGGGGCTCGACCATCTGGTCTGCTTTGCGATCAAATCGAACTCCAATCTGGCCGTGTTGCGGGTTCTGGGGAACTTGGGCGCCGGGATGGATGTGGTGTCGGGCGGCGAATACCTGCGCGCAAAGGCCGCCGGTGTGCCGGGCGAACGCATCGTGTTTTCGGGCGTGGGCAAGACCCGCGACGAAATTCGCATGGTGCTGCAAGGCGGGATCCGGCAGTTCAACGTCGAAAGTGAACCGGAACTGCGCGCGATCTCTGAAATCGCCAGCGAACTGGGCGTGAGCGCGCCCATCGCCTTGCGCGTCAACCCCGATGTGGATGCCAAGACGCACGAGAAAATCGCCACCGGAAAATCCGAAAACAAGTTCGGCATTCCGATTGCCAAGGCGCGCGCGGTTTATGCCGAGGCCGCCGCATTGCCCGGTATCGCGGTGGTTGGTGTCGATGTGCATATCGGCAGCCAGTTGACCGAGCTGGAGCCGTTCGTCGCCGCCTTCACCAAGGTGCGCGAGCTGACCTTGGCCTTGCGGGCCGATGGTCACGATATCATGCGTCTCGATCTGGGCGGAGGTCTGGGAATTCCCTACGAACGCTCGAACTTCGCGCCGCCGCTGCCGGTGGAATATGCGGGGGTGATCAAATCCGTTCTGGGTGATCTGGGGTGCGAGATCGAGATCGAGCCGGGGCGCCTGATTTCCGGTAATGCCGGGATCATGGTGTCGTCGGTCATCTATCTGAAACAGGGCGAGGGGCGCGACTTCCTGATCCTTGATGCCGCAATGAATGACCTTGTGCGCCCGTCGATGTATGGCGCGCACCACGATATCATCCCGGTGATTGAGCCTGCCCCCGGCACCGAAGCCCAGCCCTTCGACATCGTGGGCCCGGTCTGCGAAACCGGCGATACCTTTGCCAAGGCGCGCGCGATGACCCCGGTCGGCCCGGGCGATCTGGTCGCGTTCCGGTCCGCCGGGGCCTATGGGGCGGTGATGGCGTCGGAATACAATTCGCGCCCGCTGATCCCCGAGGTTCTGGTCAACGGAGATCAATTCGCTGTCATTCGCGCGCGTCCGAGCTTTGAGGAAATGCTGGGGCGCGATAGCATCCCGGAATGGCTCTGACGCGATCACCGCGCCCGGGGCCGGAAAGGACCGATGCTGCACCGCCCGCGCCCCCAACCTGCCACGCCGCTTGACGCGCTGGCCCGCCCGATTGCGCTGACCCGGGCCGGGATGGTGCTGGAGCGTGGTTTGCGGGCGTTTTGGCCAACGCTGTCGATTCTGGCGCTGTGCAGTGCGGCGCTGAGCTTCGGGCTGGCGGATGCCGTGTCGGGGATCTGGCTGCAAGGTCTTGGCTTTGGGGCCATGCTGGTGCTGCTCGGTTCCCTGATCCTGGGTTTGCGGTGGTTCCGCTGGCCTGCGCGGGCCGAGGCGATGGCGCGGCTGGATGCGACGCTGCCAGGGCGCCCGCTGACCGCGCTGTCCGATCAGATGGCTCTGGGCGGGCAAGACCCCGCCGCGCAGGCGTTGTGGGCCGCGCATTTGCAGCGCATGGCGGCCCGGGCTGCGGGCGCGCGGGCGGTGGCCCCGACGCCCGATCTGGCGCGGCGCGATCCGTTTGCCCTGCGGCTGTCCGCGCTGACGGCGCTGGTGCTGGCGTTGCTGTTTGGTGCGCCGACCCGGCTGTTGGACCCGGGCGCCACCTTGGGCGGCGCTGGTCCGGCCGAGGCTGCGATGGGCCCCAGCTGGGAAGGCTGGGCTGAACCGCCACGCTATACCGGCAAGCCGGGGATCTACCTCAACAACCTGACATCAGACGATATTTCCGTGCCCGAAGGCACCCGTATGGCGTTTCGGTTTTACGGCGCAGCGGGCGCGATTGCCTTTGAGGAAACCGTTTCCAGCCCGGCGGCACTGCCGCAGGCAGAGGGTGCGGGCGATGTGGCGCGGCGCGATTTCGACGCGGTGCGCTCGGGCGTCATTGACATCCGTGGTCCTGCCGGGCGGCGCTTTGCGGTCAACATTCTGCCCGACGACGCGCCCAGCGTTGAACTGGTCGGCCTGGCCGAGCGGCGCGCCGATGGCAAGCTGAGCCAGCCGTTCCACGCGACCGACGATTACGCGGTGACGGCGGGGCGTGCGCGGATCACGCTCGATCTGGCGGCAGTACCGCGCCGCTATGGTCTGGCGCTGCCGCCAGAGCCGCGCGACGATCTGGTGTTTGACCTGCCGCTGCCAATCTCGGGCAATCGCGCCGATTTCACGGAGGCGCTGGCCGAGGACGCGGCGAAACACCCTTGGGCCAACCTGCCCGTTTCGCTGGCGCTCGAGGTCGAGGATGGGCGCGGGCAGGTGGGCTCGACCGGGGTGCAAAGTCTGGATCTGCCGGGGCGTCGGTTCTTTGATCCGTTGGCCGCAAGTCTGATCGAGGCGCGACGCGATTTGCTGTGGTCGCGCGATAATGGCCCGCGCGTGGCGCAGTGGCTGCGGGCCGTGGTCAACCGTCCCGAGGGGTTTGTCACCCGGCCCGGAATGGCAGGGCTGATCACGCTGATTTCGCGCCGGATCGAGGCCGCGCCGCTGACGCCCGCGCTGCGCGACGAGCTGGCTGAAGACCTGTGGCAGCTGGCCGAGATGCTGGAGGATGGTGGGCTGGTCAATGCCTTGGCCGCGATGCAACAGGCGCAACAACGCCTGTCCGAGGCGATCCGCAATGGCGCGTCCAAGGATGAAATCGCCAAGCTGATGGCCGAACTGAAAGAGGCCACCGACCGCTATATCCAGATGCTGGCAGAACGCGCCGAGGCGCAGGATCAGGGGCCACAATTCGGGCAAAAGCAGCAAAGCCAGCAGATCACCGGCGATCAGATCCAGCAGATGATGGATGAAATCCAGAAGCTGATGGAAGAAGGCCGGATGGCCGAGGCGCAGGAATTGCTCGATCAATTGGCGCGGATGATGGAGAATTTGCAGGTTCAGCAGGGGCAGGGCGGTCAGGGCGATACGCCCGGCGGTCAGGCGATGAAAGACCTTGCCGACACTCTGCGTGAGCAGCAGAAACTGTCGGACGATGCCTTCCGCGATATGCAAGAGGGCCCGACGCCCGGCGACCCGGGGCAGCCGCAGGGCCAAGGCCAGGCGCAAGAGCCCCAGGACGGCGGCCAGAGCTTGGCTGATCGTCAACGGGCGCTGCGCAAGGAATTGGGCCGACAGCAGGGTCTGATGCCGCGTCTAGGCAATGAGGCGGGCGACGCCGCGCGCCAACGGCTGGACGATGCCGGGCGCGCGATGGATGAGGCCGAACAGGCCCTGCGCGACGGCGACACGGGACGCGCGATCGACCAGCAGGCCGACGCGATCGAGGCGCTGCGCGAGGGGATGCGCAATCTGGGCGAGGCCTTCGCCCGCGAACAGGGCCGCCAGCAGGGTCAACCCGGGCAAGAGGGCGCCCAGCAACAGGGTCAGGCGGGGGGACGCGGCACGCGCGAGTTGCCGCGCGATCCGCTGGGCCGCAATCTGGGGGATGGCGGGCGGTTGGGCGCGACCGAAAACATGTTGCAAGGCGAAGATATTTATCGCCGGGCGCGTGATTTGCTGAATGAAATCCGGCGTCGTTCGGCGGAACGGCTGCGCCCCGAGCCGGAATTGGATTACCTGCGCCGTCTTCTGGATCAGTTCTAAACTGGCGCTCCGGGGCTCGGTGCGTCAGGCGTCGGGTTTTTCCTGCAGGCGGGTGATGATCGCCTGCAGTTGCCCATCCAGCCAGATCCGGCCTTGATCCACCGCACCGACATAGGACGACAGCGCGGGCGTAAGGCCCGGCACCATCTGGGTCAGTCGCGGCGCGGTCGCATAGACCGTCATCGCCGCAAGCCCCGCCATCAGCACCGCTCCGAAACCCAGCCGGAAGCCCGAGCGTTGCTGTGCCAGCGTTTGCGGCGCGTCCTTGGCCACGGCATGGCCTGCCCGGTCCGAGGTGGCGCGTAGGGTCGAGTTGATTTCTTCGATATCTGGCAGCCGTTCGCGGCGCGAGATCTGTGGCGCGGTGACCGGGTCCTCTTCGCCGGTGTCATGCAGATGGGCGACGCGGTCGGCTGTTTCGTCTGCCTCGGGGGCGCGTTGCATCGCGGCCAGCTTGGCTGCGGCGCGGCTTGCGGCGCGACTGGCCGCCGGTTCAAGGTTCAGCTCTTCTTGCGTCTCGAAGGTGCTGCCCTCGGCGCGGCGTGCGGCGGCCTCGCGCTCGGCTTCTTCGCGCAGGATCGACAGCAGGCTGTCATCCAGGGTCCGGCGTGGCGTGGTGCCGGCGGCGGGCGCGGGGGCAAGGTCGGAGGGGGCATCGGCGGCGGGTGCCGGGGCGTCCTGCTCTGCCACTATCGCGGCCACGGTTACAGAGACCGTGTCGTTTTCGTCTGCCTCTTCGGCGGGGGCCGGTTTGGCTGCAGGGGGGGGCTGCGGTGCAGGGGCTTGTGCCGCAGGTATCTCGGGGCGATCCGGCGCAGCCTTTGTGGCGTCAGGCTCGGCGGCGG
>JAQTYE010000101.1 GCA_028749255.1 Paracoccaceae bacterium | reverse complement strand
CGCACGGGAGGAGAGCGCATAGCGCACCCGCTTGTGCGCGAGCGCCCCCATCACCCACTGGCCGATCAGGCAGAAGAGCCCGATGCCCAGAAACGGCAGCCCGAAGCAGAAGCCGACGAAGGCGCCGAGCCGATTGAGGGCGGTTGTGGCCTCGAACAGGCCATAGCGGGCGGTGTGATAGGTGACCCAGACACCCGCCGCAAGGAACGGCAGGCCGAGCAGCATGTAGAGCAGATGCACCGACCAGCGGTGGATGCCGGGCAGGGGCGCGCCTTGCCACAGGAGGGTCTCTCCCGGCAGGAAGTAGTCTTCCCAGCGCGCCGCGCTCATCGCGCCACCTTGGCGCGTTTGGCGCGCGCCGCCTCGATCTCGGCCACCACCGCTTCGCCATCGGCCAGATGCTTGATCAGATGTTTCGCGCCGGAATTGGTGATGATCTGAACATCCCCCAACAGACGCCGCACCTTGGCGATTTCCAGCAGCATCACCTGCCGTCCCTGCGGTCCGATCAGCCGCCGGTCGGTCAGCTGCCAGCGCCGCGCAAACGCCTCGGAGCGGAAGTAAAGCCCGCGCAGCAGCAGCCCGATCACCACCGCGGCGATCGCCACCGGCAGCTGATCGGCCTTGCCCGTCAGCGGCAAGATCGCCAGCAGCGCGGCAATCCCCACAGCGATCATCGCGCCGTGGTCGGTCCAGTAGCGGCGATGATCGGCCAGGAAGATCGTATTGACTGTCTCGCCGTCGTCCAGCGGCAGTTCGGACTGCGGCCCGGGGCGGTAATCCATCACCGCGTCGCGTTTCATCTCAGACATAGGTGCCCTCCGTCGCGGCGCGGCCGCGTTCGGCGCGCAGGTTCTGCGCCAGCAGGTCCATGCAGGCCATCCGCACGGCAACGCCCATCTCGACCTGTTCCTGAATCACACTGCGGTTGATGTCATCGGCAATCTCGCCGTCGATTTCCACGCCCCGGTTCATCGGGCCGGGGTGCATCACGATGGCGTCGTCCTTGGCATAGCTGAGTTTTTCGGCATCCAGTCCGTAGCGGTGGAAATATTCGCGTTCCGACGGGATGAAGCCGCCGTCCATCCGTTCGCGCTGAAGGCGCAGCATCATCACCACATCGGCGCCCTCCAGCCCGGCGCGCATGTCGTCGAACACCTCGCAGCCGAATTCGGAAATGCCCGCGGGCATCAGCGTCGGCGGCCCGATCAGGCGCACCCGGTTTTCCATCTTGTTCAACAAGATCAGGTTCGAGCGGGCAACCCGGCTGTGCGCGACATCACCGCAGATCGCCACCGTCAGCCGCCCGATCCGGCCCTTGGCGCGGCGGATCGTCAGCGCGTCCAGCAGGGCTTGGGTCGGGTGTTCGTGCTTGCCGTCGCCTGCGTTCAGAACCGCGCAATTGACCTTTTCGGCCAACAGGTTGACCGCGCCAGACGAGCCGTGCCGCACGACCAGCAGGTCGGGATGCATCGCGTTCAGCGTCATTGCGGTGTCGATCAGGGTCTCGCCCTTTTTCACCGAACTGGTCTGCATCGACATGTTCATCACGTCGGCGCCCAGCCGCTTGCCCGCCAGTTCGAAACTGGATTGGGTGCGCGTCGAGTTTTCGAAGAACATGTTGATCTGGGTCATCCCGGCCAGCACGTCGGTGCGTTTCACCGTGCGCCGGTTCAACTCCACATAGCGGTCGGCCAGATCAAGGATGGTGCGGATATCTTCCTGGGTGAGATGCTCGATTCCCAGAAGGTGCCTTGCGCGGAATGCCATTCACTTGCCTCCGATGGTGTGCTGGGGCCTTATGGCAAAAGGCCGCGCGCACGTCCAGCGCCAAGCGCGCGCGACGGGGCAGGGACAGGCAGGCGGCTTTACCTTCGAGCCCCGCCCGCATAGCTTGGCGCGATGGAGACTCAGCCCCACCCCGACCTTGATTATTACGCGGCTCTTGCTGCCCTGGAATGGCAGGTCGAGCTGGGTGTGGCCGAGGCGGTGCTGGAAACGCCGGTCGATTGCTATGCGCTGCCCGATGCCGCGCCGCAGATTCACCGCCCCGCCCCGCCTGCGCCGGTGGCCGATGTCCCCGCCCGTCCGATGCTGCATGTCGTACCCGAGGCCGGGCCTGACCCGGTCGCGGTGGCGCGCGCGGCTGCTGCGGCCGCGGGCAACCTGCCCGATCTGCGGGCGGCGATGGAAGCCTATGATCTGTGCGATCTGAAGAAAGGTGCGCGCAATCTGGTGTTCGCCGATGGCAACCCCGCCGCGCGCGTGATGATCATCGGCGAGGCGCCAGGCCGGGACGAGGACCAGATCGGGCGTCCGTTTGTGGGCCGCGCGGGGCAGCTGCTGGATCGGATGCTGGCGGCGATCGGCCTGTCGCGCGACGCGCCGGATGCGCTGGCGGCTGTCTACATCACCAACGTCCTGCCCTGGCGCCCGCCGGGCAACCGTGACCCGGAGCCTGCGGAAATTGCGCAAATGCTGCCGTTTCTGGCGCGCCATGTCGAATTGGCAGACCCCGATCTGATCGTGCTGATGGGGAACGCGGCCTGCAAGGCGGCACTGGGCAAGGTTGGCATCCTGCGGTTGCGCGGGCAATGGGCCGAGGCCTTTGGCCGCCCGGCCTTGCCGATGACGCACCCCGCCTATCTGCTGCGTCAGGCGCATGCCAAACGCGAAGCCTGGGCCGACCTGCTGGAGATCCGCGCCCGGCTGAACGGCTGAGACGACCTGACGTTTGCGTGATCGGCGGCGGAAGCGGCCTTGTGCCACGTAGAAAGGGGATGCTCTTTTTGCGAAGACCATCTGCGATATATCTTTCGGAACGGGTCGCGGGGCCACGCCTCGCCTTGGCAGGGACAAGACGATGCGGTTTTTGACGCGGAGCCTGATGGGGCTGTTTTTGATGGCATTGACGCTGGGGCTGTTGGCCGCGGCGGGTTATGCCGTGAAATCGGCGCTTGATACCCGCGCGTCTGGTGGCGGGCGCCCGGCGATGGCGCGCGAACGCGTTTTCGCGGCCAATGTCGTGACGCTGGAGTTCACGACGATCACCCCGGAACTGACCGCCTATGGCGAGGTCCGCTCGACCCGGCGGCTGGAGCTGCGCACCGCGGCTGCGGGCACCATCGCGGATCTTGCGCCGAATTTCGAAGAGGGCGCGGCGGTTGCGGCGGGGGATATTCTGGTGCAGCTCGATCCGGCCGAGGCACGCGCGGTGCGTGACAGTGCCGCGGCCTCGTTGGCGGAAACCGAGGCCGCGTTGGCACAAGCAACCCGGGCGCTTGATATCACACGGGATGACCTGACCGCGGCAGAGCGGCAGGTCGGGCTGCGGCAAAGCGCGTTCGAACGCCAGCGCGCGATTGATGCCAAGGGGTTTGGCAAGGCCGCCGATACGGAAACAGCCGAATTGGCGGTCAGCGCCGCCGAACAGGCCGTGTTGACCAAACGCGCGGCGGCGTCCGCGGCACAGGCCACGCTGGATCAGGCCGTCAACGCCCGTCGCCGCGCTGAAATCGCCCTGTCCGAAGCCGAGCGCAAACTGGCCGACACGCAGATCCGCGCTGAATTTCCCGGGCTTCTGGCGCAGGTGACCGCAGTGCGTGGCGGCACCGTTTCGAACAACGAAATGCTGGCCGAGCTGATCGACCCTGCCGCGCTGGAAGTCGCGTTTCGGGTGTCGAACGCGCAATATGCGCGGCTGACCGATGCGGCGGGGCGGTTGATCGAGGCGCCCGCGACGGTCAGCCTGGATGCCGAAGGCGCCGGGTTGCAGGCGCAGGCGCGACTGGTGCGTGTGGGGGCTGCGGTCGAGGACGGTCAGACTGGTCGACTTTTGTTCGCGCGGCTGGATCAAGGCGCCGAAAGTTTCCGCGCGGGCGATTTTGTCACTGTCCGGCTGCAAGAACCCGCGTTGGACGCCGTGGCGCAGGTGCCCGCCGCAGCGGTTGATGCCAATGGCCGGGTGCTGGTGCTGACCGAGGGCGACCGGCTGGAGGAGGCCCCCGTCGAGGTGCTGCGCCGTCAGGGCGATGCGGTGCTGATCCGCGCCGCGACCCTGCGCACGGGGCAGGAAATCGTGGCCGAGCGCACGCCGCTGCTGGGACCGGGGCTGAAACTGCGGCCCTTGCGCCCCGGACAGCAGGCGGATGCCGCGCCCGCGCCCGAGGAAACCATCGCGCTTGACCCTGAACGTCGCGCGCGGCTGCTGGCCTTTGTCGAGGGAAATACCCGGATGTCCGAAGACAGCAAGACCCGGCTGCGCGCGCAATTGGCGCTGGATCTGGTCCCGGTGTCGGTCGTGACCCGGCTGGAAGCGCGGATCGGGGGCTGAACAATGACCGGTCAAGATCCGCACGCGCCACATGACCCGAACGCCGCCGCTGCCGCCGCGGTCTTGGCCGAGGGCGATTTCGCCCGCCCCGGTGAACCGTTGCCGCCGCCGCGCGGGATCCTGGGCCTGTTTACCCGGCACGCGACACTGGCCAATATTGTTCTGGTCGTGCTGCTTTGTGCCGGTCTGGCCGCGGCGCCCCGGATGCGGGCGCAGTTCTTTCCCGATTCCGTGGTCGAAGAGGTCAATGTTTCCGTCACCTGGGAAGGCGCCGGGGCCGAGGATGTGGACCGCGCGATTGTCGAGGTGCTGGAACCCACGCTGATTGCGGTCGAGGGGGTCGAATCGTCGGAAAGTCGCGCGACCGAAGGTTCGGCCAAGATCACGCTGGAATTCGAACCCGGCTGGGACATGGGCCGTGCGGTGAATGATGTCGAACAGGCGATTGCCACCGCGGGCGACCTGCCCGAGGCCGCCGAAGACCCCGAGGTCACCCGCGGTGTGTGGCGCGACACGGTCACCGATGTGGTCATCACAGGTCCGCTGGCGCCCGAACAGCTGGGGCGGTTGGCCGATGAATTGGTCGTGCGGTTGTATGCCGAGGGGGTGACGCGCACCACGGTGCAGGGCATGGCCGCGCCGCAGACGGTGGTCGAGGTGCCGACCGTCAAGATGATGCAGCACAATGTGACCCTGTCCGAGATTGTGGCGGTGATCGCCGCCGAGGCCTCGACCAGCCCGGCGGGCGATGTGGCGGGCGGCGCCGCGCGCGTGCGCACCGGCGAGGAACGCCGCGACGCGCGCGAGATTTCGGCGCTGGTTCTGCGATCCGAGGCCGATGGTTCGCAGCTGACGGTGGGCGATGTGGCAACCGTCCGGGTCGAGGGCGCGAACCGCAACCGCGCCTATTTCGTGGGGGACAATCCGGCGATGTCGATCAACGTGGCGCGCTCGGCCCAAGGTGACGCGATTGCCTTGCAGCGCAAGGTCGAGCAGGTGAAGGCCACGATGGAGCAGACCCTGCCCGCAGGCACCACGATTGACCTGATCCGCACCCGGTCCGACGCGATCACCCAGCGGCTGGAGTTGTTGGTCGGCAATGGCGTGATGGGGTTGGGCCTGGTTCTGCTGCTGCTGTTTTTGTTCCTGAACGCACGCACGGCATTCTGGGTGGCAATGGGGATTCCCACCTCGATGGCGGCGGCGATTGCGGTGATGTATGTCAGCGGCATGACCATCAACATGATCTCGCTGTTCGCGCTGATCCTGACGCTGGGCATTGTGGTGGATGACGCGATCGTTGTGGGCGAGCACGCCGATTTTCGCGCACGCAGTCTGGGCGAGCATCCCGTTCTGGCGGCGGAACAAGGCGCACGGCGGATGGCCGCGCCGGTTTTTGCCTCGACCCTGACCACGGTCATCGCCTTTGCCGGGTTGACGATTATCGGCGGGCAGATGGGCACGATGATCACCGATATTCCCTGGACGGTGATTGCGGTTCTGTCGGCCTCGCTGATCGAATGCTTCCTGATCCTGCCCAATCACATGGCCCATGCGCTGACCCATACCGCCGAAGGCGCGTGGTATGACTGGCCGTCGCGGCAGGTCAATCGCGGGCTGGAATGGGTGCGGGTGCGGCTGATGCGGCCGCTGACGCGGGCGGTGATCGCGGCGCGCTATCCGGTGCTGGCGGCAGCGGTGGCCCTGCTGGGGTGGCAGGTGTCGTTTGTGATTTCCGGCAAGGTGCAGTGGCGGTTTTTCAGCCCGCCGGAACAAAGCACGGTGTCGGGCGCCTTTGCGATGGTCGCGGGGGCCTCGCGCGATGATACGCTGGACATGATGCGCGGGCTGCAGGCGGCTGTCGAAAAGGTCGGCGCCGAATATCAGGCCGAATATGGGGTGAACCCGGTCGAATATGCCATCGCGCAGGTTGGCGGTGCGGCGGGGCGTGGGCTGGCGTCGGCCGACAGCAAAAGCGCCGATCAACTGGGCAGCATTTCGGTCGAATTGATAGATAGCGACTATCGCCCCTATTCCAGCGCCGATTTCGTGAGCCGTCTGCAGGCCGAGGCCCCGCGCCATCCGCTGCTGGAGGAAATCAGCTTCCGCGGGTTCCGGTTCGGGCCGTCATCCGACGGGCTGTCGGTGCAGTTCACCGGCGCCGAAAGCCGGGTTCTGAAAGACGCCGCCGAAGACCTGAAAACCGCGCTGGCGGTATTTCCCGAGGTGTCGGCGGTCGAGGATAATCTGGCCTATGACAAGGACGAGCTGATCCTGAGCCTGACCCCGCAGGGCGCGGCCCTGGGCTTTGATATCGACGCGCTGGGCCGCGAGTTGCGCGCGCGGCTGAACGGCACCGAAGCGGCGAGTTTTCCTGATGGGGTGCGCTCGGCCACGATCCGGGTCGAGTTGCCCGAGGATGAGCTGGCCGCCGATTTTACCGAACGGATGCAGATGCGCACGCCCGCCGGGCAATGGGTTCCGCTGGCCGATATCGTGACGGTGCGCACCGAAAGCGGGTTCTCGACGATCCGGCGCGAGGATGGGCTGCGGCTGGTCTCGGTCACCGGCGATATCGCCGAAGACGACCCCGAGCGCGCCAATGAAATCACCCGTCAGTTGAGCGAGGTGATCTTGCCGCGCATCGCAGAAGAGCGTGGCATCGTTTACCAACTGTCTGGCGCTGCCGAGCAGGAGCGCGATTTCATGGCCGATGCGGTGATGGGCCTGACGCTGTGCCTGATTGGGATCTATATCGTTCTGGCCTGGATTTTCGCGTCCTGGACCCGGCCGATCGTGGTGATGTCGGTCATCCCCTTCGGGTTGGTCGGCGCGATCTGGGGCCATTACATCTGGCAATTGCCGATGTCGATGTTCGCGGTGGTGGGGGCGATTGGCATGTCGGGGATCATCATCAACGATGCGATCGTGCTGATTTCGACGGTCGATGAATATGCCGTAAAGCGCGGCCTGATCCCGGCGATTGTCGATGCGGTAGCCGACCGTTTGCGCCCGGTGATGCTGACGACGCTGACCACGGTTCTGGGGTTGGCGCCGCTGCTGTATGAACAGTCAAGCGCCGCGTTATTCCTGAAATCCACCGTGATTACGCTGGTTTACGGGCTTGGCTTTGGCATGGTGATCGTGCTGCTGGTGGTGCCTGCCACGCTGGCCGTGCAGATGGATTTTGCCCGTCAGGTGCAGGCGATGCGGCATGGTGCGCGGGTGCCGGGGCTGCGTGGCGTGCTGTGGTCTGCCACCGCGCTGGTGGCGCTGGCCTTCGCGGTCACACTGGGGCGTGCGATCTGGTCGGGCGCAGGCGTGGGCGCGGCGCTGGGGGTGTTTGTGATGCTGGCGGCCGTCGTGGTGCTGGCTGCGGGAATTTTGGCGCCGCGCGTGTTGCGCGGACAGATCCGCCACCTCAGCCCGCGGGGCTGAGGGCCAACGGCTTAATCGGGGCAGCCGTTGATTTCCACGGCGCCCTCGGCGCTCAGCACGGTGATGCGTAGATCGTTTTGATCCAGCGCGAAGGGCTGGCCGTTTTCGGGCACGAATTCGGCCATGGCCGTCAACTGCCCGCCCGTGCGATGCGCCACCGAGTCCGACACCCAGACCGGGGTCGATTTCAGTTCGAACAGCGCCACTTCCTGCGCGGCCTCGGGCAGGTCGATGGTCGCGGTCACCCGCATCCCGTCGGCGATCGGTTCCACCGTGCAGCGCGCGCCGCCGTCAATCGGGCGCGGCTGTTCGGTCAGCGCGGTGCGGATCATCGGATCGGGCGCGCCGGGCCCGTCCAGATTGGCATCAAGCGCGACCGACACCGGCACGCAGATTTCGTGACAAATCCCGAAGTCCAAAGCAGCGGACAGTTCAACCGGCTGCGTGGGGTCGGTGGGGGTAATTTCCAGCGGCAAGATCAGCTCGTCATCATAGCCGACGGACCGCAGGCCGTTCTGGTCGAAAATTTCGGGCGTGGGCCAATGCACGGTGACTCGCGCGACGTTTTGCGACCCGGCAAAGTTCAGCGTTGGCGGGATGCCCGCATCGCCCGGGCTGCGCCAATAGGTTTTCCACCCTTTATCCAGTGCGATCCGAACGCCCGCCATCCGCGCGCCCGTGGGGGTTTGCCAGCCCGACAGCAGCTCGGCCCCCTCCATGCCGGGGGGCAGAGGCACGTCTTGCGCGAATCCGGCAAGCGGGGCGGTCAGGGCGAGGCACAGGGCAGCTGCAAGTTTGGTCATGTCATTGCGATACCGCCGGAAAGGGGGGCAGGCAAAGTCACAAACGCGCCAACTGCGCGTGTTGTGCGATCTTGCCACACCCCGGGGCTTGATCCGGGCGCGGCTGAGGACCACCTTGGTGACAGAGGGGCGCATTCCCCACGGCGCAAGGAGGCGGCGATGGATCTGACCGGAAAACTGCTGATTGCCATGCCCGGAATGGGCGATCCGCGATTCGAACATGCGGTCGTGGCGGTCTGCGCGCATTCCCCCGAAGGGGCGATGGGGCTGATTGTGAACAAGCCGCTGCCGAAGCCCGGGATGAACGACCTGCTGGAACAGTTGGGAATTTCGGTCACCGCCTCTGACCGGGCCGAGACCCGACCGATCCTGTTTGGCGGGCCAGTCGAGACCGGGCGCGGGTTCGTGCTGCACAGCACGGAATGGCAAGGGCGTGGCAAGCCGATGGCGGTGACCGCGCAGATGTCGATGACCGCGACGCGGGACGTTCTGGAAGATATCGCTGCCGGGTGCGGGCCTGACCGGGCGCTTTTGGCGCTGGGATATGCGGGTTGGGGGCCGGGGCAGTTAGAGGATGAAATCCGTGATAACGGCTGGCTGATTGCCGAGGGCGATGCCGAACTTGCGTTGGGGGCCGAGCATGCAACGAAATGGATGCGCGCGCTGAACGGCATGGGGATAGACCCGCGCGGCCTGTCGGCGACGGCGGGGCGTGCCTGAGATCAGCCGCGCGGGGCTGCGGCCCGGCGCAGACGGTCGTTGATCGCGCGGCCCAGCCCATGGTCGGGCACCGGCGCCACAGCGATGCGCACAGCCCCGGCTGCCGCAGCCATATGGTCCGCCTGACGCAGCGCACCAAACAGGTTGGCTGCCGCCTCGACCAGATCGCCACTGGGTGACAGGTTCAGATTTGCCAATTCGCATTCGGGGCCAAAGCCGATCCAGATTTCATTGCTGGCAGGGGCGGCAGCTTCGAGCCGCACCAGCGCGCCGGGCGCGTAATGCGACAGCAACTGCCCCGGGGCATTCGGTTTCGCGGCATCGCCCCCCATTGCCAGCGGCTGGCCCAAGGCCGCCTCCAGCGCTTCGGCGGGCAGGCCCCCGGGACGCAGCAGGGTTGGCGGATCCAGCGCGAGGATCGTCGATTCGACGCCGACCGCGCAGGGGCCACCATCGACCACCGCCGCAATTCGGCCCGCCAGACCGTCCATTACATGATCGGCGCACGTCGGGCTGATCTTGCCCGAGGGATTGGCCGAGGGCGCGGCCAGCGGCCCGCCGTAGGTTTGCAACAGGGCGCGGGCGACGGGATGTTCGGGAACCCTGATTGCCACCGTCGGCAGCCCCGCAGTCACCAGATCGGAAATTCCGGCGTCGGCGCGCAGCGGCAGCACCAGCGTCAGCGGCCCGGGCCAGAACGCCAGCGCCAGCGCGCGCGCGGTGGGGGAAAACACGGCGATTTTCTCGGCGGCGGCCAGATCGGGCAGATGCACGATCAGCGGATTGAAGCGCGGGCGGCCCTTGGCGTCGAAAATCCGGGCGACGGCCAGATCGCTGCGCGCATCGCCGCCCAGACCGTAAACCGTCTCGGTCGGGAAGGCGACCAGCGCCCCCTCGCCCAGCAATTGGGCGGCTCGGGCCAGCCCTGCGGGATCGGTGCCAAGGCGTTCGGTTTTCTGGTTCATCAGGGGCTTCGTGACGCAGCGTTGGTGTTGAAGGGGCCTGACCTTGCGGTAACTTATCCCCGGAAATAAGGTCATACGCGTGCCGCCCCCATTTGCCAAGCCGCGCGCCAAAGGAGCATCCCATGCCGTATCGTTCGCCCGTCGCGGAAATCCGTTTCATTCTGGACCAGGTGGTGCCGCTGGCCCCGCTGGCCGCGACCGAGATGTTCGCCGAGGCGACCGGTGACACGGTCGAAGCGATTCTGACCGAGGCCGGTCGGCTGTGCGACGAGGTGATGGCGCCGCTGAACCGCAACGGTGATCTGACGCCCGCGCGACTGGAAAATGGCGTGGTGCGGTCTTCGCCGGGCTTTAAGGAAGGTTACCAGGCCATCGCCGAGGGGGGTTGGGTTGCGATTGCCGCGCCGCAGGAATTTGGCGGTATGGGCCTGCCGCAGACGTTGTGCGTTGCGGTCAATGACATGATGTCGGGTGCCTGCCTGTCGCTGCAACTGAACCCGCTGCTGACCCAGGGCCAGATCGAGGCGTTGGAACATCACGCCAGCGACGAAATCAAGGCGCTGTATCTGCCCAAGCTGATTTCGGGCGAATGGTCGGGCACGATGAACCTGACCGAACCGCAGGCCGGATCGGACGTGGGCGCGTTGCGCACCAAGGCCGAGCCGCAGGGTGACGGCACCTATGCCGTGACCGGGCAAAAGATTTTCATCAGCTGGGGCGATTCGGATGTGACCGAAAACATCTGCCATCTGGTGCTGGCGCGACTGCCCGATGCGGCGCCGGGGACCAAGGGGATCAGCCTGTTCATGGTGCCGAAGTTCATTCCCGATGCCAACGGCAACCCGGGCGTGGCCAACAGTCTCAAGGTCGTTTCGCTGGAACACAAGATGGGCCTGCACGGTTCGCCGACCTGCGTGATGGCGTTTGACGGTGCGACCGGCTGGATGGTGGGCGAGCCCGGCAAAGGCATGGCCGCGATGTTCACGATGATGAACAACGCGCGTCTGGCCGTGGGCGTGCAGGGCATCGGTATTGCCGAGGGCGCCTATCAGAAGGCGCTGGAATACGCGCAAGACCGCGTGCAATTTGCGCCGATCATCGAACATGCCGACGTGCGCCGGATGCTGGCCGAAATGAAGGCCGAGGTCTTTGCCGCGCGCTCGATCGCGATGGCCTGTGCGGTTGCGCTGGATATGGGCCGGGCCACGGGCAATGCCGACTGGGCGGCGCGGTCTGCGCTGCTGACGCCGATCGCCAAGGCCTATGGCACCGACATCGGCATGTGGGTGGCCGAACAAGGCGTGCAGGTGCATGGCGGCATGGGCTTCATCGAGGAAACCGGCGCGGCGCAATTCTATCGCGATGTGCGGGTGACCGCGATTTACGAGGGCACCAACGGCATTCAGGCGATGGATCTGGTGGGCCGCAAGATGATGGATCAGGGCCGTGCTGCCTTCCGCCTGCTGCAAGAGGTGGAAGATGAGGCCAAGGCCGCGCGCGCTATCTTGCCGGATCTGGCCGAGGATGTCTGGGCTGCGGCGGAAACCCTGCGCGAGGCGACCGAGGTGATGCTGGCACAAGGTATGCAAGACCGGTTCGCCGGTGCCGTACCCTATCTGCGCGCCTTCGCCCGGGTTCTGGGCGCCTATTATCACCTGCGCGCGGCGATTGCCGAAGGCGCGGACAGTGCGCGGGCAAAACTGGCGGCGGTCTATATCCGTCGTTTGTTGCCGCAATACGCCGCGGCACTGGTCGAAGCCCGGGAGGGTGCCGAAGGCCTGTATGCGCTGAGCGTCGAAGACCTGAGCGCATGAGTGCGCCACGGGGCGGGTTGCGGTATCCGTGGCCCGAACCGCCTGCGTTTGGCGATGCGGTCACGGTCGCGCCCGGTGTTCTATGGGCGCGGCTGCCGTTGCCGATGGCCTTGGACCACGTCAATTGCTTTGCTTTCGATGACGGCGATGCGGGCTGGACGCTGGTCGATCCCGGTATCGACACGCCCGCCTGCCGCGCGGCGCTGGAGGCGCTGATCGCGGGGCCCATGGGGGGGCGCCCGGTCTGGCGTGTGCTGGTCACGCATTATCACCCTGATCACATCGGTCTGGCGGGCCTGCTGCAAGCGCGCGGGGCAGAATTGTGGACCACGCGAACTTCGTGGATTTTCGCGCGGATGCTGGTGCTGGACGATCAGCCTGTGCCCCGCCCCGAGACGCTGACCTTCTGGCGCGAGGCCGGGATGATGCCCGAGCTGTTTGAAAAGCGCCGGGTCGCGCGGCCGTTCAACTTTGCCGATTGCGTGCATCCACTGCCGCTGGGGTATCGCCGGATCGACGAAGGGCAACTGATCGCCATGGGCGGGCGCACTTGGCAGGTGCGGATCGGTCATGGCCATGCACCCGATCACGCCACGCTGTGGAGCCTGAATGACGATCTGATCGTCGGGGGTGACCAGTTGCTGCCCTCGATCTCGGCCAATTTGGGGGTCTATGCGACCGAGCCGCTGGCCGATCCGGTGGCTGACTGGCTGGACAGTTGCCGCGCGTTTCAACCGCTGGCCGAGGAACGGCATCTGGTTTTGCCGGGGCATAAACTGCCCTTCACCGGGTTGCCGCTGCGGTTGCGGCAGATGATCGAGAATCATGAAGGCGCGCTCAATCGGCTGCGTGCGTTGCTGGCCGAGGCGCCGCGCAGTGCCACCGAATGCTTCCCGGTGCTGTTCAAGCGCAGTATCGGTGAACGTGAATACGGGTTGGCGTTGGACGAGTCGGTAGCGCACCTGAACCATCTTTGGCACAAAGGTGAGGTGACGCGTGAAAAACGCCCCGATGGCGCCTGGGGCTGGAGCCTGAAATGACCGATATTCGCACCACCGCCGAAGCCCATGAAGATAGCGCGCTACCCCGCGCACGGGCGGTTCACACGGTGGAAAATGCGCCTGATACGCCCGAAAACCTG
>JAQTYE010000100.1 GCA_028749255.1 Paracoccaceae bacterium | reverse complement strand
ATGCAGCGGGTCACCTGCTTCGCCAACTGGTGCAAGCCGCACGGCATCGAGACATTTCCGAACTGTAATAGTCTCTGACTTTTCAGCATCCTCAACTTGGCCAATCTTGGATGCGAGCAAAATCATTCTGTATCGGCGCTGAGGAACGCCGTATTCTGAAGCATCCTCCACCCGTACGTTCTTCCGCCCCACCTTGTATCCGAGGACCGATATTCTCTTAAGGAAAGTCTTCATGCGGTTATCTTGCGCCAAAGCAGGCACATTCTCCATCATGATGGCTTTGGGTGAAACAGCCTCAACAATCCGCAGAAACTCAAACAAAAGATCGTTACGGTCATCTGCGACTGCATTAGACTTCTTGCGAGTTCGTAGCGTTGAAAAGCCCTGGCAAGGTGGACAGCCAGCCAGCAGGTCTAGTTCTCCCCGTTTCAGGCCGATGGTCTTCAACAACGCTGCCGCTCCAACTTCACGTATGTCATTTTCAAAGCAATGAACATCATGGTGGTTAAGCCGATAGGTTGAGGCGGGGATTTTTTCCTTTTCGACACCAGCCAACACGTTAAAGCCCGCCTGTTTCAGTCCCAGCGTCAGTCCACCAGCGCCAGAAAAGAGGTCTACTGCTGTTAATCTGTTGTCATGTCTTTTGAGGAATTTCCCGCTCATTGTTGTTTTCGCCCAATTGCGCGCCGACTTGCGCCGCTTAAGTTGCTGGTATTGTTGCATTTTCACTAGCCGAGAAGATACTCAAAGCCAAAGGTTTTTTCAAGATGCTATGATTTTCCTGCTTTGCTGTACCTGATTTGGCTCCTGATGCTAGAGGAAAAGTCGGTTTTAGCTGCGGCCTGACGGTCCGCTGGCATTGAGATCCGCAGTAACTAGCCGGACATTTTGTTACTCTCCTGAGGAGAAAGCAACGTAAGCGTCACCTGCTGTATCAAGCACGAGCGATGAATGGCGGCTCTGGAGCGCCGCGTCGCAGCATCTTGACCCAATGGTCAATGTCCGGAAAGGGCCGATCAGGTCGATACGGCGGCGCGGGCCTCAAGAAAGGCCCGCCGCGCTGCCGCATGGCGGCTTCGAGCCCAAATTGCGTGATGCTGCGCAATCAATGGATGTCGGGTTCAGTGATTGCGCCGTGGTTGCAAAACGGTGTGCTCTTTGGTCGGGCAAGAGCGGACTCCCAGGGGCAGGCCTTATGTCTCGTTCTGCGGCAGTTCGTCAGCGATCTCGTAATAGTCGCCCTTCTCCGAGACGAAGATATGCATCGACAGGGACGTGTCAGTCGGTCCGTCGAACACCCCCATCGCGATGGCCGTCCAGTCGTGGAGGATCGGATCCCAGAACAGGGTCGAGCCGCATATGCCGCAGAACCCGCGCCGAACTTTCTCGGAGGATTGATACCACCGTACGGCATCCTCACCTTCCACGCGCAAGGCGGCTCGGGGGACGTCGAGGGAAGCGCCGTAATGGCCCCCGTGTTTCCGGCAGGCGACGCAGTGGCAAGCGTTTGGTTGGGGAAGATCGCCTTCGACCGCGATCTTCACGGCTCCGCAGAGGCACGACCCTCTATGCACCGGTCCGCTCCATGGCCACCGCCTCGAACCGCGTCCGCCGCCTTGGCCCAAGCGCGCGGATCAGCGCCTTGGCTTCTGCGGGGGGCTCCTGCTCGTGCCGACGGTAGTCCGAGCCATCGGGCCGACGGGTGAGCAAACCGCATGAGATCATGGTCCGGCGCAGGGTAGCCGGGTCCTGAAATAGATGCTCCGCGCACAGCATTGCGCTGACCTCGCGCTCGTGGAGCGACCGCTCCGACGGTAGGGTAGCCCAGAGCGCCCAAAGCGCTAGCGTTTGGACGGTTCGCTTGGACGGCCACTGCCTGAGTCGGCCTGCGGCGTCGAACTGGTGCAATGCCCGCTCCACCGTTCGTGGATCGGCGAGCCGCTCGTCGGCGGTCCGGTCGAGCCGCTGCGCCGCCGCGTGCGCGGCCCGCATGTGCTGGACGTTCTCGTACCCAGCCGCGCGGGCCAGCATGTTCATCAGTGTCAGGTGCGATGGGCTCGCTTTGCCGAGCTGCTGGGAGAGCCTGCGCGCGAAGGGAGTCAGGTCATCTGCTCGGAGCGGAAGAGGAGTCTTGGGCATGTTACATCCAGGTCGGGCGCCGTCCAGGGTCGTCGGTCGCTGGCTTGACGACGCAGCGCCTCATGGGTGCAGTGCCGTTCGATGGTGATGGCAGGTTTAGCTCTCCAAAAGGAGCAGCGACGCCTCGGTGTCTGCCGACCGTACAATAACGTTAGCAGACGGTGCCGCACGGGC
This sequence comes from Paracoccaceae bacterium, assembly GCA_028749255.1. GTDB lineage: Bacteria > Pseudomonadota > Alphaproteobacteria > Rhodobacterales > Rhodobacteraceae > Rhodobacter. The sequence goes on along the minus strand of JAQTYE010000100.1, from coordinate 10,948 downwards.
CAACTACTTCGAAGGTCCTCGCAACGTAACGCAAGTATATCTGATTGATACGGACATTCACGCCCCATGCCGCGAAAGCCCGTTTCGTCCCGCACTGCTGACATTTGCCGGTGTCAGTATGCTGCGCAAGGGATGAACGACCGGTTCGGTGACGCCGCGCCGCAGTGACGCGCGCTGAGGCCAATAGCCGGTTTGGGCCGATCATCACTCTTCCGAGAGTGGCATCCCACTGAGAAGCTAGCTGTGTTTTCCCGAGCCGGGTAATAGGCTTGCCCTAGTTCGCGTTGAGGCCATGGGCTCGCACACCCAGCTTATCTTTCCAGAATGCCTCTCGAGCAACGATCTCATCACGCGACATATCTGGCGATGCCACCTCCAAGACCGAAACAGTATAATCGTGATGCCCGCACTGACGCAGAATGACGTTTCCGCCATGTCCGTTCGCAGCATATCCTCGCCAACGCCCTATGAAGCCGTCCTGACCCGTGGCAGAGCCGACATATTGCCCGCCGTCGTCCGCGACCAGCAGATATACGCCGCGCACGGACCCGAGGGCCGCCTGCCAGGCCATGGGCGCAAGGGCTAGCTCGCTCACGCGCGCGACAAAGGAGGAGAATCCCGGAAAGGGCGGCTCATGTGGATCAATCCGCAGCTCAACGATCTCTTTCTGCCCGCGGTTCCCCCATTGTGACCAAGCTCGTGCAGCGGCCGGTGGTCCCCAGCGCAGAAGGATTCGTTCAATGAAGTTGTTACCCGCTGGAAGCCATTCTAAATCGAATGCATCAACATCCTCTCGTCCCTGCTCGGCTTCTAGGATGGCGGTGTCCTGCATAATCGGGAGGCGGTCTCCATCCCAACCCCATTGATCCAATATCCGTGTCGTTCCCACAAACAGGGCAGATGCATCGCCATTGGCCAGGGTTGGCCCCGCAATGAAATGGCACGCGGTATTGACACCCGCGTATGGGGAAGGGTTTCTGCGCTGGAAGCTCGCGAAACAGCCAAACGCATCCGGTCCTCCGTGGCGCCAAGCCGCCAGCCCGCGGCTGTCATGGCGCAGTAGGCGCACCGTCATCGGGTCGAGGTCAATTCGTTCTAGGAATTCGTGGAAGTAGAACAAGCAGTGCCTCAGCTACTCTCCATCCGGCAAGTGGGCCAGACTTATATGCGTTACGGGAATGATCCCCAACACTGGCGTTTCCCTTTTGTCGAGGCAAGCCCGAATGACAGGTTTGGTTGCGCTGCGCCACAGCGTGTCCAAGGCTCCGAATGCCGACTGTGGGCCAAAACGGTTCGCCAGGTTGGTCATGGTCACAAGCGCCGCTGCGGTGCTGGTGATAATCAGGGGTTTGCTCTTTAGTCTGCCGAACCTGCTGATCTCAAAATCAACTGTGCAGAACGTGAACAGGTCCACGCGAAACATGCTCTTTTGGCATGTGTTCCCTTGTGCTGCTGGGGGATGCTGTCTCTCCTAAGGGGCAGGTTACAGGTTCAAATCCTGTCGGGGTCACCACCTATGTAAATGCACGCCGACGGTTGCCTTATTGCGCGCCAAGCGTGAAATTTGTGCCTTGTGCACAATCTCCGCTGTTCGAAATGCAAAAGGCCCGCGGCGGGCGCGGGCCTTTGTTTCAGATGTCGGATCGGATTACGCGTTCCAGGCTTTATCTTCGCCGTTGATTTGCACGCGGGTCGGCAGACCGATCCGGTCAAGCAGGGTGAAGAACGGTTTCGGGTCAAGCTCTTCGATGTTTTTCATCGTGCCCGCATCCCATTCTCCGGTGGCGACCAGCATCGCGGCGGCAACGGGCGGCACGCCCGCAGTGTAGGAAATGCCCTGACTGCCGACCTCCAGATAGGCCTCTTTGTGATCGGCGACGTTATAGACGAAGACTTCAACGTCCTTGCCATCCTTGGTGCCCTTCACCAGATCGCCGATACAGGTCTTGCCGGTGTAATTGGCCGCCAGGCTGGAGGGGTCGGGCAGCACGGCCTTGACCACTTTCAGCGGCACGACCTCTTGGCCCTCGGCGGTTTTCACCGGCTGTTCGGACAGCAGGCCAAGGTTTTTCAGCACGGTGAACACGTTGATGTAGTGATCGCCAAAACCCATCCAGAACCGCACATCGGCCTGCGGGTAGTTCGCGCTCAGCGAATGCACCTCGTCATGGCCCGACATATAGGCGCGGCAGGTGCCCACGACCGGCAGATCCCAGTCGCGACCGACCTCGAACATGCTGTTTTCAACCCATTTGCCGCCTTGCCACGAATAGACCGTGCCGGTGAATTCGCGGAAGTTGATTTCCGGGTCAAAGTTGGTTGCGAAATACCGCCCGTGCGACCCCGCGTTGATATCGACGATGTCGATGGATTTGACCTCGTCCATATATTCGTCGATGGCAAAGCGCGCGAAAGCATTCACCACGCCCGGGTCAAACCCCGCGCCCAGAATCGCGGTCACGCCCTTTTGCGCGCACAGCTCGCGCTTTTTCCATTCGTAATTGCCATACCACGGCGGCGTTTCGCAGATTTTCGTGGGATCTTCGTGGATTGCCGTGTCGATATAGGCCGCGCCGGTCTCGATGCAGGCATCCATCACCGTCATGTTCACGAAGGGCGAGCCCACGTTGATGACGATCTGCGCACCGGTCTGGCGGATCAGCGCAGCCACGGCGGCGCTATCCATCGCGTCCACCGCATGGCTGTCGAACGTGCCCGGCACTTTCATCGCTTTCTTTTCCAGAACGCTGGCAATGATTGCGTCGCATTTCGCCTTCGTGCGCGAGGCGATGTGCAGGTCGCCCAGAACGTCGTTGTTCTGCGCGCATTTATGGGCGACGACCTGCGCCACGCCCCCGGCACCGATGATGAGCACGTTACGTTTCACTTCTGCTGTCTCCTTTTCTTCAGGACAGGGGAAGGGGGCCTGCAAGGCCCGGACCAAGGGCGGATGCCCTCACGAAAGCGAAGACCGATAGTCTTCGTAGGTGAATTCTCGGATCAACTCGATGGTGCCATTGCCATCGGCGCGCCGGATCGCGATGGCGGGCATGTTGACCCCGTTGAACCAGTTTTTCTTGACCATGGTATAGCCTGCGGCGTCGGCAATGCTGACCCGGTCGCCCACCGCCAGCGGCGCGGGGAATTTCGCATCGCCGAAGATGTCGCCCGCAAGGCAGGTCTTGCCCGCGATCTGATAGGCGTGATCGCCGGTTTGCGGCAATTTCGCGGTTTCGCGATAGATCAGCAGATCCAGCATATGCGCCTCGATGCTGCTATCGACGATGGCCACCTGTTTGCCGTTGTCGATGATGTCCAGCACCGAAACCTCCAGGCTTGCCGCGCCGGTGATCGAGGCCTCGCCGGGTTCCAGATAGACCTGAATCCCGAAGCGCTCGGCAAAGGCACGCAGCCGGGCGGCCAAGGCTTCGAGCGGATAGCCTTCGCCGGTGAAATGGATGCCGCCGCCCAGGCTGACCCATTTCAACTGGCGCAGGAAATCTCTGAATTCGGTCTCGATCCGGGTCAACTGCTGATCGAACAGGTCGAAATCGCGGTTTTCGCAATTGTAATGGATCATCACGCCGGAAATCCGGGGCAGGGCGGCCATCAGCTTGGTCATATCCCATTCGCCCAGCCGCGAGAACGGCCGCGCCGGATCGGCTAGATCGAAACCGCTGGTCGAGAACCGCGGATTCAGCCGCAGCCCGCAGTCGATATGCGCAGCCTTGTCGGCAAAGCGATCCAGCTGCGACAGCGAGTTGAAGATGATCTTGTCGGCATAGCTGATCGCCTCGTCGATCTCGGTGTCCGACCAGGCCACCGAATAGGCGTGGGTTTCGCCGCCGAATTTCTCGCGCCCCAGCCGCAGCTCGAACAGGCTGCTAGAGGTGCTGCCATCCAGGTAGGGCTGCATCGTCGGGAAGGCGCCCCAGGTGGCAAAGCACTTCAGTGCCAGCAGCGCCTTGGCACCGGACAATTCACGCAGGCGGGCGATTTTTTGCATGTTTTGCAAAAGCCGCGCTTCGTCGATCAGGTAAAAGGGTGTCGGTATCATGGGTTCCCCCCCCCGAGGCGGCAAAGTGAAGCGGTGATATAGGGCCCATGCCCCCCCTTCGCAAGGGAAACTCAGTCCACGCGGATTGCGTCCTTGGCTACGGCCAAAGTGTAACCCTTGCGTGAAATGTTCTTCACCAGCAGTTCTGCGACCAACTGATTTCCCAGTGCATCGCGCAGCCGCTTGATCCGGGTGGCGCCCGCAGCTTCGTCGCAATCGGGTTCGGGGCGCCCCGAAATCACGGATTCAATCTGCGCACCGGTCAGGATGTCATCATCCATCCGCGCCTCTGCCAGCACCGCCAGCGTTTCAATCGCGGCAGGCGTCAGCGTGAAGGCCATGTCGTTCAGCATCACCGCGTTTTCACTGCGCAGGATGCGCAGCCGTTGCACTTCGATCCCGGCGCGTTGGATCTCGCTCATCCGCCGGTTCAGCCCGACGATCAGCAGCAAGAACACCAGCGCTGCGATCAGCAGGGCGGTGGCAAAGACCAGCAGGATGAAGATGATGACGCGGTAAGACGACAGCACCTCGCCAAAGGCAGTGCCCGATTGTGCCAGAACCTCGAGCAGGCGGATTTCTCCCGCGCCGGTCAGCGCATCGTTTTGCACAAAGATCCGTTCGACCCGGGCATTAAAGGCATTGGCGTCGGGCAGCGAGAAAAACAGAAATCCCGCCGCCGCCGCCAGAATCGTGGCGATCGCCGCAATACCCCAGACCACGGCACGGTTCCCCGCGCGCAGACTGTCAGTAACGGAGGAAATATTGTCCGGCACTGGCTTTCCTTTGATCCAACCCCTCGGGGCCGAAAATGGACACGATGTTCAGCAGCGTCCAGCCCTGACGGGCAAGACGCGGGGCAAGGGCCTTGGTCGCGGCCCCCTTGGAACAGGCATTGTCGGGCAGCTCGGCCACCCCGTAATGCAGCCGTAGCGGGTTGTCCTGCTTGGCCTTGTAATCGGCATAGCAGTCGGCCTGCGCGGGGGCTGCGGCCAGAAGGGCAATGATCAGGAGCGCGTGTTTCATCATTCCTCGAAGCTGCGCGTAGTGGCGATGTTATGCAATAGCCAAAGGGGGTTACAGGGCTTGCTATCGGATAACAGGGGGCTGTTATTGCGTGGCAGGGTGCGCTGTGGCCATGGTCAACCCATCGAAACCGCGGGGCAACCCGCTTTCACACAGGACACTGCCATGACCCGCTTTTCGTTCAAATCGCTGACCACTCTCGCAGCTGCTGCGGCGATTGCGCTGACCAGCTTGACCGCCACTCCCGCTGCCGCATTGAGCAACAAGGACCGTAACGCTCTGGGGATCGTGCTGGGAATCGGCACGATGGCGCTGATCATCGACGGTATCGAGAAAGACAAGAAGCAAGTGCGTCGGACCGAGCGCTACGAAGAACGCTATCAGGATCGCTATCAGGACCGCTGGGACGGTGACCGCCGCGAAGTGCGCCGTGATGCGCGCCATATTCTGCCTGCACAATGCCTGACCCGCGTCGAAACCCGGGGCCGCAGCCGCGAGGTGATCTCGGGGCGTTGCGTGGCGCGCAACACCAGCCGCGTGAACCTGCCGCAGGCCTGTGCCTTTGACATTCGCACCGACCGTAATCGCCGCGAGGAAGTCTTCGGTCGGAACTGTCTGGAAAGCCACGGCTACCGTATCAGCCGCCGCTGAGCTGCATCGAATCGGAGAGCGCGGAGGGGAAACCCTCCGCGCTTTTTTATTGCGCGGATCGCCCGCAGCGGGCATCCCGGGGGGCATGACACAAAGCCCCGATTATTCATTCGAACTGGCCGCGCAGGCGCGCGGTTTTCTGCGGATCGCCGGTGTGGACGAGGTCGGGCGCGGGCCGCTGTGCGGGCCGGTGACCGCCGCCGCCGTGGTGCTGGACCCCGCGCGCATTCCCACAGGTCTGAATGACAGCAAGAAGCTCAGCGCGAAGCGCCGTGCCGAACTGGCGCGCGAGATCATGGAGGTCGCCGATTTCTGCGTGGCCCATGCCAGCGTCGAGGAAATCGACACGCTCAATATCTTGCAGGCCAGCCATCTGGCGATGTGTCGCGCGGTGGCCGGGCTGCGCACCTCGCCCGATCATGTGCTGATCGACGGCAACCGTCTGCCGCGGGATCTGACCCTGTCGGCCGAGGCGCTGGTCAAAGGCGATGCGCGGTCCGTGTCGATTTCGGCCGCCTCGATTTTGGCAAAAGAGGTGCGCGATGCGCTGATGGTGGATTTGGCGCAACAATACCCCGGTTATGGCTGGGAGAAGAACGCGGGTTACCCGACCAAAGACCATCTGGAGGCGCTTCTAAATCTTGGGGTGACACCCGTTCATAGACGTTCGTTCAAACCCATCCACAATATGTTGTGCCAAGAAAAATCCGTAAGTAATTGATTCAAAAAAGAATTTGACGCCGAATCAGCTTTGACTCATGTTTGGGCATACAGACCGGCACAAGTCGGCGTACCCCAAACGGGCAGAATGAGGCACAAATGACCAAGGTAAAAACGCAGGTGGCGCCGGCGGCGCTTCCGCTCAATCAGATTTTGGCCGATGATTGTATCGTCGCGATGAACAGCTTGCCCGAGGCGAGCGTGGATCTGATTTTCGCTGATCCGCCCTATAACCTGCAACTGCGTGGTGATCTGCATCGCCCCGACAATTCCAAGGTCGATGCGGTCGATGACCACTGGGACCAGTTTTCGTCCTTCGCCTCTTACGACAGTTTCACTCGCGACTGGCTGGCCGCCGCGCGCCGCATTCTGAAGCCGCATGGCGCGATCTGGGTGATTGGCAGCTACCACAATGTGTTCCGCATGGGGGCCGAGTTGCAGAATCAGGGCTTCTGGATCCTGAATGACGTGGTCTGGCGCAAATCGAACCCGATGCCGAATTTCCGCGGCAAACGCCTGACCAACGCGCATGAAACGCTGATCTGGGCGTCGAAATCCGAAGGCGCGAAATACACCTTCAATTACGAGGCGCTGAAGGCGCTGAACGAAGGGGTGCAGATGCGTTCGGACTGGGTGCTGCCGATCTGCACCGGGCACGAGCGGCTGAAGGATGACGCGGGCGACAAGGCGCATCCGACGCAAAAGCCCGAAAGCCTGCTGCATCGCGTGATTCTGGCCACCACCAACCCCGGCGATGTGATCCTGGACCCGTTCTTTGGCACCGGCACCACCGGCGCCGTGGCGAAGATGCTGGGCCGCGATTTCATCGGCATCGAACGCGAAGAGGCCTATCGCAAAGTTGCCGAAAAACGGATCGCCAAGATCCGCAAGTTCGACAAGGATGCCTTGGAAATCACCGGCTCGAAGCGCGCAGAACCGCGCGTGCCCTTCGGCCAGCTCGTCGAGCGCGGCATGCTGCGCCCGGGCGAAGAGCTTTTCTCGATTGGCAACCGCTTCAAGGCGAAAGTCCGGGTCGATGGCACGCTCGTCGGAAATGACGTGAAAGGCTCGATCCATCAGGTTGGCGCGCATCTTGAAGGGGCGCCGAGCTGCAACGGCTGGACCTATTGGCACTTCAAGCGCGAAGGCAAACTGGTGCCCATCGACCTGCTGCGCCAGCAGATCCGCGCCGAGATGGACGGGCGCCCGAACTGATCGGGCCCCTGCTTTCCTGACCAAAATTCAGTTACCGCCAGCGCTTGTGGTCCGCCCGCAGGTGCATCCTTGCCCCGCCGTTCACTCGGCGGGGTCTTTTGGCATTTTGCCTCCGGCGGGAGTATTTTCGCCAAGAAGAAATATGCCCTTCTTCTTGGCTGAAATACTCTCGGGGGGGGCAGAAGGCCCGCCCCGCGGCGTTCAGCTGCCTTCCAGGCGTCCGCGCAGTTCGCGCAACACCGGCAGGGTGGCGCGGATCTTGTCGGGTCCGATGTCGCGCACGATATCGGCGATCACCGGCATGAAGGCTGCCAGTGCCGCATCGCGGGCCTGACGCCCGGCCGGGCTGATCGCCACGAATTTGCGCCGCGCGTCGTCCCAATCGGGGCGGATATGGACGTGCCCGGCCCAGACCAGCTTGGACAGCGTGTTGGTCATCGCGCCCCGGGTGACGTGAAACGTTGCGGCCAGTTGTGCGGGCGTGCGTTCCTCGCCGATATGAGCCAGGTGGTTGAGCACTGAGAAATGCGAGATTTCCATGCCCTTGGGCAGCGCCCGGCTGACGACGTTGCGCGCCAGCTGATCGGCCATGAACACCTCGGCAAAAAGTGCGGCGGCCAGCGGATCGGAGCCATCGTTCATGGTCCCTCGAACCTGCGGTCATGGGTGATCGAGGGGACGCGGGCACGCGCCTCGGTCACGCGGTTCAGATCCAGATCGACCAGCGTCACGCCGGGTTCGGCCCCGCCATCGGCCAGCACCTCGCCCCAGGGGGCAATTGCCAGGCTATGGCCATAGGTGCGGCGCGGCTTGCCGCCATGTGCGGCATGGGTGCCGCATTGCGCGGGCGCCAGCACGAAGGCAGTGTTTTCAATCGCCCGCGCCCGCAGCAGGCTTTCCCAATGTGCCGCACCCGTGGTGTCGTTGAAGGCCGCAGGCACCGTCAGGATCTGCGCGCCGCCTTGGGTCAGGCGGCGAAACAGCTGCGGAAAACGCAGGTCATAACAGATCGCCATGCCGATTTTCGCCCAGCCCGCATCGGCCAAAACCGCGCGGGTGCCGGGGCGATAGCCTTCGGATTCACGGTATTTTTCGGTTTCCGACACATCCACATCAAACATGTGGATCTTGTCATAGCGCGCCACGATCTTGCCGTCCGGTGCAATCAGGAAGGACCGGTTGGCAAAGCGGCCGTCGGCGTCATGCGTTTTCAGCCCGAGCGAACCGATCAGCAGCCAGATTTTCAGATCGGCGGCCTGGGCGCGCAGCGCGGCCAGCGTCGGGTCGTCATCTTCATGGTGCAGCATGGCGCGTTGATGCGCCCGATCCGAGCTGAGCAGGTTGGTGCATTCCGGGGTCAGCACGAATTCCGCGCCGCCCGCGGCCGCCTGCCGGATAAAGCCCTGCGTCACGGCCAAATTGGCCACAGGATCGTCGCTGACCGACAGCTGAACCAGACCCGCGCGCATCAATCGGCCAACAGCGGGTCAAGCTTGCCCGCCGCATCCAGTGCGTGGATGTCGTCGCAGCCGCCGACCAGTGTGCCGTCGATAAAGATCTGCGGCACGGTGCGGCGCCCGCCGGCGCGTTGCATCATTGCCTGACGCAGGGCAGGGTCTGCGACATCTGTTTCCTCGAATGCCACGCCTTTGCGCGACAGCAGGGCCTTGGCGGCGATGCAATAGGGGCAGGTGCGGGTGGTATAGATTTCAACGCGTTTCATTCCGGGTATCCCTTGGGTCGCGGGTGACTATAGGGATTTAGGCATCCTTCGCAACGCGCGCCAGTGCCAGAACCGAGACCTTTGCCGCCCCTGCCGCCCGCGCGGCCTGACTTGCCGCCGCAAAGGTCGCGCCCGAGGTCATCACATCGTCCACGATCAGCACATGCCGACCCGCCAACAGATCGCGCCGCCGGGGCGTGACCTGCAGCGCGCCGCGCAGGTTTTCGAATCGCTCGTCGCGGGTTTTGCCAACTTGGCTGGGTGTGGCGCGGGGACGTTGAAACAGATCGGCGCAATGCGTGAGCCCGGCAAGGCGGGCGACCTCGCACGACAGCAGCGCCGATTGGTTGTAGCGTCGTTTCAGCAACCGCAGCCGGTGCAGCGGGATCGGCGCGACCAGCATCCCCGGCTCCAGCATCGGCATCGCCGCGCGGTGCAGCCACGCGCCCATTGGTCGCACCAGATCCAGCCGGTCGCCATGTTTCAGCGCCAGCACCATCTTGCGTCCGTTATCTTTATAGGTCAGCGCCGCGCGCCCGCGTGCCCAGAGCCGGTCTTGCGCCAGGCAGTCGTCGCACAGCACAGGGCCTGCGTCGTCACCGGGCAGGGGCGTGCCGCAACTGTCGCAGGCCAGCCCGGTGATGAAGGGCGTGTCGCGCCAACACGGGCCGCACAGCCCGAAATCGGTGCTGACCGCGTCATTGCAGGCAATGCAACGCGGCGGGAACACGATATGCAATGCCCCGCGCGCGGCCTGTTTCATCCCCGCTAGCATCCCCCCGCGAACCGCCTTAAAGTCCAGCCCCATCATGACCACACCGCCCCCCCTGACCGACCGAGCCGCGCTGTTGCGCAACCGCCGCCGTGCCGCTGCCGCAGGCCCCGCGCTGTTTTTGCACGAGGACGCGGCCTCTGAGCTTGAGGAGAGGCTCAACGAGGTTAACAGAAGGTTTACGAATCCGGCTTTGGTGACGAATTTTCCGGATCCGTGGCGCGAAATCCTGCCCGATGCCAAGTTTGTGGCCGATGACGAGCTGCTGGATCTGGAACCGGGCGCGCATGATCTGGTGGTGCATGCGATGTGCCTGCACTGGGCCAATGACCCGGTGGGCCAGTTGGTGCAATGCGCCCGTGCGCTGCGGCCCGACGGGCTGTTTCTGGCGGTGATGTTCGGCGGGCAGACGCTGGCCGAACTGCGCGCGGTTCTGGCCGAGGCCGAGGCGGCGGTGACCGGGGGGCTGAGCCCGCGCGTTCTGCCGATGGGCGAGATCCGCGATCTGGGCGGGCTGATCCAGCGCGCGGGGCTGGCGCTGCCGGTGGCCGACAGTGTGCTGCGCAAGGTCAGCTATGCCGACCCGCTGCGCCTGCTGGCCGATCTGCGTGCGATGGGCGAGGCCAATGTGCTAACCCTGCGCCCGCGCCACTTCACCCGGCGCCGGGTTCTGACCGAAGCGCTGCACCGCTATGTTCAGGCCTATTCTGATGCGGATGGTCGGGTGCTGGCCAGTTTCGATATGGTCTGGCTGACGGGCTGGAAGCCGCATGAAAGCCAGCAA
>JAQTYE010000099.1 GCA_028749255.1 Paracoccaceae bacterium | reverse complement strand
GCCAACGCCAGCGAGTTGGTCGTCTTGCCCTCGCCCGGGATACTGGAGGTTGACATGATCACTTGCGGCGGGTTGTCCACATTGGACAGCAGCACCGAGGTCCGCAGATTTCGGATCGCCTCCATCGCAGCAGACGATGGCTTGTCGACCAGATAGGCCAGAATATCGGTGCGCGCCTTGCCCGGGATAACCGGGATCTGCCCCATGACGGTCACCCCGGTGTCTTCTTCCAGCTCGCGTGCGGCGCGGTAGGAATTATGCATCGCTTCGCGCAGCAGCACCATCCCGACACCGATCATCAGCCCCAGAATAGCGCACATCGCCAAAATCAGGCTTTTGCGCGGGGCGGTCGGCGCCTTCGGCACCACCGCATTCGAGATCACCCGGCTGTCAGCCTGCTGAATGCCCTGCTGTGCCGAGCTCTCTTTCATCCGCGACAGGAAATATTCATAGAGCATCCGGCTCGCCTCGGCTTCACGCGTCAGCTGTTGCAACTGGATCATGTCGTTGCCCTGGCTCGCGATTTGCGTCTGCAAGGCTTCTTGCGACCGTTCCAACGCCTGTTTCTGGTCGGTGGCGCGCGCAAGATCCAGTTTTGCACGGGCTACGATCCGGTCGAACCGCTCGTCGAAGGTTTCGCCATCAAGGCCCGCATCCGGCCCGGCCAGACGCGTCAGCGTGACGTCCTGCGCCGCCGCGAGTTTTTCCGTGGGGGTCTGGGCGGCCTCCAGCGCGGTCAGTCGCGTCTGCGCCGCCTCTTGCGTCGCCCCCATCTGAATCACACGCTCGCGCAGATCTTTCAGCTGGATTTCCAGCGACCCCAACATCTCGACCGACACCAGCGAGGTCTGGGCATTAAAACGCTTTACCTTCTCTTCGGCGGCCTCCAGCTCGGCCTTCAGCTCTCCTACACGGTTTGCCAGCCAGCTGGTCGCCTGCTCTGTCGCGTCGAATTTGGCCTCGATCTGGTTGAGGATATAGCGGCGGGCCACCGCGTCGGCGATCATGCTTGCTTTTTGGGGATCGACAGACTGAACCGCGATTTCAAAAACATAGCTGGACGGAATGTTGCGCACTGCCAGATGCCCCAGCAGCGCGTCAACCACCGACGCGCGCACCTGCTCTGCGGTCGGCTCGGGGCCCGCGGTTTTGAACATGCCGCGCAGACGCGCGACAAGCGAAGGGTCCCGAAGGCGGCCGTTGAATTCCGGGTCGGCGGCAAGGTTCAGCTCATCAACAACCTTGGCCAGCAGTTCACGCGAACGGATCACCTCGATTTCGGTGTTCAATTCACCCGATTCGCCCGTCAGACCGTTAAGCGCCCCCTGAAAGTCCACAACCTGGGCCTGACGCGTCTCCAGCATCACCACCGACTTCGCCGTGTAAATCGGTGTCGCAAGCAGGTACAAATACACCAGCCCGGCCACAACAAGCACAGCGAAAGAGGTCGCGATCACCTTCCAGCCAACGCGGATCGACTGAAAAATCTGCCCCAGATCAATCACATCATCATCGTCGCGCTCTCGTTGCGCCTGCTTCATGGGCGAGATGTGTTTCATATATCCCCTCGTTACTCTTTCAGCGACCAGTGCAATTGCTGCTATGCAGCATTACGGTGGCAGAAACCGGTTCCAAAGCCAAGCCACCTGCCGCGCGACTGCCCCATATTTGCGCATTCCCGCCTATCAGGGCAGCATGCCAGCATTCATGCCCCTACGGAAATAAAACGCACGCCCTGCCCCGAAATCAGCGCCGAAGTCAGTCGCCCGCAGGCATAGGCGCCGGTATCGACCGAGATGATCCCCTGGTCGCAAACGGGTGCCTCGACGATGGTATGCCCGTGCACGACCCAGATGCCATCAGTGCGCGCGCGCAATCCGAAATCAGGATGCCCCCAGGTCAGACAGCTCGGCTTCTGCGCCGAAATCGGCAGCCACGGATCTGCGCCTGCATGGGTCACGGTCACATTCCCCGATGTCCAGGCGCGCGGGCAAGCGCGCAGCCAGGCTTCTTTTTCCGTCCCCAGACTGGCGCGCAGCTGATCGCGGGCACGCCGCAGCCCTTCGTCTGGCGTGCGCTCTGTCACGCCCCCAATGTCGAAACTTGCCAAGGTCTGCAGCCCGCCGTTGCGCAGCCAGCGCGCTCCGGCGCGCTCGGGCACCTCCAGAAACTCCAGCATCAATTCTTCATGATTTCCGCGCAGGGCAATGCATCGGGCACGCCGCGCGAACACCATGTCCAGCACCTGTGCGCTTGCCTCGCCGCGGTCAATCAGATCACCGACGAGGACCAGCTGCGCCTCGGGCGCCTCGGCCTCGATCTGGTCAAGCAGCGCCTGCAACAAACTGTCGCAGCCATGCACATCGCCAATCACCGCCAGATCCTGCGCTGGCGTGAGCGGGGCCTCGAAACGTCGGGTTGATTCGGGGCGGCGAGCGGATGGCCTGCGACCTTTGCGCGGCAAAATCTTGAACATCTTTTGTATTCTTCCGTGACGGATGCCGGGCCAGACCGACGGCCCATACTAGCCCGTGTGGAGAGCAGTTCAAAAGGGGAGATTCGCCCCTCTCCCCCCTTGTGCAGCTGCAGCATTTATGCAGGTGCAGAATCGACGCAGAGACCAAACGGCAAGACTTCGCCCTTGAAACACCCGAAATGGGGGAATATCGCCCATTTAGTTGGCACATCCCCGAATTCACCGGAACACGAGGCTTGCTTATTCATGCTGTCTCGCAGAAAACGTTACCGAACCGTTAATATTCATCTGTAGAGATTGCGAACAAACTTTGGGGCGACCCGTGTAATGAGCGTCAAGGGCCAACAGCTGCAAGGTCCGGCGGCGTTCCCAGCGCCAGAAGGCGTGCGTGCAAGTTTAAGGTCCAATAGAGTGGGGGACACAATGGCTTTTCAGGATATTGAGATTTCACGGATGCTCTCGTTGCGTGCAGAGGCGGTTGATGCGCCCCGTAGCAAGGAATTCGGCCATATCTACGCAAGTGTCGGCAAGCGGGTTCTCGATACCATTCTTGCGGTGCTGCTGTTGCCGATCCTGCTGCCGGTACTGGCCGTGGTCTGGTTCTTGATTCAACGCGACGGCGGTTCGGCGGTTTTTGCGCAACCCCGCATCGGGCTGAACGGCCGCACCTTCACCTGCTTCAAATTCCGCACCATGGTGGTCAACGCCGAGCGCGTGCTGGAAGAGATGTGCGCCAAGAACCCGGAAATCGCCGCCGAATGGCACACCTATCAAAAGCTGCGCAATGATCCGCGGATCTCGAAGATCGGAAAGATCCTGCGCGCCACCAGCCTTGATGAATTGCCGCAGATTTTCAACGTGTTGCGCGGCGACATGAGCCTGGTCGGGCCGCGCCCCTTCCTGCCCTCGCAGCAGGCGATCTATGACGCGGCAGGCGGCAAGGCCTATTACCACATGCGCCCGGGAATCACCGGCCCGTGGCAGGTGTTCGGCCGCGGCGCCACCACCTTCGAAGCGCGCGTGTCCTTCGACGAAACCTATTACAGCAAGCTCAACTTCCTGGCGGACCTGAGCCTGATCATGCGCACGGCACGTGTCGTGCTGTGCCGCACGGGTCACTGAAGCACGCGTTGCACAGATACATCACCAGATGGGTCGATCCCGTCTGGTGATGTAAAAATCGCCGGGGCGGTTTGTGTTTTCAGTAAAGAGACGATGACCGATCTCAACTCGCCCCAGTAAATTCGTGGATCTGATGGCCTCACCTCACCCTCAAAACTTCCTGCGTCTCGGGGCCTTTGCGCTCGGCCTGTGCAGCACTGCAGCCATGGCCGACGGCATTTCAAGCTATGGCACCCCCGGGCTGATTGACATGCCATCGGCAACCACGACCGCTGACGGCACCTTCGCCTTCACCACTGCGGCGATGCCCAACGAATATCGCCATACGATGCATTTCCAGATTACGCCGCGGCTGTCAGGGGTGTTTCGGTATTCGATCCTGAAAGAGTATTTCTCTAACTCAATCGGAGGTGATCTATTCGACCGCAGCTTCGATATTCATTATCAGCTGCGTAAGGAAAGCACCAACATGCCTGCGCTGGCCATCGGCTTGCGCGACTTCGGTGGCACCGGGATCTACGGCGCGGAATATCTGGTGGCCACCAAGCATTTCGGCGAACGTTTCACCGTCACCGGCGGCATTGGCTGGGGGCGGCTCGGCTCTTATGGCGGGTTTACAAACCCGCTGGGCGTGATTGACGACCGCTTCAAGACCCGCCCCGGCTTCAGCGGTATCGGCGAGACCGGTCGCATTTCTCTGAACCGCATGTTCCGCGGGGACGCGGCGTTCTTTGGTGGCATTGAATACCAGCTGAACGACCGCACGCGGCTGGTCGCGGAATATTCGTCGGACGCCTATACCACCGAAGTCGCGCAGATGGGTTATGACCACCGCACGCCGTTCAATTTCGGCATCGACTACCGGGCCACCAAGAATATGACGCTGAGCGCGTTCACCATCGGCGGTGCGCAGTTCGGCGCCAAGCTGAGCTATACGCTCGATCCGCGCAGCCCGCGCTTTCCGGGCGGGACAGAGCGTCCGGTGGACCCGATCCTGCCGCGCGGCGATCTGGCGGCACTGGGCTGGTCGGTCGCGGATACCGATGCCAACCGCGCTCGACTGATGACCGCGCTCAGCCGTCAGGGGCTGGGGCTGGAAAGCTATGCGCAGGACGGCACCCGCGCGCGCATCGTGATCGACAACCCGCATTTCCCGGCTGCGGCCGAGGCCCTGGGTCGCACCGCACGGGCGATGTCAAACACTCTGCCACCCGAGATCGAGAGCTTTGAAATCACGCTGTCGTCGGGGGGCCTGCCGCTGTCTCGCACAACGCTGCGCCGTGCCGACATGGCCGAGCTGGAGCATGCCTGGGATGGCAGCTGGCAAAGCTTCGTGCGGGCCGACTTCGCGGATGCCGCGGACCGCCTGCCCCCCGATGCAGGGGTCTATCCGAAATACGACTGGTCAATTCTGCCCTATTATTCGCTTGGGCTGTTCGATCCCGACAGCCCGCTGCGCTATGATCTCGGTGCACAGTTTGCCGGGAAATACAGCATCTTGCCCGGGCTGTCCGTGTCGGGTGTGGTGCGCCAGAAGCTGGTCGGCAACCTCGACAGCTCTACCCGTCTGTCGAATTCGGTGCTGCCGCATGTGCGCTCGGACCAGACGCTTTATGACAAGACCAGCGGCCCGAAATTGACCCTGCTGACCGCTGATTACCTGTTCCGTCCGGGGCGCAACCTTTATGGGCGCCTGTCGGCAGGCTACTTTGAACAGATGTATGCCGGGGTTTCGGGCGAGGTGCTGTGGTATCCGGTTGAAAGCCGCCTCGCGCTTGGGGCTGAACTGAACTACGTCGCGCAGCGCGATTACGAGGGAGGCTTCGGGCTTGCCGATTATCGCGTCGGGACCGGGCATGTTTCGGGCTATTATGACTTCGGCAAGGGCTATGTCGGCCAACTGGACGTCGGCCGTTATCTGGCCGGTGACTGGGGCGCGACGGTGTCGTTCGACCGCGAATTCGACAACGGCTTCCGGGTCGGTGCGTTCTTCACCCTGACCGATGTCTCGTTTGACGACTTCGGCGAAGGCTCGTTCGACAAGGGCATCCGCATCAGCATTCCGGTTGACTGGCTGTCCAGCACCCCGGGCAAAGGTCAAGTCGCGCAGACCATCCGCCCGGTTCAACGTGACGGCGGCGCACGGGTTTCGATTGCAAACCGGCTTTATGGCGAGGTGCGCGCGGGCAATGCCAACGAACTCGAAGATCGTTGGGGCAAGTTCTGGAGATGACACCGATGCATGCCCTTTCGCGTTTTCTTCTGTGTACGCTGTGCGCGGTGACCTTGGCCGGATGTTCCTCTGACCCGGACCTCCAAAAGAAACTGTCGTCGCTGCCGCTGATGCGCAAATCCGCGCCGCAAGTGGCGCCCGGCTTTGCGGCCGCGCAAAAAGCACAGGCGCCCGCCTTCATCACCGCACCAGAAGACCGCCCCGATGTGGTCGCGGTTTTCCGCCGTCAGGCCCTGTCTGACACAAGCGGCGTCGGCACCTGGATTGCGGGGGATGGCTCGCAGATCATGCTGGATCACGGCATCGTCGTCGGCACCCGCGGCTTCGGCGGCGATATCCTGGCCGCCGATGTATCCGACGTGCTGCCGCTGGTCCAGACGCTGCGCGCAGGTGTTGTTACGCATCTGATTACGCAGATCGACGGCGATGACCACGCCATCACCCGCGCCTTCAAATGCGAGATTTCCCGCGAAGAACCGGGCAGCGTCCAGATCGGCACCCAGGCCGTCGCGACACAGACAATGGTTGAAGACTGCCGTAGTTCTGATACCTCGTTCGTGAACTATTATTGGGTGGTGCCCGCCACCGGCGAGATCGTGCAATCAAGCCAATGGGCAGGGCCGCTTCTGAAAAGAGTGTCGATACGCAAGATCGTGCCGGCAAAACAATGAATCCGGCACCGACTGTAAAAAGTGGATTGGAGAGACCTGTGAGACTTCTGCTGATTGCCCTGATGACAACCTCGCTGACGGGGTGCGGCGTTGTTTACAACAGCTCGTCTGTCACACCGGGCATCACGCAAGCTGGCAAGGTCCGCGTTCTGCCGATCACTGCGGAATCGGTTATGATGGCGAACAAGGACCCCTATCAGCCCAAAGCCCTGCCTGGGTATTTTTCGCAAACGGCGGGCACGCGCGGCTCTGGCAGCCCGTCGATCGCCCCCCCGCCCACCGCGTTTGATCGCGTCAGCCGTCCTGCCGGGATGGAAACCCGGCTGCCGCCCGCGATTCCCAACGCCAGCTATCGGATCGGCGTCGGCGATGTGCTGCTGCTGGCCACGCCGAAGGCAGGGTCAACCGTCGAGCAGCTGACCGGCATCCTGGCCGCGCAAAGCTCGCGCCAAGGGTATACCGTGCAAGACGATGGCACGATTTCGGTTCCCAATGTCGGACGCGTTCAGATTGCGGGCCAAACGGTCGAGGACGCCGAGGCCACGCTGTTCCAGCGCTTCCTCGACAAGCAGATTGACCCGACCTTCTCCCTGGAAATCGCGGAATTCCATTCAAAGAAAGTCACCATCGGTGGCGCCGTGGGGGCGCCCGCCGTGGTGCCGATCACGCTTTCGCCGCTGTATCTTGACGAGGCGCTGGCCGCCGCGGGTGGGGCGCAGGCTGCGGATATCGACTATGCGACCGTACGCCTCTATCGCGACGGCACGTTGTATCAGATCCCGCTCAAGGATCTGTACAACCGCAAAGGGGCGCAGCGGATTCAGTTGACCGCGGGCGACAGCATTTTCGTGGACAGCGAATACGAACTGGACAAGGCCGCCGCCTATTTCGAAGAACAGATCAAGCTCGCCACCTATAAACAGACCGCCCGGCAGGCGGAACTGACGGCCCTGACCACCGAAGTCAGTCTGCGCCGTGCCGCATTGGAAGAAGCGCGCAGCAACTTCGACGCACGGCTGAAGTTGGGGGCCGAGGCCCGCGATTATGTTTACATCACCGGCGAAGTCGGCAAACAGCAGCGCTTTGCCCTGCCCTACGACCAGAAGGCCAACCTGGCCGACGCGCTTTATGATGCCGCAGGCGGCATTCCGACCAAAACCGGCAGCCCGAAAGAAATCTACATTTTGCGCGGCTCGGAAAACCCGCTGGAATTTGATTCGATCACCGCCTGGCACCTTGATGCCCGGAATGCCGCGGCCTTGATTCTGGCAACCCGGTTCGAGCTGCACCCCAATGATGTGATCTTTGTGGCCGCCCATCCGGTTACCCATTGGGGCAACGTCGTGAACTCGCTCACGCCGTCGCTGATTACAACGACCGTGGGCGCCGTTTCGAACTGAGCGGGGGCATCCCACCGCGCCAACAAACCTGATGACAGCAAAAAGGGCGCCTCATGGGCGCCCTTTTAAGATCTTGTGTGGCGTTGAACTGGTTCAGTTGCCCGACGAGATGGTCGAAACGGTCGAGGTGGTCGACCCCGTCGCGTTGTTTCCGCCCAGTGCGGCAGCCAGAAACCCGGCGGCCACGGGGACAAAGACGAGGTTGGTCGCCTCGCCTTCAGCGAAGGGACCATTTTTCAGCACGACTTTGGCAACGCATTTGCCAGCCGCGTTGAGCACTTGCCCCTCTTTGCACACAGCCACGGGGCCATTAACTTCCGCGTAAGCAGGAACAGAGAACAGGGCAACACCAACGGCGAAGACTTGGAAGAGGTTTTTCATGGCAAGCTCGCTAAATAAGAAAAAACACTGATTATGGGTATCATAATCCGCTGCGCCTGCACAGTCAGGAATGCTGTACAGCCCGCAGTCGCGGCATAAAATACACACAGCGCCCCACGCCTGCACAGTTTCGCGCCCGAAAGCACGCCCAATGCGTGTCTGCTGGGCAGTTTCGCCGAAGCCCCCTCTGTGGCCTGCGTATGTTCTGACCCGATAGTGATGCCGAACGCCCCGGAGAATCAAGGCAATCGTTTGTATTGTAAACGAATTCTAACGAAAACTTGGGCGACATGACCCGCTGCGTAAAGCTTCTTTAAGGGTTTCGCGGTTCACTGGCACAGACGGCGCGGGTGAACGCCGTCGCGTTGCGAGAACCGCGACACAGCTTACCGGGGTGGTATCCAATGAAAATTTACATCTTGCCTGCGCGGGCCGCGCATTCGCGCCCGCATGTCTTCGTGATATTAGCCACGGCCTTTCTGGCCGCGGCTTTGACGGTGTTCGCGCCGCAGCCTGCTGCAGCGCAGAGCGTGGGCTACGCGCCGCGTGCGGTGCTGATCCGCAATGATATGGGCGGGGACGTCGGCGCGCGCGCCAATAAGATCGCCGCAATGCGCGCTCAGGGCCAGCACGTCGCAATTGTCGGCGCGGCCTGCTATTCGTCTTGCACCATGTATCTGGGTCTGCCGGGCACCTGCGTCAGCCGCAAAACCCAATTCGGCTTTCACAGGCCAAGCTTTTACGGTGCGGCCCTGTCGCCTGCCAAATTCGAATACTGGTCGCAAGTCATCGCCCAGCACTATCCGGCCGCGCTGCAGGGGTGGTATCTGCGCGTCGGGCGCTACAGCACCAATCTGATCCGCATGAGCGGCGCAGAACTGATCCGGCTCGGCATGCCGGAATGCGATACGACGTCCTGACAAGGCGCTGACCAGACGTCGGCGCGCGGCATCCCGGACAAGGCCATCTTGACCCGGTGCCGCGCCCGCGCCCATGCCGCCGACACCGCGCCCAGCCTACACGCATCTGTGTCGCGCCCGGCCTTGCTGACAAGGGCCAAGGCTGCTAGAGCACGGCTTTGGCAGCCTGCGGTCATCGCCGATTTTCGGCGCAAACTCAGCCGGTTGCCAGACTGCCTCCACACGACCCAACGACCCGCACATCCCGCGCCAGACCCTGCATAGGCGACCCGCCGTTCGCCCGTTGCCGCCTGGCACGCCCGAACCGAAAGGCCACGCTCGTGACCCTGCGCGCCCGCCTTGTGTTTTGCCTTTTGCCCGCCCTTGCCGCCTGCGGCAGCGACGCGGGGATCCGCCTGTATCCGATCAAGGGCCCGATCGCCGAGGCTTCGCCCGCGCTGCTGATCGCGGTCAATACCGATAACAGCAGCGAAACCTCGGGCGCGATCAGCTTCCGGCTGCCGAAACCCGACAAGGCAAAATGCACCGGCACCTGGTCATCGGTCACGCCCAAGGTCATCACCAAAGAGCGCGGGCTGTCGCTGACCCTGCGCGACACTGGCGGCAAGGTGAAACGCTCGACCGAGGACGTCGGCGGTATCAATTCGGGTGAAATCTACGCGGTGTGCAATGACGGCACCCGGGTCGAGGGGCATTTCGTCTCGGGTTCGGGCACGCAAAGTGGCACAGGCACCGCCACCGACACCCGCGGCAACACCTACAAGCTGTTGTTCTAGGCGCGCTGACGGCGGCGCCAGAGGGACAAAAACCCTGCGCAGGTGATTGGCAAGCGGGCCGCGCCTGCTGTAAGACAACGCCAGACTGGTCGCGCCCGACGCGGCCCTGTGACGCCGGAGGAGCCGACCCATGCCGCATTACCGTTCCCGCAAATCCACCCATGGCCGCAACATGGCAGGCGCCCGCGGGCTGTGGCGTGCCACCGGCATGACCGACAGTGATTTCGGCAAACCGATCATCGCGGTCGTCAACTCGTTCACACAATTCGTCCCCGGCCACGTCCACCTCAAGGATCTGGGCCAGATGGTCGCCCGCGAGATCGAAGCGGCGGGCGGCGTTGCCAAGGAATTCAACACCATCGCCATCGACGACGGGATCGCGATGGGCCATGACGGCATGCTCTATTCGCTGCCCTCGCGCGAGTTGATCGCGGATTCGGTGGAATACATGGTCAACGGCCACTGCGCCGATGCGATGGTCTGCATTTCGAACTGCGATAAAATCACCCCCGGCATGATGATGGCGGCGATGCGCCTGAACATCCCGGTGATCTTCGTCTCGGGCGGCCCGATGGAGGCCGGCAAGGTCACCATCAACGATCTGGAACAGGCGCTGGATCTGGTCGATGCGATGGTCGTGGCGGCCGATGACAAATATACCGACGAACAGGTTGATGCGATCGAACGGGCCGCCTGCCCGACCTGCGGGTCGTGCTCGGGGATGTTCACCGCGAACTCGATGAACTGTCTGGCCGAGGCACTGGGTCTGGCACTGCCGGGCAACGGCTCGATGCTGGCCACCCACGCGGACCGCCGCGAACTGTTCCTGGAAGCGGGCCGCAAGATCGTAGAGATCACCAAGCGCCATTACGAGGGCAACGAGCCGGGCCTTCTGCCGCGCGACATCGCCACCGTGGACGCGTTCGAAAACGCGATGAGCCTGGATATCGCGATGGGCGGGTCCACCAACACGGTGCTGCACCTGCTGGCCATCGCCTATGAGGGCGGTGTGAACTTCACCATGGATGACATGGACCGGCTGTCGCGCAAGGTGCCGTGCCTGTCCAAGGTCGCGCCCGCCAAGCAAGACGTGCATATGGAAGACGTGCACCGCGCCGGCGGCATCATGGCCATCCTGGGCGAATTGCACCGCGGCGGATTGCTGCATGGCGACGCAAAGACCGTGCATTCCGCCACCATCGCCGAGGCCATTGCGAAATGGGACGTGATGACCGCCAACGACCCGAAAATCGAGGAATTCTATCGTGCCGCTCCGGGCGGCGTGCGCACCACACAGGCGTTTTCGACCCAGAACCGTTACAAGGAACTCGACCGTGACCGCGAAGGTGGCGTGATCCGCGACGTGGCGCATGCGTTTTCGAAGGATGGCGGTCTGGCGGTTCTGTTTGGCAATATCGCCGAAGATGGCTGCATCGTGAAAACGGCGGGCGTGGATGACTCGATCCTGAAATTCACCGGCTCGGCCAAGGTCTTCGAAAGCCAGGATGACGCTGTGTCGGGCATTCTGACCGGCAAGGTGACCGAGGGCGAGGTTGTCATCATCCGCTATGAAGGCCCGCAAGGCGGCCCCGGCATGCAGGAAATGCTCTATCCCACCAGCTATCTGAAATCCAAAGGTCTGGGCAAGAAATGCGCGCTGCTGACCGACGGGCGGTTCTCGGGCGGGACCTCGGGCCTGTCGATCGGCCATGTCAGCCCCGAAGCCGCTGAAGGCGGGCTGATCGGGCTGGTCGAAACCGGCGATACGATTGAAATCGACATCCCGAACCGCACCATCAACCTGGCCGTCGATGCCGCCACGCTGGACGCGCGCCGCGCCGCCAAGGGCCCCCTGCCCTGGAAACCCGCCGCGCCGCGCCCGCGCGCCGTGTCCACCGCGCTCAAGGCCTATGCGATGCTGGCATCTTCCGCAGCCAAAGGCGGCGTGCGGATCATCCCGGGTCAGTAAACGCGCCCGGCGAGAGACCAAAAGGCCCCCGATTTTGGGGGCCTTTTTCATATCCCGCCAAGGCGCCGTCAGATCGCGCGTTTCAGGACGCTCAGACCCCGGCGGGCAGCTTGGTGCGCATCATCTCTTTTCGGTCAAATGTTTGCCCATCAACCACAAATGTGCCATCACCGATGGCGTGGATCATCCGCTTCTCAGCGCGGGCACTGTCGAAATAAGCCGCGACACCTTCCAGTATGATGATGTTGTAAGGCTCGATAATATCGACAACGCGACATTCGACCTGCGCCAGGCATTCCCGGATCAGGGGCGCGCGAACATGCCGGGCCTTCACGGCGGTCAGACCGAACTTTTCAAACTTGTTTGTATCGACGCCCGAGCATGTTCCGATGCCGATGACGGTATCCAACATGTCCACCGTCGGGATCGAGAGGACACAAGCCTTCGTATCGCAGAGTGCGGCAAAGGAATGGTTCCACGGCCCGGTCACAATCGCAAACCTGGCCGAAAAATCCAGCACCATGGTCCAGGTGAGGGTCATCACATTGTCCTTCTGACCGTCGTGCGTCGTCACCAGAACAACCGGCCCCGACTCGATCAGAGTAAACGCCTTACTGAGCGGCAGAGTTTCCATATGCACCCCCGTCCTGCCTGTGCGCATTCAGGGCCCTGCTCCCGCGCGCCCTCACAAATACCGTCCGCCGCATTCCAGCACCTCGATCTGATAGCCGTCGGGGTCGGCGATAAAGAAGAACCGCGCGATCACCGTGCCTGCGGGGGCAAAGTCCACCAGCTTGCGCGGCGCAAGGCCTGCCGCCTCCAGCCGGGCGTGCTCGACCGCAGCATCGGGCACGGATACCGCCAGATGACCATAGCCATCGCCCAGATCATAGGGCGTGGTGCGGCCCTTGTTCACGGTCAGTTCCAGCTCGAAATCGCTTTCGTCATTGGACAGATAGATCAGCGTGAACTCGGGGAAGTCCAGCCGTTCCGCCACCCGCAAACCGAAGGCGGTTTCATAGAACGCCAGCGACCGCGCCTCGTCCAGAACCCGGATCATCGAATGAATTGCCTTGGCCATAGCGCCCTCCTGCATGCGGCGGTTTTCGCAGACCCTAGGCGCGCACCGCCGCCTCGGCAAGATCTGTGCCGCCAGCACGGCTTTCCCCCATCGCGGCGCATTGCAGGGCGCGATGACGGGGTGGATCTTTGGGCTGCGATGTCTTCTTGGCGCACATACGCCCGCGCGGAGCGCGTGGGAGGCAAAGCCCCGCCACGGGGGCGGGGCTTCGGGATCAGTTGACCAGCGTCGCGTCGGTGGCCGCGCGGAGGTCCGCCTCGGTCACGCCATCGGCCAGTTCGACGATCTTCAACCCGCCCTCGACCACATCCAGAACGCCGAGGTTGGTGATGATCCGGTCCACCACCGCGCGCCCGGTCAGCGGCAGGGTGCATTCGCGCAACACTTTGGATT
>JAQTYE010000098.1 GCA_028749255.1 Paracoccaceae bacterium | reverse complement strand
CGGTTCTTCGCCGCCACCGTGCGCATTTTCGCCAGCAACGCATGTTCGGTCAGCGGCGCCCAGGACAGCGGCGTGGCCTGCCGGATGGATTTGGGCACGGTTTCATCAATCAGCTGATCGAGGTCGCGCACCCCCACCGTTTTCAACATCTCGGCCATCTCGGCGGGGCTGGGCCCGATATGACGGCGGTTTGCAAAATCGTAGGTGTCGTAGGCGGTGGGGGTGAACATGATCTGCCTCAGCCGATGAAATCTTTGTATTCGTCTTCGTCCATGAACGCGTCGAGCTGGCTCATGTCCTCGACCTTCATCTTGAAGAACCAGGCCTCGCCCAGCGGGTCTTCGTTGACCAGGCCGGGGGTGTCGGCCAGCGCCTCATTGACCTCGACGATCTCGCCATCGACCGGGGCCAGGATGTCCGACGCGGCCTTGACGCTTTCGATCACGCAGATCTCGTCGCCTTTGGCGACCTGGGTCTCGATCTCGGGCAGTTCGACGAACACCACATCGCCCAGGGCCTCGCTGGCGTGTTCGGTGATACCGACGACGACCAGATCGCCCTCGACGCGCAGCCATTCGTGCTCTTCGGTGAATTTCATGGGGAAGGCTCCTCAGCGTTTGTAGGTGGTGGGTTGGAAGGGCATGGCCACGATGGTGGCGGGCAGGCGTTTGCCGCGGACCTCGCCATAGACGGTGGTGCCAAGGGCCAGACCGGCGGGAAGATAGGCCATCGCCATCGGCGCCTCGATCGAGGGGCCAAACCCACCCGACGTGACCCGGCCAATTGGCGCACCGCCCGTAGCCTCGGCAAAGATTTCAACGCCTTCGCGCATCGGCGCGCGGCCCTCGGGGCGCAGCCCCATGCGCAGCCGCACGGGCCCTTCGGTCAGTTCGCGCAGGATCCGTTCGGCCCCCGGAAACCCACCCTCGGCCCGGCGGCGTTTCTGAATGGCCCAGGTCAGGCCCGCCTCGACAGGTGTCGTGGTGGTGTCGATGTCATGGCCATAAAGGCACAACCCCGCCTCCAGCCGCAGACTGTCGCGCGCACCAAGACCGATCGGCGCCACTTCTGGTTGATCCAGCAGCGCACGGGCAAAGGCCACCGCCACCGCATCCGGCACCGAAATCTCGAACCCGTCCTCGCCGGTGTATCCCGAACGCGAGATCCACAGATCCGCGCCCTGCCAGCCAAAGGTGCCGACATCCATGAAGCGCATCGCGGCCACGCCCGGCACCAGACGCGCCAGCGCCGCCTCGGCGGCAGGCCCCTGCAGGGCCAGCAGCGCGCGGTCGGTGACCTCGGTCACGCCCTCGATATGGGCGCGCAGATGGGCGATATCGGCCCCCTTGCAGGCGGCGTTGACCACGACAAACAGGTGATCGCCACGGTTGGCGACCATCAAGTCATCCAAAATCCCGCCCGCCTCATTGGTAAACATCGCATAGCGCTGCCGGTTCAGGCCCAGCCCCGCAATATCGACGGGCACCAGCGCCTCGAGTGCCGCCACAGCCGTGATCGGCAAGATCACCTGGCCCATGTGGCTGACATCGAACAGCCCGGCGGCGGCGCGGGTGTGCAGATGTTCCTTCAGCACCCCCATCGGGTATTGCACCGGCATCTCATAGCCCGCAAACGGCACCATCTTGGCGCCCAATTCCAAATGAAGGTCGTAAAGACCCGTCCGCATAAGGTCAGCCATGCTGCCCCCCAATCAGCCGGAAGTCCGGCACCGAATCCATAGGCTTGCGCCCGCTCGATGCCCCCTCTGTCCCTACTCGGGTTCGCCCCGAGCGCCTGAGATCGTTATCCCTTCGGCGGATGCGCGTGCATCTCTCTCCAGAGTCCTTTGTCAGAACGGTCCTTTTGCCTGAGAGTTTACCGGGGCGGTTGCTCCTTCGGCACTGGGGGTCCAGATTCTCCCAGTCCTGACCCCTCCCCGATAGCCGAGCGCCCGCGCGCCTGACAAGTCAAAAAACCGAAATCGACGCTTTACGGAAAAATACGACATGTCCCGGTCGCAAATGCGCAAGGAAAAAGGGCGCGGCCCGCGCCACGCCCTTTCATCTTGTCGCAAATACCTTGCGGGGTCCGGGGGGCAAAACCCCCGGCGCGCGACCTCAGCCCTTGGCGCGGATCTTGTGCAGCAGCGGCATCAGATCGGCCATCTCGGGCCCGTGCGCCTGTCCCGTCAACGCCTTGCGCAGCGGCATGAACAGGCCCTTGCCCTTGCGCCCGGTCGCCTCTTTGACCTTCGCGGTCCACTCGCTCCAGGTCGTGGCGGTAAAGGGCTGAGCGGGCAGCAGCGCCATCGCGGCGGGGATGAACTCGGCATCTTCCGCGTCGATCACCGGCTCGGCGCCGTTCAGGCACAGATCGGCCCAATGGGTCAGATCCGACAGCTTGTCGATGTTCTTCGATGCCACCGCCCAGAACGCCTCGGCCTGATCGGCCGGAATGCCCAGATCCGCGATCTGCGCCGCCACCGCCGCGAAGGGCAGTTGCTGGTTGCGCGCGCGGGTCAGCGGGATCAGGTCTTCGGCGTCGAATTTCGTGGGCGCCGCGCCGAACTGGCTCAGATCGAACCCATCCGCGATTTCGTCAAGCGTCATGCGCAGCTCGACCGGCTGGCTCGACCCCAGACGCGCCATCATGCTCAGCAGCGCTTCGGGCGCAATGCCATTGGCCCGCAGATCGCGGATCGACAGCGCGCCCAGACGTTTCGACAGCTCTTCGCCACCCGGGCCCGTCAGCAGGCTGTGGTGGGCGAATGCCGGCGGCGTGCCGCCAATCGCGCGGATGATCTGGATCTGCGTGGCGGTGTTGGTGACGTGGTCGGCGCCGCGCACGATATGCGTCACGCCCATGTCGGTGTCATCCACCGAGCTGGCAAAGGTATACAGCACCTGCCCGCCCGCCTTGATCAGCACCGGGTCCGAGACCGAGGCCGCATCAATCGAGATCGGGCCGATGATGCCATCGGTCCAGTCGATCCGTTCCTGATCCAGCTGGAACCGCCAGTAGCCTTCGCGCCCCTCGGCGCGCAGCGCGGCTTTCTGATCCTCAGTCAGCGCCAGCGCGGCACGGTCATAGACCGGCGGCTTGTGCATGTTCAGCTGTTTCTTGCGCTTCAGGTCCAGCTCGGTCGGGCTTTCGAAGCACTCATACAGCTTGCCCTCGGCGCGCAGCTGGGCGGCGGCTTCGGCATAGCGGTCCAGCCGCAGCGACTGGCGCTCCTCGCGGGCCCATTCGATGCCCAGCCATTCCAGATCAGCCTTCAGCGCGTCGATATATTCCTGCTTCGAGCGTTCCTGGTCCGTGTCGTCGATCCGCAGGATGAAGGTGCCCCCCGTCTTGCGCGCGATGAGGTAGTTCATCAGCGCGGTGCGCAGGTTGCCGACGTGGATATAGCCGGTGGGCGAAGGGGCAAAGCGGGTAACGGTGGTCATGAACGGTCTCCTGATTGCCGTCTGCTCTTTCACAGCCGGGCCGTTTTGTCCATATCTGGGGCGGTGCCGCACTCTGGCAATCGGGAAAAGGGGCTTTGAGATGGATGCATGGCACGACCGCAGTGCCCCCAGCCTGGACGAGATCGCGGCTTTGGCCGAGGCTGCCCGTGCCGCCCTGCCCCCGGCCTTTGCCGGCCCCGCCGCAGCCGTCGTGCTGCGGGTCGAGGATTTCGCCCCCGAGGCGCTGCTGACAGAGATGCAGATCGACGATCCGTTCGAACTGACCGGGCTTTATGACGGCATCCCGATGACCGAGAAATCCGTGATGGACCCGGGCGGCCCCGATGTGATCTGGCTGTTTCGCCGCGCGATCCTGGATGAATGGGTCGCGCGCGGGGATGTCGCGCTGGATGCGCTGGTCGCGCATGTTTTCGTGCATGAGCTGGCGCATCATTTCGGCTGGTCGGATGGCGACATCGCCAGTATCGACCGCTGGTGGGAATAACCCGCCGCCACCGCGCAGGCCGCCCCCGGGGCCGCGTGCGATTTACCAGACCGGCGGCGTGGTGACCCAGATGACGCGGCTTTGCTCGTTTCCAAGGTTGCGGAAACGGTGCGGACGACGGCTTTCGAAGTGAAACGCATCGCCCTCGCCCAGAACAAACCGATCATCCTCGACGCAGAGTTCAAGCTTGCCGGACAGGACAACGCCGCATTCCTCGCCTTCATGGGCATAGGATTCCTCGCCCGAACTGCCGCCCGGCGCGAGGACAATCTCCATCACCTGCAATGCGCCCTTGTCATGGGCGGTCAGAAAAGACTTCACCATACCCTTGTCGCCGAAATCCACACTCCGGCGACGCCCCTCGCGCACGATGATGCCGGCCTCCCGGCTGGCGCTGTCGGTCTCGGCAAACAATGACAGGAATGGAATGCCGATCACGTCACAGACCGCCCGCAGGTTGCGGATCGAGGGCGAGGAAATACCCCGTTCGATCTGACTGAGAAGCCCGGTTGAAATACCGACGCCGTCCGCGACGGTTTGCAGCGAAAACCCGCGACGCTTGCGGGCCTGACGCACCGCCTCGCCAAGCGAAACGTCGTCCATTTCGCTCATCGGGTCATTTTGCAGCTTCGCTTCATTTTCGGCAATGGGCATGGGCGATTCTTCATCCAGGTGAACATGATCCGACGACTGCGCGCCTCCGGTAGACCACATGTAGTCGCCCGCATTGGAAAAATGAAGCGAAACCATCTGTCGGGCAAACATTTTTCACCATTATGAAGAATGTTCGGAATTTTGGTTGCAAAGTGAGCATTCTTCAATATCGTGAAGGACAGACAAAACTGCGCCACCCCCGCTGAAGGCGGAAGGCCCGGCGCCCAACACAGGGAATATCGCTCATGCAACTCCGCTCACTCGCTTTGGCCGCCGCACTTGCCCTTGGCGCGCTGCAGGTTCAGGCCGAAACGCTGACGGTGGGCATCACCACCACCGGCATTCCGTTCACCTTCGTTGATACCGCGACCCAAAAACCCACCGGCGCCATGGTTGATCTTGCCACAGCGATTGCCCGGGATCTTGACGTGACGCCCGAATTTGCGATCTCGCAGTTCTCGGCGCTGATCCCGGCACTGCAAACCGACAAGATCGACCTGATTTCCGCAGGCATGTTCGCGACCGACAAGCGCAAGGAAGTCGTGAATTTCTCGACGCCGGTCTACAGCTATGGGGATGCCGCCTTCGTCGCCGCAGATGACACCGCCAGCTATCAGATCGACGATCTTGCGGGCCAGGTCGTTGGCGCCCAGATCGGCACCACCTTTGCCGATCAGCTTCAGGCCAAGGGGATCTTCAGCGAGGTGAAACTCTACGACAGCCTCGTGGATATCATGCGCGATGTGAAACTCGGCCGGATCAAGGCCGGTTTTGGCGACAAGCCGATCGTGGCCTACCAGATTTCGCAAAACCCGGCGCTGGGGGTGCGGCTGGTTGACGGCTATACGCCGATGGGCATGGGGGACGTGGCGCTGGCCGTGTCCAAGGACAAGCCCGAACTGCTGGAAAAGGTGAATGCATCCATCGCGGCGCTGACGGAAAGCGGCGAGCTGACCCAGATTTTCGGCAAATACGGCCTTTGAGCAGATGAAACGGCCCGGCGCACCGCGTCGGGCCCCTATTTTTCAGACAGGAGACCTGCATGTCCCCCCTTTCAGAGCGGATTCAGGAATATCTTCCGCTCCTCGTCACCGGCCTGTGGCAGACAGTGGCCGTCACTTTGCTGTCGTTGGTGCTTGCCTCGGCGCTTGGGCTGGTCTGGTCGATCATGCGCAGTTCGGGCAATCGCTGGCTGGAATTGCCCGCACGCTACATCGTGGAATTTCTGCGCGGCATCCCGATCCTTGTCGTCTTGTTCTACATCTACTTTGTCATGCCTGAAATCGGGCTGGACCTGACCGCCTTTCAGGCCGGGGTCGTTGGCCTTGCGCTCACCTATTCGTGCTACATCGGCGAAACCTTTCGCGGCGGCATCGAGGCTGTGGACAGGGGGCAGGTCGAAGCGGCAAAATCCATTGGCATGAAACATGGCAAGATGATGCGCCGCATTGTGCTGCCGCAGGCGTTTCGCATCGCGCTGCCGCCTTACGGGAACAACATGGTGATGCTGCTCAAGGACAGCAGTCAGGTTTCGGTGATCTCGGTGGCAGAGCTGACGATGCAGGGCAAGATGCTGGCCTCCTCGACCTTCGACAACATGACCGTCTTCACCATGGTTGCGGCACTTTACCTGTGCCTGACAATCCCGCTCAATATCCTGATGCGCAGGGTGGAACTCAAGATGGGAGCCTCAAAGTGATCCGATTCGAGAATGTCCATAAATCCTATGGCAAGCACGAGGTTCTGAAAGGCATCGACGCCGAAGTTGACAAAGGTCAGGTGGCTTGCCTGATCGGGGCCTCGGGCTCTGGCAAATCGACGTTGCTGCGCTGCGTCAACGGGCTTGAAGATTACCAGTCCGGGCGCATCCTGATCGACAATGAAAAAGTCGATGCCCATGCCCCGTCGATCCACAAGATCCGCACCCGGGTTGCGATGGTGTTTCAGCGGTTCAACCTGTTCCCGCACATGACCGCGCTTGAAAACGTGATGGAAGGCCCGGTGCAGGTTCTGGCGGAACCCAAGGCCGAGGTCCGCGCCCGGGCCGAGGACCACCTGCGCCGCGTCGGCCTGGCGGACAAGATGGATTTCTACCCCTCCGCGCTTTCAGGCGGGCAACAGCAGCGCGTCGCCATTGCGCGGGCGCTGGCGATGCGCCCCGAGGCGATCTTGCTGGACGAGCCGACCTCGGCGCTGGATCCCGAAATGGTCGGTGAGGTTCTGTCGGTTCTGCGCGATCTTGCCGAAGATCACATGACGATGCTGATCGTCACGCATGAAATCCAGTTCGCGCGTGAAGTGGCCAGTAACGTGTTCTTCCTCGACAAGGGGCAAATCGAGGAACACGGCACCGCCGAAGAGGTTCTTGCCCGGCCACAGAACGCGCGCACCCAAGAATTTCTGCGCCGTGTAACCCACCCATTCTGACGGGGTCTTTTGATGAGCTTTCAATCGCTTTGGGCCGCTACCGCCAATCCGGCCCCCGATCTGCCGCAGCTGACCGAGAGCCTGCGCACCGATGTGCTGGTGATCGGGGGCGGGTTTCAGGGCCTTTCCACGGCGCTCCATCTTGCCGAACTGGGCACGCAGGTCGTGCTGCTGGAATCCGAGACGCCGGGCTTTGGCGCCTCGGGGCGCAACGGGGGGCAGGTGATCCCCGGCCTCAAGGACGACCCCGATGCACTTGATCGGCTTTGGGGGCCACGGGCCACCGAATTCGCGGGGGCCACAGCCGAGACGCTGTTTTCCGTGGTCGCGCGGTTGGGTATCGAATGTGACGCCGTGCGCGGCGGCTGGATACAGGCTGGAAGCAAGGCCACGCATCTGCCCGGCTTGCAGTCCCGCATGGCGCAATGGCAGGCGCGCGGCGCCCCGGTCGCGTGGCTTGACGCCGCCGCGATGGAAACCGCGACCGGCGTGCGGGCCTTTCGCGGCGGATGGCACGACGCACGGGCGGGAAAAATCCACCCGCTCAAACTTGCGCACGGTCTGGCGCGGGCGGCGCAGGCGGCCGGCGTTCAGATCTATGCCAGATCGCCCGTCACCGGGCTGACCCGCGCAGGATCTGGTTGGCGCGCACAACTTGCACATGGCGTGCAGGTCGAAGCCGCGCGCGTGGTTCTGGCCAGCAACGTCTATACCCCGCCCGGGCTTGATCGAAACCTTGCCCGCGCCACAGTGCCCGCCAACAGTTTCCAAATCGCCACCGCGCCGCTGAGCCCCGAGCACCTTGCGCGCCTCCTGCCGGGGGGCGTTGTCGTCTCCGAAGCCCGGCGCGTTGGCACCTATTTCCGCATCGGGCCGGAAAACCGATTGCTGCTTGGCGGGCGTGGCAGCTTCTCGGACCCGCAAGACGCCGCGGGGTTTTCCCGGATCGAGGCCGAGCTGAAGCGGATCTTCAACGCCGATTTCAAGATAGAGCATCGCTGGTTCGGCAGGGTCGGCATGACCCCGGACCATCGCGTTCGCCTGTGCGAACCCGCGCCCGGCCTGTTGGCGGCAACCGGGTTCAACGGTCGCGGCGTGGCGCTTGCGGTGGCACTGGGCAAGGCGTTCGCAGACTATCTGGCCGTGGGCACCCCGCTGCCAATCCCGATCCGCCCGTCGATCCCCGCGCTGCCCTTCCACGCGCTGCACCCGCTCTATGGAAGCCTCGGCATCCACTACTACAGGCTACGCGATCATCTCGATCCGTAAACCGATGGCCTCCCCGGCCGACCGGCCCCAGCCTGACAAACGGCGCAAGCAGAGGGCGGCGCGGAAGACACCCGCCGCTTACTCTGATCGTTACGCCGCTTCAGAAAGCCGCGCCGCTGAAGGCCGTCGCCTGAATATCAAGGTCAGCCACAAGATGCCCGCCGCCGATGTTGCGCAGCGATAGATGCGGCGGGCGTTCACCCAGCTTGTAGACCGGGCTTGGCACCTCGCCGGACAGGCGCGGCGTGGGCGGGCGGACCCTGTCGGGATCAGGAAACGGAACAGCCGCCATCAGGCGCTTTGTGTAGGGATGCCGGGGCGATCCGAAAATCTGCGCCCGCGTGCCCATCTCGACGATCTGGCCCATATACATCACCGCGATCCGGTCCGAGATATTCTCGACCACGGCCATATCGTGACTGATGAACAGATAGGCGATGCCAAATTCGCGTTTCAGCGCATCAAGCAGTTCCAGCACCCGGGCCTGCACCGAGACATCGAGCGCCGAGACGCTTTCATCTGCAACGATCAGCTTCGGCTGTAACGCCAGCGCGCGGGCAATGCAGATCCGTTGACGCTGACCGCCCGAGAACTCGTGCGGATAGCGGTCGAGCTGATCTCGGGTCAGCCCCACGCGCTCGAACAGGCCCGCGACCTTCTCGCGCTGTTCCTCGGGGGTGCCGATGCCATGGATCACCAGCGGTTCGGCCACAAGATCGCCAACGCGCATCCGTGGATCAAGCGCGGCCATCGGGTCCTGGAACACGATCTGCACATCGCGGCGCATGGCCTTCATCTTCGGCCCGCTCAGCCCACCCAGGGTGTGACCTGCGACCTCGATCCGGCCCTGATGCGGCACGAGCCCCGTGAGCGCCTTCGCGATCGTGGATTTGCCGCAGCCGCTTTCGCCGACGAGCGAGAAGGTCTCGCCCTCCATGATGTCGAAGCTGACGCCCTCGACCGCGTGAACGCGATGGGTCACCTGCGACAGGATCCCGCCGCGAATATCGAAATGCACCTTCACGTCGCGCAGGCGCGCCACGGGTTTCGCGTCAGGTGCCGCCGCCGGAGCACCACTCCCATCGCCCATGCGCGGCACCGCCGCTAGCAGGTCCTTGGTATAGGCCGCGCGCGGCCCCGAGAATATCTGCGCGACCGCGCCCGTCTCCACCGCCTGGCCCTGCTTCATCACGATCACCCGCTCGGCCATTTCGGCCACGACGCCCATGTCATGGGTGATCAGAATGATCGCGGTGCCCATCTCACTTTGCAGATCGCGCAACAGATCGAGCACCTCGCGCTGCACGGTCACATCGAGCGCGGTCGTGGGTTCGTCCGCAATCAGCACATCGGGGCGCAGGGCCAACGCCATCGCGATCATCACGCGCTGACGCATCCCACCTGAAAGCTCGTGCGGATACTGACCCATCCGGCGCTCGGGTTCGGAAATCCGCACGCGGCGCAACGCTTCGAGCGCGCGGGCGCGGGCCTCGCGTTTCGAGACCAGCTCATGCGCGCGGATCGCCTCGGCCAGTTGCAGGCCGATCGTCAGAACCGGGTTGAGCGAGGTCATCGGCTCTTGAAAAATCATCGCGATGCGATTGCCGCGAATGGCGCGCATCCGGCTCTCGGGCAGGCCCGTGAGGTCTTCATCATGGAAACGGATCGCACCGGCGCTGACACGCAGCGCGGGTGGCGGCAGCAGCCCCATGATCGCCAACGAGGTCAGCGACTTGCCCGAGCCGCTTTCACCCGCGATCGCGATGGTCTCCCCGCGCGCCAGAGAGAAGCTCAGACCGCTCACCAACGGGCGTTCGCGCCCCTCGGAGCGCACCGAGATCGTGAGCCCTTCGACGGACAGCACCGGCTGGGCCCTCTCCGGGGCCAAGGCGGCCCCGGGGTTTATTTCTGTCACGTCGATCATTCGAACACATTTCTCGGGAAATAGAAGCTGACGACCCAGTTCGGCATGTCCACGATCTCGGAGATCCGCAGATCGCCACAGGTCGAGACCAGCATATAGGCATCGACCGCCGACATGCCGCGCGTCTTGCACAGCAGGTCGATCATGCCGGAAACCGCATCGCGCGCACCCGACATCAGGTCCGGCCCGATCCCCGTCGTGACCTCGTAGCCCGCCGTATCGAGGTGGCGCGTGACCGGCCCCGGTGTGGTGAAGCGCGGGAATTTCAGCTTTTCGTTCTTGATCAGATCGAAGCTGAGCACGCAGTTCATCGGGCTTTCGATCGCAGTGCCGCAGACCTCGCCATCGCCTTGCGCGGCATGTGTGTCGCCCACGGAGAAGAGCGCGCCATCGACCTCGACCGGCAGGTAAAGCGTCGTGCCCGCCGCCAGATCGCGGATGTCGAGATTGCCGCCCACGCGGCGCGGCGGGACGATGGAATGCAGGCCCGCTTCGGCCGGCGCCACACCGATGGTGCCGCAGAAGGGCTTGAGCGCGACCTTGCCTTCGCGGCCCCAAAGCGCCTTGTCGGGCGAAGCGGCGTCGTATTTCCAGATGTTCAGTGCCGGGTCCTCGAACTGGTCGGCGAGCAGCCCGAAGCCGGGGATGTTCGCGGTCCAGCCCCAGGCAGAGCCCTCCTGCTCGCGCGGCGCGAAGCTGTCGATGGTGACCTTGAGCACGTCACCGGGCTTGGCGCCTTCGACATAGATCGGCCCGGTGACCGGATTGATCTTGCCGAAATCGAGGGTCTTCACGTCCTCCACCGTCGAGGACGGCCCGAGCTGTCCGGCCGAGCTGTCGTGGCAGTAGAACTCGATGGTCGATCCCGGAGCGACCGTCGCGGCCGGGACAAGCGAGTTGTCCCAGCCGAAATGGTGCTGTGCGCCGTGGATCGTGTAGTCACAGGCTTTGCACATGTGCGTTTACTCCGTCACATAGACATAATCGTAGTTCACCGGGATCGAAACCGGATCGACATAGAGCGCGTCCGCCCCCCCCATCCGGGGCGATTTCATGGTGTAGCGGTTCTCGTTGAACACCGGGACCCAAGGCGCGCCTTCCATGACCTTCATGTAGACATCGGACCATTTCTGCAGGCGTTCGTCCTGCTTGGCCGGATCGGTGATCGAGTCCGCCTCGGCAGCCATCGCGTCGAGGTCCTTGTCGCAATACCACGACCAGTTCCAGCCGCCTTCAACCGCACCGGCACAGCCAAGGATCGGCCCGTAGAAGTTCGACGGATCGGGGAAGTCGGCAATCCAGGCCATGCCGCCCGACCAGATCATCGGCGCGGACTTCGGCGTGCCGCCCGCCTCGATGACATTGGCCTGTGCCAGCGCCTTGATGTCAGCCTTCACACCGATCACCGCAAGGTCCTGCTGGATCGCCTGCGCGATGCGCGGGTTGGGATCGGTGTTCATCACATAAAGCTCGGTCTCGAACCCGTCGGGCAGACCGGCCTCTGCAAGCATCGCCTTGGCTTTTTCAGGATCGAAGGGGTAGCCCGCGTAATCCTTGGTATAGCCCGGCATCGAGGGCGGCAGCGGCTGGGTCGCGGGGGTCGCGCGGCCGTTGATCATCTGCACGATGCGATCCTTGTTGATCGCCATGTTGATCGCCTGGCGCACCTCGACCTTGTCGAAGGGCGCCATCTGAACGTTGAGCGTGATGTAGCCGGTATGCAGCTGCCCCCCGACAACGACCTGCTTGGCTTCGTCGGGATTGCCCATCACCTCGGCGAACTTCGCGGGCGGGATGCCATCGCCGGGCACGTCCACCTCACCCTTCTGCAGGCGCAGCAACGCTACGATCGGCTCCTGCCCGACCTCGAAGGTGATGCTGTCGAGATACGGCACGCCCGAGCGCCAATAATCGGCGTTCTTCTGCAGGACGAGCTTCTGACCGATGGTCCAGTCGGCGAGCTTGAACGCGCCGGTGCCCACCGGGTGCTTGCCGAAATCCGCGCCGTATTCATCGACCGCTTCCTTCGGCACGACCGAGGCGAAGTTCAGCGCCATCACATGCAGGAAGGTCGCATCAGGGCGCGACAGCTCGATCTTGACGGTATAGGGATCGACGACGGTGACGCCTTCGAGGCTGGAGGCAGAACCATCCGCCATCGCGTCATAGCCCTTGATCGAGCCGAAGAAGCCTGCACCCGGCGATTGGGTGGCCGGGGTGGTGACGCGGTCGAGCGAATATTTCACGTCTTCGGCCGTCATCTCGCGGCCATTGTGGAACTTCACGCCCTTGCGCAGCTTGAAGGTGAAGGTCGTGCCGTCGTCGGAAATCTCGTAGCTCTCGGCGAGGCCCGGGCGCAGTTCGGTGGTGCCGGGGACGTAATCCATCAACCCGTCAAAGACCGACTTGATCATCGACCAGTTCTGCCAGTCATAGCCGATCGCGGGATCAAGCGTGGCAACATCGTCCTTGTAGGTGACGATGATATTGCCGCCGGGCTTGGCGTTGGGGTCGGGCTGGTAGTCCTGTGCCGAGGCGAAGCTCACAAGACCGAGAGACAGCGACAGCGCGCTTGTGGTGAGAATGTTTTTCATCAGGCTCATTTGGGTTGTTCTCCGTCTGTTGAATTTTTCTTTTCGTGTGCCCCCCGGTTGACCGGGGTATCTGGTTGCGATCAGCGCAGCTTGATGCGCGGATCTATGAACGGGGTAATCAGGTCGGCCAGCAGATTGCCCACCACGATCGCGCAGGCCGAAACCAGCGTGACGCCCATGATGATCGGGATGTCGACGCGCTGGATCGCCTGCCAGGCGAGCTGGCCGATACCGGGCCAGCCGAAGACGCTTTCGACCACGACGATGCCGGACATGAAGATGCCGATGTCGATCCCGATCATCGCGATGATCGGCAGGATGGCATTCGGCATCGCGTGCAGCGCCAGCACCCGGAAACGGCGCAGCCCCTTGGCACGCGCGGTGCGGATATAGTCCGAGCGCAGCACGTCGATCATCGAGGAGCGCATCATCCGGCTATACCAGCCCGAGCCCATGATCCCGAGCGTCAGCGCAGGCAGGACAAGGTTCGAGAAGCTGCCGTAGCCGCCGATCGGGAACCAGCTCAGCTTGACCGCGAAAACATAGAGCAGCAGTAGACCGACCACGAATTGCGGCGCCGAGACCGCGACGAAAGAAGTGATCATCAGCGACTGGTCCAGCGCCCCGCCGCGCCGGATCGCGGCCACGATGCCCAGTGTCAACCCCATGACCAGCTCGGCCACGATCGCGCCCAGCATCAGCAGCAAGGTTGCGGGCAGCCGCGCAGCAACCAGGGTCGCGACTTCCGTCTTCTGCAGGTAGCTGCGGCCCATATCGCCCTGGAAAAGCCCCGTCAGATAGCGCCAGTATTGCACCACGAAGGGTTGATCGAGACCAAGCTGGTGCCGGATATTGGCCACCGTCTCGGGCGTGGCGGACCGGCCCGCGATCTGGCGCACCGGGTCGGCGGGC